>DCVI01000036.1 GCA_002327315.1 Syntrophaceae bacterium UBA2192 | reverse complement strand
GCGCCCATGCTGGGCGCACCAAAAGAAAGGGGCCGAGATTGCACTCGGCCCCTTTTTATTTTCTGGTAGCGGGGGATGGATTCGAACCACCGACCTTTGGGTTATGAGCCCAACGAGCTACCTGACTGCTCCACCCCGCGTCGTATCTTGTTACGTTATGCGTTGAGGACCTATAAGTCAAGTCCTTTTTGCAAAACCCCGCAATGAGGGCGGTTTTTGATCTCGGCTAGAACACAAAAACAGCGGCGGCAACGACGGTCGTCCACCCGCCTTTTCTCGGGACGATGGCGGACTGGGTGACGTTTCGCGTCCGGACGATCTTCCCGCTGATCTTGAAGATCTCCTTGTTCTCATCCCAGCTCTTGTCGACATCGAAATCGATACCGAGTGTGGAGGCCAGCATGGCGGCCGCCAGGTCCTCTGCGTAGTCACCGGCCGGCTTTTCCGGCTGCCCGTAGGCGTGGTGCTCGCTGATGTAGCCATACTGCGAGGTGTCGGCCGGGATGGCGCAACCGACGGAGGCGGCCAGCATCCGGTACGGCTCGTTACTGGAGCAGCGGCTCATGACGCAGTAGGTGATCTCGCCGGGGTGTTTTTCATGCAGCCCCTTCGCCTTGGATATCATCTTGCAGCCCGGAGGAAAGATGCTCGACACGTAGACGAGGTTGAATTTCTCGATGCCCGCGTTCCGGAGGGCCAGCTCGAAAGAGTGCAGCTCTTCCTTGTGGTTCCCGACGCCCTTGGTGAAGAAGATCTTTTTGGGTACCCAGATATTCACGCATCCTCTCCTTTATCAGGATTTTTTCGACAAATAGCCCATCATTCTGTAAGCCAACCTGGCCGCCAGGAAGTCCGGGGCTACCATGCCGGGGATGGGCGCCAGTTCGACAATGTCGAACCCGACGATGCGCCGCTTCCGACAGACCTCCCGGATCACATCGAGAACGTCATGCCACAGCATTCCCCCTGGTTCGGGGGTGCCTGTCGCCGGCATCACCGAGGGGTCGAAGGCGTCCAGGTCGACACTGATGTAGACGTCCCTCGAGAGGTGGCGAAGGACCTTGCTGACCCAGGTCCTGTCCTTTCGTATGGCCGCTGCCGAAAAAAGCGGCACGGTTTTTTTGCGGAGAAAGGCAGCCTCCTCCACACTCATGCTCCGGATGCCGACCTGTACGACCGGGCAGAGTTCCTTCATCCGCCTGCCGATACAGGCATGGCTGTAAGGGGTGCCCTGGTAGGAGGACCTCATGTCTGCATGGGCATCCAGATGAAGCACCGAAAGCTTCGGATAGCGCTTCCGGACGGCCCGGACGGCCCCCAGCGTGATGCTGTGCTCGCCGCCCAGCATGACCGGGGTCTTCCCCAGCTCGAGAACACCCGCTACGGCTTCCTCGACACGCTCGAGCATGCCTTCGGGTCCTGAGGCCACGGCCTCGACGGGTGCCAGGGTATGGATCCCCGCTTTGTAAATCTCAGCCTCGAGTTCCTCGTCATAGAGCTCCATGTTGCACGAGGCCTCAAGGATTGCCGAAGGCCCCTTGCGGGCCCCTCCCTGGTAAGTCGTCGTCAGGTCATAGGGGACGGGGACAACGACAAAGGCCGCCTTTTCAAGAGTCTCGTATGCCGGATCGATTCCGCCGAAATTCATAGGCCTTTTCCCCGAAATTTAAAGTGCATTTGCTAACACATTATAGAACCCCTGTCCAGATTTTTTGTCTCTTCCGGGCGAGGGGTTTGATGGACGTCGATCGTGCCGTCTAAAGGGACTTCCCGCCGTAACAGCACAGATCGAAGCCTCTGCTGTCCATGACAAGATAAGACCGGTGGTTGAGCCAGTCGCCCAGCAGGACGAAATGCCGCTGCCTGTCACCGACGGAGTGTGTCCTGAGTGCCGGCATGTGGCAGTGACCGAGGATGACCGCATCGATGCCCGCGTCGAATTTCGTCAGGGCGAAGGCCTCCATCTTCGCGGCCAGCCCTTCCTGGGGCTTTGCCAGGTACTCCTTGCTCGCATCGGAGCTCAGCCTGGCAAGCCGCCACAGCAGGGGAAGCGGCAAGAGCCTCTGGAGCCCGAAAAAGAGCTTGCTTCTCAACAGTCTCCGCAGCAGACGGTAGCCCCTGTCCGTCTTGTCCACCAGGTCTCCGTGTGCGATGTAGATCTGTTTGCCGTCCAGCTGCAGAAGGGCATCGTCCGTGAAAACCTCGATGCCATGGTACCGGGTGAAATAGTGGGCAAGGTAGAAGTCGTGATTCCCCTCGAAGAGATGGATCTTTACGCCCCTGCCCTCCATGGCCGCCAGTTCGTCGATGACGGCCTGAAAGCCGGGATAGACGACCCCGCCCTTTGAGAACCAGAAGTCGAACAGGTCGCCAACGATAAACAGGTGGTCCAGGTTTCGCGACGCATCCCGGAGAAAGCTCAGCAGCAAGCCGCAACCTTCGTCATCGGCTCCTCTGAGGTGAGCATCGGAAAAAAAGACGGCCCTCATCCCCTCTTCCGCGGCTTGCCGGCTTTTGCATGGGTCGAGGTGACCCTGCGAAGGATCTCTTCCGAATTCCTGAACGCTTTTGCCGTCTCCGCCTCCGTCATCCCGGCGCCGCGTGCGACCCGGCGGGCAAACTCACGGCTCACGAGATCGCCCGGCGAATGGGTGTCCGTGTTGATCACCAGGGCAGCGCCATGCCTGCGTGCCAGGACCGCCACATGCCCGTTACCTAGGCTGTGACCCTTGCGGGTTGAGATCTCCAGATGGATGCCCGCCTTGGCGGCAAGCTTCACCGAGTCCTCGTCGATGAGACCCGGGTGGGCCAGGATGTCGATATCCGACTGGACGGCTGCGAGGTTCGTCCCTTCCGCGACAGGTTCCACCAGGGTTTCCCCGTGCACGACGATGATCTTTGCCCCGGCCTTCCTCGCTTCCTTCGCCAGGGCCGAAATCCAGCGGGGCGGGACGTGAGTGATCTCGATCCCCGGCAGCACGAAGAGCCCATAGGCTGCGGAGACCTTCCCGCAGACCTTGGAAACCCTCGAGAGGATAAAATCGAAATTGGAATGATCGGCATGATCCGTGATCGCCATGGCGCGGTACCCCGCCACGGCCGCACGCCTGGCCAGTTCCGACGGGATCAGCTCGCCGTCGCTGAAAAGGGAATGCATGTGCAGATCGATCATGGCTCTTCTCCTGCCGGACAGGCTGTCCGGAGATGGATTCCACAACGGGTACGAAAGTAATCGTTGATTTACAGGATTATGTTGGATTAAGAAAGAAAAAACTGATACTTGAGTTGATTCGATCCGCGGGATTCCAGCCCGCCGGGTCGGGCTCATCGCCCGGGGCGGCATAACGGCATGTTCAGCATCCTGAACCGTTACATATTCAAAGAGGTCCTCTACCCCTTCCTCATGACCCTCTTTGTCTTCACCTTCGTGCTGATCATGGGGCGAATCCTCAGCCTCGTCGACCTCATGATCAACAAGGGGGTCGGCTTTACCGAAATCCTGAAGCTGATCCTCTACCTCATGCCGGCGCTTTTGCTCTTCACGATTCCGCTCGCCCTCATCATTGCCATCCTGATCGGGATCGGGCGGCTGTCGCGGGACAACGAGTATACCGTCCTGAAGGCCTGCGGGTTGAGCCTCCACCAGATCGCCGCCCCCGTTGTGGCGGCGGCCCTGATTGCCTTCTTCCTGGCCGCCCTGACGAGCTTTTTTCTCATCCCGAAAGGCAACCTGGAGGCCAAGAACCTCCTCTTCCGGGTCGTCAAGCAGAAGGCCAGCGTGGGGATCAAGGAAAAGGTCTTCAACGACGATTTCCGGGGCATCGTCATCTATGCAGACCGGATCCCCATGAACGGGGAATCCATGGAAGGGGTGCTGCTGTACGAGGAGACGACGGCCGACGAACCCAGCACGATCATCGCCACGAAAGGCACGCTCGTCTCGAACCCCGAATCGCTGACGGTCACGCTGCGTCTGGAGAACGGCAGCATCCATACCGTCGACCCCGCGTTCAGGAACTACAAAAAAGTGGACTTCAGCACCTACGACGTGCGTCTTGACTTCAAGGTGTCCGCCGCCGACGAGAAGCGCGTCAAGTTCAGCAAGATCGACGAGATGACCCTGTGGGATCTCCGGGATCGGATCGACCACCCGGACCCCCAGGGCCCGTCGAGACGAGAGCTGATGATCGAGCTCAACCAGCGCCTGGCAAGCCCCTTTACCTGCCTCATCTTCGCGATCCTCGGCATCCCGCTCGGGATCCAGTCGAGCCGTTCGGGAAAGATGAGGGGGTTCACCATCGGGCTCGCGCTGGTCATGGTGTATTACGTGTTTTTGCTCTACGGGAAGGCCCTCGGAGAAACCGGGATCATCCCGCCCGTCATCGGGGTCTGGACGCCCAATGTCGTGTTCATGGCAGCGGGTCTTTACGTCTACTTCATGAGGGCGCGGGAGCGCGAGATCACCCCGAAGTGGCTGCCCGTCGGAAAGCGGGAGAGGTGACGCCATGACGCTCCTCGATCGCTACATCGCGCGTGAATTCATCCTGACGTTTCTCTTCGTCCTCCTGGCGTTTCTTTGCCTGTACATGGTGGTCGACTTCTTCGAGCGGATCCGGATGTTCCTCAGCAACAAGGCAAGCCTTGCCCAGATCGTCTCCTACCACCTCTACACGTTGCCTTCCGTCGTGGCCACGATGATGCCGGCCTGCGTTCTCCTTGCTGCGCTCACTACCTTCGGCCTCTTCTCGCGCAACCACGAGATCGTCGCCATGAAGGCCAACGGGATCAGTCTTTACCGCATCGCCCGTCCCGTGATTGCCTTTGGCCTCATCGTCTGCGGGCTGAATTTCCTGCTCAACGAATTCGTGACCCCGGCGGCCAACTGGCAGGCCGAATATATCAAGTACGTCGAAGTCCAGAAGAAGAAGGAATGGGGGGCCTTCAAGGAGAACCAGATCTGGTACAAGAGTCGGAATGCCATCTACAACTTCAAGCTCTTCGTTCCGGCGGAGAACCGGCTGCAGGGGGTCACGATCAGCTACCTCGACCCGCAGTTCAACCTTTCTTCGAGAATCGATGCCCGCGAAGCTCTCTGGCAGGGGGATCGCTGGGAACTGAGGGATGTTCTGCGGACGACCTTTGCCGGTAAGGATTTTCCGGTTATCGAACGCCTGCCGACGCTCGCCGTCGACATTGCCGAGGCGCCTGAAGATTTCCAGATCGTCCAGAAAAGCGCCGACCAGATGGGCTTTCGGGAGTTGAGAACCTACATCCGAAAGCTCCGAAAGGAGGGCTACGACGCAACGCGATATGAGACGGATTTGCACGGGAAAATCGCTTTTGTCTTCGTCAGTCTCATCCTGGCCCTGATCGGGGTGGCCTTTCCCATGCGTTCGGAGCGAAGCGGCGGGATTGCCCAGGGGATCGGCATCGGGGTCATCATCGGGTTTTCCTACTGGATCGTTTTTGCCTTCACCCTCTCCCTGGGCCGCTCGGGCACCCTGCCCCCCGTTGCCGCTGCCTGGGCAACCAATATCATCCTGGGTGTGGTGGCCGTTGTCATGTTCCGGCGGGTCAATACCTGACGGTCGGAGACCGTGGGATTCGGGACTCGGGTATCGGGCTTCCGGAAGAGAATAAGAAAACGGGATCGCGAGTTGCCTCAACGATCCCGTTTTTTTGCCTGAAGCCTGAAGCCTGATGCCTCGCGCGCAGCGCGTTACGTGCCCATCTCCCATGAATGCAGGTATTTATCCTGCTCCGGGGTCAGGGCATCGATCCGGACGCCCATGGCCGCGAGCTTGAGCCGGGCGATTTCCCTGTCGATGTCCTGGGGAACCGCATAGACCTGCTTCTTCAGGGATTTGACGTTCTTGGCCAGGTATTCCGCCGAGAGGGCCTGGTTGGCAAAACTCATGTCCATGACACTCGAGGGATGTCCTTCGGCTGCCGCCAGGTTGATGAGGCGCCCCTCGCCCAGAACGTAGACCCTCCGTCCGCTTCTGAGAGTGAACTCCTCGACGAACTCGCGGAGCATCCGTGTCTTCCTTGTGACCCCCTTGAGCCCCTCCAGGTCCAGTTCCACGTTGAAGTGCCCCGAGTTGGACACGATGGCCCCGTCTTTCATCCGAACGAAGTGCTCCCGACGGATCACGTCGATGTTGCCGGTCAGTGTGCAGAAGAAGTCGCCGATCTCGGCAGCCTCGGCGATGGGCATGACACGGTATCCGTCCATGACGGCCTCCAGGGCCTTTAGCGGGTCTATTTCTGTCACGACCACGTTGGCCCCAAGCCCGTGAGCCCTCATCGCAAGCCCCCGCGAACACCAGCCGTAACCGCAGATGACGAATACCGAACCCGCCACAAGCCGGTTCGTGGCGCGGATAATCCCATCGAGGGTGCTCTGGCCCGTCCCGTAGCGGTTGTCGAACATGTACTTCGTCTGGGCGTCGTTGACGGCGATGATGGGGAAGCGCAGGACACCGCTTTTTGCCATGGCCCTCAGCCGGATGACGCCCGTTGTCGTTTCTTCCGTCCCTCCGAGTATGCCCTTGATGAGATCCTTGCGCTTCGAGTGGATCATCGAGACGAGGTCCGCCCCGTCATCCATCGTCATGTGCGGTTTCATGTCGAGAACCGATGCGATGTGCCGGTAGTAGGTTTCCGTGTCCTCGCCCTTGATGGCATAGACGGGGATGTCGTGGTACTTGACCAGATAGGCGGCCACGTAATCCTGCGTGCTCAGGGGGTTCGATGCACAGAGGCGAACCTCGGCGCCACCCGCCTTGAGGGTTTCCATGAGGCTCGCCGTCTCCGTGGTGACATGGAGGCATGCGCCCAGCCTGAGACCCTTGAGGGGTTTCTCTTTCGCAAAACGCTTCCGGATCAGGGTCAGAACGGGCATGCTCTTGTAGGCCCATTCCACGCTTAATTTTCCCTGTTCCGCCAGTTTGATGTCCTTGACGTCGTAATCCATGCATCCCCTTTCGTGTTGAACGGTGCTTTCCTCGGTGCCCGGCTTGTCGATCGGTGACCGGTTCTTCCCATCAGGCCTTGATGAACTGCCGGAGCTCCTTGACCTTGTCCATTTTCTCCCAGGCGAACTTGTCCATGAAGAAGGTCCTCGGGAGCTTGCGGTAGACGTTTCCGTCCAGCAGGTTGAACTGCTTGATCATGCCGGCCGGGGTGAAATCGAAAACCTTCGTGACGATCTGTTCGAGTTTGCGATCCGAGAGTTTTCCCGTCCCGAACGTGTTCACGTAGATCGAGAAGGGCCGCGCCACGCCGATGGCGTAGGAGAGCTGGATGGAGCACTTCTCGGCCAGTCCCGCGGCGACGACGTTTTTTGCTGCGTAACGCGCGCCGAAGGCGGCGGAGCAGTCGACTTTCTCGGGGGATTTGTTCATCACGGATCCGCCCCCGAGCTGGGCGCCCGGGAAGCCTCCGTAGAACTGGACAACGAGCTTGCGTCCCGTGACGCCGGAATCGGCGGCGCTGCAGGAATGGATGGCCTGCCACTCTCCCGTGGGATTGAAGAGAAACTCCGTCTTCTTGTCGATCCAGTCCCCCAGGACGTCAAAGCACATCTTCTTCGCAACCGTCTCGACGTCTTTCTTTTTGCCCTTGCCCACATGCCGGTAGTCGACGGCGTTGGACATGAGAACCTTGACCACCCGCAGCGGTTTTCCCGTCTTTTCGTCGTATTCCACGCTGACCTGGCCCTTGCCGTCGGGCGCGAAGTAGGGATGCTTCGTCTCCTCGAAGACCCGCATCATGCGATTGCACAGAACATAGGGCAGCGGCAGCAGCTCGGGGGTGTCCGAGCAGGCATACCCGTACATGATCCCCTGGTCCCCGGCCCCGATCTCCTTGTACTTGCCGAGGTTGGCGCGGGTGCCGATGTTGATGTCCGGCGACTGGGGAATGATGGCGTTGAGCACGCCCATGGAACCGCCGTCGAGACCGAGACAGAAGTCGTTGTAGCCGATCCCGAGGACCGTGTCCCGGACGATCTTTTCCACGTCCACGTAGGCTCGGGTCGCCACTTCTCCCCCGACCACGCAGAATCCCTTACCGAGGAAGACCTCGATCCCGCAATGCGGCATGTTGTATACGGTCAGGCCGAGTTTTTTCTCCTCGTCGAGGATGGCGGCGATGATATTGGCGGCAATGGCGTCGGCAACGATGTCCGGGTGTCCGACCTTGATGCTTTCCGATGTGATCTGCATTTTCCCTCCATGGTTACGGGGTTTCGTTCGGCTTTCATGCCGGCTCTGTTTCCTTCGGAAAATAAAAACGTATCTATTTAACAGAGTTCGATCCGTTTCTCAACTGCTTATTGTTTTCCGTCGGCGCGATCATGCCGCCCGAGATGATGAGCTTGAAGGCCTCCTCGACGGACATCTCGAGAGCGGTGACGCTGTCTTCCGGGACCATCATGTAGTAGCCCGACGTGGGGTTCGGGGTGGTGGGGACGAATATGTTGATGCAGCGGCCGCCGGTCTTTTCCCGCAGCTCGCCGGTTGTGGCTCCCGTCACGAAGGCCACCGTGTAGAGATCCTCCCGGGGAAACTCGACGAGGACAACCTTTTTGAAGCTCTGCCCTTCCTTGCTCACCATGGTCTGAACGATCTGTTTGATGGCCTGGTAGATCCCGCGGACCAGCGGAATCCGGTCAACGAGCGACTCGGCCAGACGGAAGAGTTTCCCGCCCGCGTAGCTTGTCGCGAGCAGGCCGGCGATGAAGATCAGGATGAGGGTTGCGATGACGCCCAGGCCGGGGATGCGAAACCCCAGGAGCGCCTCGGGATGGAGCGCTGCCGGCATGACACGGAGCAGGCCGTCCATGAGGTCGATCAGGAAGATCAGGATGTAGATCGTAAGCCCGACGGGCACCGTGACGGCGAGGCCGGCGAGAAAAACGTTTTTGAGTTTCGGCTTCATGGGATGGCAGCTCCCCAATAAAAAAGGGCAAAGGTTCGAGACGCTTTGCCCGGATCCGCGGCGGAATCTCCCCCCGACGCTATTTTTTCATTTTGTTCGTTCCGTCAACGTGGACGCACTTCGGGGTCCACTTCTTCGACTCGGCATCGCCCACCATGACATAGCTCGCAACGATGATGAGATCGCCCTTCGAGACTTTCCGGGCGGCCGCGCCGTTGAGACAGATGACGCCGGAGCCTTTTTTGCCCCGGATGACATACGTCGAAAAGCGCTCGCCGTTGGAAACGTTGTAAATCGCCACCTTCTCGAAGGGAACGAGATCGGCCGATTTCATGAGGCCCTCGTCGATGGTGATGCTCCCCTCGTAGTTCAGGTTGGCGTCCGTCACCGTTGCGCGGTGGATCTTGGATTTGAGCATGATGCGCTGCATGGCCGTTCCCCCATTGACTCCCTTGTGTTCTTCCTTCAACCCGATCGTTTAAACGTTCAACGTCTCCCCGAAGACGTAGTTGTCGATCAGCCTGGCAACACCGACCCGCACGGCCAGCGCCATGACGGATTCCCCGTCGAGCCTGGCCACGTCCTTCATCGTCGTCGTGTCGCAGATGTTCACGTAGTCGATCTTTGCGTGGGGATGCCCGCCGATGAAGCGGCTGACGGCGTCGATGATCGCCGCCGCGTCCCTCTCGCCTTTGTCGTACATCCCCTTGGCCTTCTTCAGGCCCCGGCTGAGGCTCAGGGCCGATTCCCGCTCATCGGGTTTCAGGTAGATGTTCCGGGAGCTCATGGCAAGCCCGTCGGCTTCCCGGACGGTGTCCAGGCCGACGATCTCCAGATCCAGGTTCAGGTCGGTGACCATCCGTTTGATGACGACAAGCTGCTGGAAATCCTTCTTGCCGAAGACCGCCACGTGGGGTTTCACCAGGTTGAAGAGCTTGGCGCATACGGTGGCCACACCGCGGAAGTGGCCGGGCCTGGAGAGCCCGCAGAGGTTTTGCGTCACCACCTGCAGATCCACGTAGGTCTGATAATGCAGCGGGTACATCTCGTCGTTGGACGGAAAGTAGATCGCGTCCACGCCCACACCTTCACAAAGCCTGGAATCCATTTCGAAATCCCGGGGGTACTTGGCCAGGTCCTCCGTCGGCCCGAACTGGGTCGGGTTGACATAGATGCTCGTCACGAGGCAATCTCCGAGCTTGCGGCCCTCTTCCATGAGACGGAGGTGACCCCGGTGGAGATATCCCATCGTCGGGACGAAGGCGACCTTTTTGCCCCGGTTCCTCAGGGATTCGGAATATTGCTGCATCTCTTTCGCTTTTTCGATGACGATCATGGACCCTGCCCCCAAAATACAAAAAGCCTCGCCGCGCATGACGGGAGGCTGATGACAGCAGAACACTTCTCGGGCGCTAACCCTCTCCGTCCCAGTCCCCAAAAAGGATCCAAGCGGTGCGGTCCCCTATTAACAGAAGGCTGTGGAGCTGTCAAGGATTTTATGCCTTGCAAAGAAAATTGCTCAGGGCGGCAAACTCATGGACGGAAAGCGTTTCGGCACGACGCACCCCGTCGATGCCGAGGGCTGAGAGGGCGGCGCCGATCTGATCGGCCGTGACGGGAAGCGGCGAGGATTTGAGACTGTTCAGGAGGGTCTTCCGTCGCTTCGAGAAGGCGCTTCGCACAAGATGCCGGAAAAAATCCATGTCGTCGACCCTGCAGAGGGGCTTGTCCCGGACGTCCAGCCGGATCACCCGGGACTCCACGTCGGGCCTTGGGTAAAAACAGCCGGCGGGGACCTTGTTTTCCAGCGTAGGCTCCGTGAAGAGGGCAACGTAGACGGACAGGGGGCCGTAGTCCTTCGTGCCGGGGGGCGCCGCGAGTCTCTCGGCCACCTCGCGCTGGAGCATCAGGACAACCCGGTCGAGGCAGTCGCGGGTTTCGAGCAGCCTCAGCACGATCTGGCTCGAGAGGTTGTAGGGGACGTTCCCGATCACCTTGATCCTCTCCTTGCGGCCCTCCTGCATCGGGTGCGTGCACACCGAGGAAAAGTCGAACTGGAGCACGTCGGTGTGGACGATCTCGACATTCCCGAAGTCACCGAGTTCATTCTGGAGGATCTCCACGAGGAGCCGATCCACCTCCACGGCAACGACACGGCGTGCCGTGCGGGCGATCATGGCCGTGAGGACCCCGATGCCTGAACCGATCTCCACGACGGTGTCCGTGTCCCGCACATCGGCGATCCGGACGATCTTTTCCAGGATGTTCGGATCGCAGAGGAAACACTGACCGAGGCGCTTGCGCGGCCGGATTCCGTATTTACGGAGAAGGCTCAGAGGGCTCGACATTGCGGTTTCTCAGCTCGATGACGGCATGACAGGTGATGAAATACGACGGCACGGCGAACACAGAGGCCAGAAGCAGCCCGCCGACCATCAGCGGGTAAAGAATGTGCCAGCCGATCTCCAGGATCGAGCGGACATCGTAGTCTGCCAGGACGAAAGAGTTTGAGCCCAGGCCGAGCACGAGGACGCCGAGTTCGTATCCCGCCAGGTACAAAAAGGGGATCGTGAGGGGGTTCGAGATGATCGTGGCTCCCAGCATGGCCGCCGTGATATTCTGACGGAACAGGAGACAGATGACCATCACCAGGGCCGTGTGGAACGGAATGGTGGGTGTCACCCCGATGAAGACGCCCAGGGCCATGGCACGGGCGATCTCCTCCGGCCTCCCGTTCAGGCTCAGGAACCGCTTGTAGAAATCGTTGATCCTGTCCCGTATCGTCATGAATGCCCGAAGGTCCGGATGACCCCAATCCCTTTTTCGCCGCGTACCGGTTAAAGGACGTTCCCTCTTGAGCTCTCGCCTTTGTCCTTGGCTCGTTTGCCTGTCTCTATTGCGTGTCGATCGGCCAGCGGGAAAGCGCATTCAGATCGTAGGCGTCTCTCCTGCCGCGGGTGAGAAAATGATGACCCACGACGGCGATCATGGCGGCATTGTCCGTGCAGAATACGGGCGGCGGAATGGTGACCTGGATCCCCCTCTTTTCGGCATCCTCGCGAAATCGAGCCCTCACGCGGCTGTTTGCGGCCACACCGCCGACAACGGCCACCCGCCCGATGGAGTGCGTTTCGGCCGCACGGAGCGTCTTTTCGACAAGAACGTCCACGATGGCTTCCTGGTAGCTTGCCACGATATCCGGGATTTCTCCCTGGGCCGGAGGCCTGTCGAGCTTTTTCGTGTACGTCAGCAGCGCCGTTTTGACGCCGCTGAAACTGAACTCCAGGCTGTCCTTCATGGATCTCGGAAAACTAACGGCCGAGGGGTTTCCGGTTTTTGCCAGCCGATCGATGACGACGCCGCCGGGATAACCGATGTCCAATAGCTTCGCCGCCTTGTCGAAGGCCTCTCCTGCCGCGTCGTCGCGCGTCTGCCCGACGAGACGCATCCGGCCGAAATCCTCGACGACATAGATGTTCGTGTGACCGCCGGAGACGACGAGGGCGACAAAGGGAAACGCAGGCTTGTCCTCGGCCAGAAAGGCCGAGGCGACATGGCCCTCCAGGTGGTTGACGCCGACGAAGGGGATGCCTCGAGCCATGGACAGGGCCTTGGCCATGGAGAGCCCGACCAGCAGGGAGCCCACGAGGCCCGGCCCCCGGGTCACCGAGATGCCTTCGATCGCATCGAGGGTGACCCCCGCTCGTTCGAGGGCTTCCAGGACGACGGGAACGATCACCTCGACGTGCTTGCGCGACGCGATCTCGGGGACCACACCGCCGTACTTCTCGTGGATCGGGATCTGTGAGGCGATGACGTTTGACAACAATTTATTGCCATCCTGCAAAACGGCGGCCGCCGTCTCGTCGCAGGAGGACTCGATACCCAGTACCAGCATGGCAAATCGTCTAGCACATTTCCGCTTTTATTTAAAGCTCGAAACGCGTATATATAGAGGGCACGAAAGGCAGGGAGACGATGGAGATCAGGACGGACTTTCTCGTCATCGGGAGCGGACTTGCGGGTCTGAGCTTTGCCATCAAGGCATCCCGCTACGGTTCTGTGGCCATCATCACGAAGAAAAATACAACGGAGTCGTCGACGAACTATGCCCAGGGCGGCATTGCGGCCGTGATGGACGCCGAGGACAGCTTCGATCTCCACATCGGGGACACCCTGAAGGCGGGCGCGGGACTTTGCCGCGACGACGTGGTCCGTTTCGTCGTCAGCGAAGGGCCCGAGCGGATCGCCGAACTGATTCAATGGGGTGTCGAATTCTCCCGGAAATCAGGGACGGAGGCGACCTTCGATCTCGGAAAAGAGGGAGGACATTCCATGCGGAGGGTCCTCCACGCAGCCGATTCGACCGGAAAAGAAATCGAGCGGGCCCTTATCGACAAGGCGCACTCCATCGAGAATATCCGGATCTACGAGAACTTCCTCGCCATTGACCTCATCCGCGAATCCAAGGTCCTGGGCCGCAAATCGCTCCCGCGGGAAGAGCAGGATCGTTGCCTGGGAGCCTACGTTTTCGACATCGAGAACGACCGGATCTACACGTTCCGGTCGCGGTTCACGATCCTGGCAACGGGAGGGGCAGGCAAAGCCTACCTCATCACGACCAACCCCGACATCGCCACGGGTGACGGCATCGCGATGGCCTGGCGCGCCGGGGCGCACATCGCCAACATGGAATTCATCCAGTTTCACCCCACCTGCCTCTTCCACCCCGAGGCCAAATCCTTCCTGATCAGCGAGGCCGTCCGCGGCGAAGGCGGCGTCCTGAAGCTCAAGAGCGGCACCCCCTTCATGGAGAAATACCACCCCCTCGCAAGCCTTGCCCCCAGGGACATCGTGGCGAGAGCGATCGACACCGAGCTCAAGAAATCCGGCGACGACTGCGTGGTTCTCGACATCAGCCATCGGGACCGGGGTTATCTGATGAATCGCTTCCCCACCATCTACAACCGCTGCCTCCGTTTTGGCATCGACATGGCCAAAGAGCCCATTCCCGTCGTCCCCGCCGCCCATTACCTCTGCGGCGGAGTTGTGGTGAACGGCAACGGCGAGACCAGCATGGACCGGCTCTTTGCGGCAGGCGAGGTGGCCTGCACGGGTCTGCACGGGGCCAACCGCCTGGCGAGCAATTCCCTTCTGGAGTGCGTCGTCTTTGCGCACAGGGGCTGTGAGAGAATCCGGGAGCGGTTGAACGAGGCAACCGGGGAGGATCTGCCGATTCCCCCCTGGGAGGCGGGCCAGGCCACGGAGAGCGACGAATCCATCGTCATCGAGCACAACTGGGACGAGATCCGGCGCTGCATGTGGAACTACGTGGGGATCGTGAGGTCCAACAAACGGCTGGAGCGGGCCAAGAAGAGGATGGAGCTCATCAGCCAGGAGATCCAGGACTACTACTGGAGCTTCAAGATCACCCGGGATCTGCTCGAGCTGCGCAATCTCTCCGTAGTGGCCAACCTCATTGTCGCCTGCGCCATGATGCGCAAGGAGAGCCGGGGGCTTCACTACAACCTGGATTATCCCGATCGGGACGACCGGTACTGGCATCGGGACACGATTGTTCGCCGATAGAAGCAGAAGGTGTGAGGGTAAGAAGGTAAGACGGTCGGAGAAGCCTGAAATTATAACATAGGTGACCGCATCTCCAACCTTCTCACGTTCTCACCTTCTTAACCTCTTCTTCCGCTCTTGCATCCCGCCAAAGGTTCTCTTGAAGATATAGTCCACGTTCCCGAGGAAATTCTCCAGCCGGAACACCCCTTCGATTTCCCTGGGGCCGAGAACCGACTTCACCCGCGAGTCGGAGAGCAGCAGGTCCTTGAACTCGATTGCCTCCATCCAGGCGCGCATGGCGTTTTCCTGCACGACGGCATAGGCCTCTTCCCTCGTCATCCCCTTTTCCGCCAGCTTCAAAAGAACCATCTGCGAGAAGATGACCCCCCGGGTGAGATTGAGGTTCTCGAGCATGCGTTCGGGGTAAACGACAAGTTCGTCGACAAGGCGGGTGAAGCGGTGCAGCATGAAGTCCAGGAGGATCGTCGCGTCGGGGCCGATGACCCGCTCGACGGAGGAGTGGCTGATGTCNNGCTCGTGCCACAGGGCGACGTTCTCCATCGCCGTGACGGCGTACCCGCGCAGAAGCCGCGAGAGCCCCGACAGGTTCTCGGACAGGACCGGGTTGCGCTTGTGGGGCATCGCCGAGGAGCCTTTCTGGCCCGGCGAGAAATATTCCTCGGCCTCGCGCACCTCGGTGCGCTGGAGGTGACGGATCTCGGTGGCAAACTTTTCCAGGGACGAGGCGATGAGGGCCAGGACCGAGAAAAACTCGGCGTGGCGGTCTCGCTGGACGATCTGTGTGGCCACCGGTTCGGGCTTGAGCCCCAGCTTTCGGCAGACGTACTCCTCGACGGAGGGGTCGACGAAGGCAAAAGTGCCCACGGCCCCCGAAATCTTCCCGCAGGCGACGGCGTCACGCGCCCGGATGAGCCGCTCGCGGTTTCTCGCCATTTCCCCATGCCACAGGGCCATCTTGAGGCCGAAGGTGACCGGTTCGGCATGGATTCCGTGGGTCCGTCCGATCATCAGGGTCTTCTTGTGCCGGAAGGCCTTCTTTTTCAGGATGATCAGCAGGTTGTCGATGTCGGCCAGGAGGATGTCCGAAGCCTCTTTCAAAAGCACGGCCAGGGAGGTGTCGAGGATGTCCGAGGATGTAAGCCCCATGTGGATGAAGCGCGAATCGGGTCCTACGAATTCAGACACGCTGGTGAGGAAGGCGATCACGTCGTGCTTGACGGTCCGCTCGATCTCGTCGATGCGGTCAACGTCGAAGCGCGCCTTTTCCCTGATTGTCCTGAGGGCCATTCGGGGGATGTCCCCCTTTTGCGCCAAAGCCTCACAGGCGAGGATCTCGATGTCCAGCCACTTCTGGAACCGGTTCTGAGGGCTCCAGATGGCCTCCATTTCCTTGCGCGAATATCTCGGGATCATGATGCCTCTGTGATGGGTCGATCGTTGCTGAAATCGTGGGGGAATACTACCATGCACGTACGAAAGGAATCCATATTTTTCTCCCGGCTCACCGCTTGATGGAAGAAGCGGGAAGTTCGGGGTGCAACTGCCCGGAGAGTTCGTGTAGGAAGCCGTCCGGATTTTTATACAGGATGACCTTCCAGCCCTTTTCAACCGCCCGGCCGACGTGGCCGTCATTGTCGTCGATGAAGAGCACCTCCCGCCCCTGCCGGTTCAGCAGTCTCAGGACATCGTCGAAATGGGTGGGGTCGTTCTTGCTCTTTCCCATGTGGAAACTGTTGAAAATGTAGTCAAAGCGGCTGTAGAATCCGAACCGGTCTTCGAGTTCGTCCAGCCAGTTGGTCTGGTCGCTCAGGATGCCCACGGTGAACCCCCGGTTCTTGAGTCGTTCCACCAGGGCAAGCATCGGTGGGCGCAAGGTGAAACGGTTGAGGATCTCGAGCCGCAGGGCGTCGTCCGTTCCGCGCAGATGCGCCTCGCTGCGCAGGGCATCCCACCAATGCCCTTCCCCCGCCCTTCCTGTGACATAACCTGTCCTGAGAACCAGCTCGTGTCCCTTCCGGATGACGTCATTCTCGGCCAACTCGCTTAGCCTCCCGATGGCGGCCAAGCCATCCCGAAACCCTTCATCGGCAAGGACTCCTCCGAAATCGAAGAGGACCGTATTGACGGTCTTGGAATCCGAATCAGAATGCATGTCTTTCCTTTCCTGTCTCACCCGTTTCACCCTGCAGGGGTGCACGGCATTCTACAAAAAAAGCCCGGCGGATTGCCGGGCCTTTTGTGTCTGGTGGCGGCGCAGGGACTTGAACCCCGGACACTGCGGATATGAGCCGCATGCTCTAACCGACTGAGCTACGCCGCCTTGAAAATGAAGGGATGTCTTCTATCCCACTTTTCATGAAATGTCAAGCTTCTCTACCCCGCACCCAAGCGTCGCCGGGACTCCGCATCCGGCCCCGCTCCGGCGGCAAACCCCATAAAAACCTTATTGCGACGGTGTGCTCAGCTTGTAGGCCACGAGGCAGCTGTTCGTCTTGATGCTCGGACCGACGGAGAGCACCAGAGCCAGCACGATTTCATCCTGGCCGTCGTTGTCGATGTCCCGGATCTGGTAATCGGCCACGTAGCCGCTGATCTTCTTCGTGCGCCACACTTCGCCCAGCCCGATCCCGTCCCACTCGAGGTTGTAGACCTCCGCCGAAGTGAAGAGCGGCATGTTCTTCAACACCCTCCCCATGGCGGAGAGGTTCTTGATCACGATGACCTCTTTCTTGCCGTCCTTGTTGAGATCATAGGTCAGGATCCTGGGTTTCATATAAATCGCATCCGGTTGATCCACCATGCTCCGTGTGCCTGAGGCATAGGAGGGCGTGAAGGAGCTGTTCGTGCCCCCGTAGACCTCATCGCTTCTCCAGATGAGTTCAGGAGCGCCCATAACCTTCTGCAAATGGATCAGCAGCTTGTCCGTCTTCTCATAGATGCGGATGTAGTCATTCTCGTCGAACGTGATCACCCGATCGCTACCCTTTCCCTCCACGGCATCCAGTGTGAGCCCGTAAACGGACAGGCCTTGCGGTATCGGCATTTTCTCACTCAGGACATACTTCCCGTTTTCCCAGGCCACGGTTTGGATCGGATTGATGAAGTAGTTCTGCGGGTTGTTGGAGAGGACCTGCCCGAGCAGCTTTGGGGTTCCTGTCGTGTTGATCGCCCGCATCATGAAGTTAAGACCCTTTGCGATCACCTCGTAGTTTCCGTTGCGGTATTCGAGGACGAATGAATCGATCGTCATGCGGTTGATGCTGGTCACGAAGATCTCGGGGATCCCATTGCCGTTGACATCGGCGATGTCCACCCCCAGGTATTTATTGTAGGCGTCTCCCGTAATTTTCTTCAACTGCTTGAATTCGCCTTCTTTTCTCTGATAGATGTAAACATTGTTGTTGTCGATGACCACCACTTCATTCAGGCCGTCGCCGTCGACGTCGCCGATGTCTACGCCCTTGAACTCGGTTCCGTATTTCGGGCTCATCCAGAAGCCCTTCTTGCCTGAGGGCCCCTCCGGTGCCGTGATGAAATCCGGGTTGATGATCCCCGTGTAGGTCGTTTTTCCTTTCCGCATGCCCGTGACGATGTCCGTCTCCTGGGATTTGCCGGTCGCCGCCGCGGCTCCTGCCCCCGCGGCTGTACCGGCTGTCGCCACAGCCGCTGGCGACGGCGCGGCAGGGGCCGGCGCCGACGTTGCCGCCAAGGCCTCTCCCGTGACGTGGGAGCGGATCCTCTGGGAGAAATCGTTGATCTTGGGAATCACCTCGTTCATCCCGCGGGTCTGCTCAAACAGGGTGACCGGCGAATGGCTCGAGGCCACATCGAGCAGTTTCCCATCCAGGCTCAGGCTGTCACCGATCTTGGTGATGCTCCCCCAGACGACGTAGTCGGCCTTGAGCCGCTTGCCGATGGCGGAAACATCGGCCTGCGAGAGATCCTTCTTCTGATTCTTGTCCATGGCCTCCAGGACGCTCGATTTGCTCAGCACGTCCGTCTTTCCTCCCACCGTTACGCGGGAGATGAGCATGTCCCAGATGCCGTCGCGGATGTAGTTGATATTTTCACTGCTGTTCACGGTAAAAGGCAGAATGGCGATCTTTTTCTGCTGTTGCGCCTCCGCGGTGCCCCCCCCCGCGGTCAAGATCAAAATCCCCAGGGCAATCAGGATCGTTTTTTTCATCCGGTATCTCCTTGCCGCCTTGTTCATTGGCCCTGATTCTTTAGCATCGAATGCCCTATGATTCAAGGCCCTTTTATTNNTTATTATAACGCCCGAGGCCCGTCAGGGTTGACCAAACCGTTTTTTCAGGGAGGCTTTCATCTCGGCGGCCTTCTCGAAGACGGCGGGAAACCTCTTTTTGAGCGTTTCGATCAATCGCCAGAAAACAGGGATTTCAGGGGCCAGCAGGGTCAATGCGACCACAATGAAGAGGATTCCCTGCAGAAAAGGGAGCGCGAGGCCAAAAATTCCCAGAATCAGGAGGGGCCACCCCACAATATGCCGCCAGTAGGGTCTGCCCGGCTTGCCGTCACCGCTCATGGTTCATCCTTTCGGTCCGGTTTCTATTTTTTACTATACCATGAAATAATGATTTTAAACGTTCTCCATATTTGTTATCCATTCTTCCATGAGACCATCCGAGTTCCCGTTTCTCCCGGCTCCGTTCAGGCCGGTATTTCCCCTGAAAAACCCGCACCTGCAGACCATACTGGCAAGCCTGAAGATCCGGGCCCTGGGGACAAACCCCGTCCGTCAACGGTCCGAGGAAACCCTGGTCGATGCAGGCTCAGGAGTTCGTCTCCTGGGCTACCGCGCCGTTCAACCCGGGGCTCGGAGCCTGGGTCTTGCCATCCTGCTGCACGGCTGGGAGGGCAGCTCGGAGTCCACGTACATGCTGACGACGGGGCGCCGGCTCTACCGCAGCGGCTACGACGTCTTCCGCCTCAACCTTCGAGACCACGGCAAGAGCCATCATCTCAATGAAGGGGTATTTCACAGTGCCCGGATCGAGGAAGTCCACAGGGCCGTCATGAACATCGTCTCCGAGGCCGGCGGCAAGCCCTGCCATCTCGTCGGGTTTTCGCTGGGTGGTAATTTCGGCCTCCGAATCGCCCTGCGGTTGACCGCCGCAACGGCCGGAACCCTCAGGAACATCATTGCCATCAGTCCGGTCCTGGACCCCTTGAAGGCCACCTGCGCCATTGATGGGGGGTTTTTCGTTTACCGAGACTACTTCGTGAGGAAATGGAAGCGCTCCCTGCGCCTCAAGCAGAAGCTCTTTCCCGATCAATACGATTTCTCCGATGTCATGGCTCTCAAGAGCTGCATGGCGATCACGGAACGGGCGATCCCCCGTTACACCCCGTACAGAGACGTCTTTGAGTATTTCCGGACCTATACGCTGACCGGGGCCGACTTCTCCCGCCTCGCCGTGCCGGTCACCATCCTCGCCTCCGAGGACGACCCCGTCATCCCTGTTGACGATTTCCGATTCCTCAAAGGGGAGGGTCGATTGCGCCTGGTCATCGAACGCTTCGGCGGGCACTGCGGTTTCCTGCAGAACTGGCGGCTCAAGGTATGGTTCGAAGAGCTCCTTGAGGGGATTCTCCGGAATCGCTCACGGGGCGCCTGACGACCCGCGCGATCGGCCTGTCTTGTGACGCGCTGCAGCTGTGTCTTGATGCCCTGCAGGAAATCTGTATAATGAGAAAAATGTCTGCAACCCTCATTCATCTGCCGGATCTCTCGGACAAGGAAGGGGTCATCGATCGGATCGTCGAGGGCCTCGGCCGTGTTCCCATCGACTACGTGGAACGGTACGAATTCATTCGCGGGAGAAACGAAGCCGGAGATCGCTGGCTTGCAGCGGGCGTGATCCTCCTGCTCCACTATCAGGAGGGGATCGGACGGGAGAGCGGGTTCGTGCTGCAGCTCATCAAGCGCTCCTCCGAGGTCCCTCAGCCCGGGGATCTCAGCTGTCCCGGCGGTATGCTCCACCCCTCGGTGGACCCTTTCCTGGCAAGACTGATGGTTCCGCGACTCACGCCGATCCTGCAGGGAAAAGCCCTCTCGCTTGCGAAGGCGCGAGGCAGGAACACCTATGAATCCCTGTCTCTTTTTCTGACAAATGCCCTGAGAGAGGCCTGGGAGGAGATCCGGCTCAATCCCTTTAACGTTCGCTTCCTGGGTCCCCTGCCCTCCCGTGAACTCTACGTGTTTTCGCGCATCATCTTTCCCGTGGTGGGACTTGTCAATCGGCCTTGGAGGTTTCAGCCGAACTGGGAGGTGGAACGAATCGTCGAGATTCCCCTGAGAGCCCTGTTCGAGAGGGCAAACTACGGCACCCTAACGGTGGAGATCGAGTCGACCCTCCCCTTTCGCCATCAAGTCGAGCCGGTCCGCGACTTTCCCTGTTTTTTCTACACGCCGCCCGGCGGACGTGAGGAGGTCCTCTGGGGAGCCACGATGTCCATCGTCATGAACTTTCTGGAGATCGTCTTCGGGTTCACCTTGCCCGAAATAAACTCGAACCGCGTGGTCCGAAAATCTCTGCGTCCCGATTACGCGACGGGCAATCATGGACCCTCCTCCCCGTGAAGCGAGGAAGCCGTCATGCATAAACGCCCTCTGCACCTCAAAGCCGTCGTCTTCGACTTCGACGGAACGCTTGCCCTCCTGAACATCGATTTCAAGGAAATGCGCCGGGATATCCTCGATCTTGCGGCATCCTACGGGATCTCGGAAGACGGCATGGAGCGGCTTTTTGTGCTCGAGATGATCGCAGAGATGCGGCTCCGGATCGGCCAGAGAAGTCCCGGGCATGAGGGGGCTTTTTCCGGTCGCGCCCTGAGGCTGGTGACCGAGCGGGAGCTGGCAGGTTCCGTCAACAGCCGCCTGTTTCCGGGCGTGAAGGAGATGCTCGTGGAATTGAGGCGCCGCGGGATCAAGACGGGAATCCTCACCCGCAATTGCCTCGAGGCGGTTACGGCGATCTTTCCCGACATCGGTGACTACAGTGATGCCGTCGTTACCCGGGACGACACGGAGCGGGTGAAACCTCACCCCGATCACATCCGTGCCGTGTTGCGGATTCTGAACGAGGCGCCTGCGCGCTCCGCCATGGTCGGCGATCACCCTATGGACATCTTCGTGGGAAAAGAGGTTGGCGCACTGTGCGTCGGGGTGCTGACAGGTTACTCCGGCATCGCTGACTTGCAGGGCGCCGGGGCCGACCTGATCCTGGAGCGGGCGTCGGATATCACAGCCTGCCTCGAATAGAAGCGGGATGCTGGATTCTTACTCCCGGAATGGGTTATCAATAACTGAGCAATTCGTAATTAG
>DCVI01000130.1 GCA_002327315.1 Syntrophaceae bacterium UBA2192 | reverse complement strand
GTACTCAGCGGGTTGAAGGAAAAGGCCCTCACAAACGGTGTCGAGCTCTTCGTCAACCTCGAGACATCCGACGAGTCGCTCATCGAGAGCATCAATGTCCAGGCCGCCCGGGGGAGCATCGCCATCGAAGAGAGCGACGTTGCCCCCGCCTGTGCCGAAACGGAAAAACGGCTCGCTGCCCTCTACGGTCAGCCGGTGAAGATGAGCGCCTGCAGGGTACTCCAGTTACGGCGCATGCCCTCCATCTACCTGGAATACGGGGTGGAGAGACCCGCCCTGGCACAAGCCCAGTACCTGATCCAGCTCAAGCCGGACCACTACATCGTCATGACCCTGACCTGCCGGCCGGCGAATCTGCCCAGGCTCCGCCAGGAACTTGACGCCATCGTTGCATCCCTCCGAACGACATGAAAAAAGTGTCTGAGTGCAGAAGTGCGGAAGTGCTGGAGTGAAGAAGGGGAAATGACCTGAACCAAAAAGAATATTCGCGGGCGTGTCCGCGGCGATGATGGTTGGGAGCAGGATACCGGGAAGGACCGTAACCGGGTCTTGGGACGAAATTGTGCAGAAATGACGGACAGGCCGGGCGAAGTTACACAATCGTGCCGCTTCGCCCGGCCGAATCTACAGTGCAGGGTGTTCCCGTGAAGGGGACCTACATCCCGAATCCCGTCGACTGGAACTCGTTGAGGAAGATCATGGCCGCCATCAGGAAGCCCAGCAGCGTCACCGTCTCGGCGGTGATCATGATGGTGCGGTCCTGTCCCTCCACGGGCTTGTCGAACTGGGCGATCCGGTAGAGGAATCGCATGACGGCCTTGTGCACCGACAGGACCCCCACCACGGTGAAGCCCCCGAAAAAGTACAGGATCCAGTCTTCTGCTGCACCCGTGTAGTTGGCATGGAAGAGAAGCAGCCACGCCGAGATCAGGAACAAGGGGCCCAGTTTGAACTCGTACAGGAAGGGTCGTACGCCCGGGAGACCCGAGAGGGTCTTGATGATTTCGCTTTCCCGCAGCGCAGGATGCAGCAGCCGGTTGAACAGTCGTTTCAGTATCTCTTTGTTTTTCATCGTCGAAGCCTCCGAATGCAGCTCAACAGCACGCACAAGCCGCAGGGCTTCTGACCACGAATACCTTGGTCTCTTCTTTCGAGAAGGATCTCTTTGAAGGGGGCTGACAGTATCAGCGTGAAGGAACGTCTCTCGGCCGATGATCACCGGGTGATCGGCAGGGCGGCATAGGTCCTGGAGTCGGTCTATCGTTCCTTCAGGCAAGGCATCCGGGGATGCGTGCTGAATGGTTCGATTTGCCGGGGCTGAACCCCCCGGCCCGTCATGACTCCCTTATGAGTGGTCCCGAAGGACGAAAAGAACGTTTCGACTTACCATGGAACACCTCGCGATACCGGAAGGGTTCGCATCCCTGCGCTGTCTGATTGGGCGGGCATGGCCCGGAAGGGATATGGCCTTTTGCGAAAGTCGTAAGGCCCGCGCCGCAGGGAGCTTCTCCGGATTATTTTCGACGTGTTAGTCTGTCACGTCGCCTTCCATTTGTCAATAGATTAGCAAGGATCGTACCTTCCGGTGAAAAAGGCGGGAATACTTGCTAACCAATCGGTATGGTTCTGTTATTTTGATCGGCGGATGAGAACGGAACTTGAGCGCCCGGCGGCAAAAGGCACCTTTTTGCCACATTCTGATCGCAGATTTGTCAGGCTGGGGCAGGCATTGTCGGACAATGGCTTGAAAAGGTGCTCGGGGCGTTCATCTTGCGACAACCGTTTGTCACCGTGACCCGGTCGTTGCAGGTTGGAACCCTTTTCCGATCTTCCTAACTTCTTAACTTCCTCACTTCTTTTCTTCCGAGGCGTGCGGGCGCGGGAGCATCAGGGTCAGCAGAACGGCCGGTACGGTGAGAAATGCCAGCACCGTGAGCGCCGCCGGGAGCCCAAAGCCGTCCGCCACATGTCCCAGAAGGGGGGCCACGATCCCGCCGATGGAAATGGCCACCCCCAGCGTGATCCCCGAGGCGAGGCCCACCTGGTTCGGCAGGAACCGCTGTCCCATCACGACAAGGGGGCTGTAGGTCGACAGCAGCACGATGCCGATCGGCACCAGAAGCGCCGTGGCGACCATGACATCCTTGACCTGGACAAAGAGGATGAGAAGGGGGATCAGTGCCGAGTAGCCGACGAGGACGGCCCTGCGATGGCCGTACTTGTCGGCCAGCCTCCCTCCCCAGAGCGTCCCCACGACACCCGCCCCGAACATGATGGACAGGGCCGTTGCGGCCACCGTGGCCGACTGCTGGTAGATATTGATCCAGTAAAGCGGGATGAAGGTGTTCAACCCGTAGAAGATGATGGACCGGATGATGACGACCCCCGTGACGATGGCAAAGGGGCCCCATAAATCTTTCGCTTTTTCGCCTGCCTGGGAGCCGGCAGCGGCTTTTGCGGCCCCGGGCGCGCCGCCCGTTCCCGTGAGTTGAAAGGCCAGGAACGCCGCCATGAGGACAAAGGGGATTGCTAAAAATGCCGTACCTCTCAGGCCCCAGGCCGAGACGGCGACGGTTGCCATGATCGGACCCAGGGCAATGCCCATCTGCCCCCCCACGGCAAAGATGCTCATTGCAGTTGCCTTCTTCTCTCCAGCGTGGTTGTGCACGAGGCGCGCTCCTTCGGGGTGAAACGCCGCGATCCCGATCCCGCTAAGGACGATCATTGCGATGGCGAACCAGTAATCGGGCAGCAGGGTGCAGAAGGCAACGCCGCAGCCCGCCATCCCGACGCCTGCCGGGATCAGCCAGGGCTTTGACAGACGGTCCGCGTAGAACCCGAAGAGGGGTTGGATGACGGTGGAGGCGATGCTCAGCGCGGCAACTAGACCCGCGGCCGATGCGTAGCTCAGATGATACTCGGAGATGAAAAAGGGCAGAAGGGCCGGCACGGCCCCCTGGTTGAGATCCGTGAACAGGTGCCCCAGGGCGGCCAGCCAGATAAAACGGTTTTTCATGGGCTCACTCTCACTCCTTACGATCTTGACTCTACCGGCCATGCCGGTTATCCTGCTTGCGCCATGAAGATAAGAAATGTCGAGAAACGGACAAAACCGTCGTCGCCGGAGCGTCAGAGGCATCTCATGGGCGCTCCTCAGGCGGTCATCGCCCTTGCCCTGGATCATCCGGACGGACACGTGATCCCGTTTCACTGGCACTCCAGGGCCCAGCTCCTTTATGCCTCGGCCGGCGTCATGACGGTGACGACAGGCAGCGGCGTCTGGGCTCTTCCCCCGCTTCGGGCCATGTGGGTCCCGGCGCTCACGGAACACCAGATCCGCGCATCGGGGCATCTTTCGCTGCGGACGCTGTACATCAAACCCGATGCCGTCCGGGATTTTCCGCCGTCCTGCCGCATTGTCTCCGTCTCTCCCCTGCTTCGAGAACTCATCGTGTACAGCACGACCCTGCCCAGCTTCTATGAGCCGGGCAGCCATGCCGGGCGCATCATGAGTCTCATCCTGGAGCTCATCCGGTTTCGCGATAGCGTACCTCTCGATCTTCCGATTCCCCGGGACCCGCGGCTCAGAAAGATCTTCGATCAGATGAGCGGCCACCCTGCTGACGGCAGGACGATCGAAGAGTGGGGAGCCCGTGTGGGGGCAACGGGGCGGACGCTCTCAAGGCTCTTCCGGGCGGAGACGGGGATGACCTTCCACCAGTGGCGCCAGCAGCTGCGATTGCTCGAGGCCCTCAGGCTTCTGGGCCGGGGCGAGCCCGTCACCAACATCGCGCTGGATGTGGGCTACAGCAGCCTGAGTGCCTTCGTGTCCGTTTTCCGAAAGGCCCTGGGAGTGACACCGGGGAAGTACTTCCGGAGTGACACGGCGGTACTGTCCGGGGGTTGAAAGCCCCCCTTTTCCCATGGCCGGGCCGCAGGTTGAAGCCTCTTTCCGGCCATTATGCAGATGCCCTCGGGAAGGAGTCCGGACGGCCGGCAGCCGCAACGAAAAATTGCCGCATATCCGGCAGGTTAGAATCGAAAAAAGTTGCTTTTTTCCCTTGACAAGGTGGCAGGGATCGCTATGATGCAACGTGACAAGATGGGAACGCCCGAAGGCCACCCCATCTGTGTTTGCCGGTTTTGCCCTTCTCCCGGTCATCTGCCGCAAGTCAGCGACGGGAGAGCATGAGGGGCGGGGTCCAGCGCAATCGTTCCAGTTCCCCCTCCTTGCGAAGCTGAGTTCATCCAAAACACCCGCTGCGGGCGATGGGGGAGGCCTGTTTTCCCGTGCCCGTTGATTCATGACGAGACAGAGTATCGATGGCAATTCTTGCAATATCACTTGATTTCAGAAGCGGCGGCCAGGAAGTGGCGACCCAGATTGGTGAAGCCCTGGGCTACAAGTGCTCCGGAAAGGATCAGAGCCTCGCATATATGAGGGCAGCGGGGGATCGCTGGGAGCGCCTCTTCCGCGAGCTTGACCAGGAAAGGCCCTCTCTCTGGGACCGTTATGACTGGGAATACCGCGCCTTCGTCGGTCTTCTCGAGGCGTACATCTATGAACATGCCTCCCGGGACAAGGCCATCATCATCGGCCAGGGAGGGAGCTTCGTTCTGACGGATCTTCCCTTCGTTCTGAAGGTCCGGCTAACGGCGCCCTTTGAAGTCCGGGTCCGTCGGCTGATGGAGAAGTCGGAGATCGGTGAAAAGGCGGCCGAGGATATCGTGAGGCGGACAGACAAGGCACGCGTCGGCTATGTCAAGGCCATCTATGGGAAGGATTGGTTCGATCTCAAGAACTACGACATGGTCTTCAACGCGGCGACCCATTCCTACGAACAGATCTCGAAGATCATTGTCGACGCCCTCCGGGTGAAGGACCAGATGATCACTCCCGACACATGGGATCTTCTCGTGGGCAGGACCATCGCAGCGCAGATCAGGGCCCAGGTGCTCACGAACCCGAAGATTCATGTGCCGACGTTTGCCGTTGGCTACGACGGCCAGAAGATCATTCTTCAAGGCGTGATCCACAACAAGAGTGAATACAAGGCGATCGAGGAGATCGCCGTGAGCATGTCCAAGGGCCGCCCCCTGAGAAATGAATTGCACGGGAGGGGATGAGCTTTTTTCGGGTTTCTCCGCTCGGAGCGCGTCCATGGAGGCGAGCGCCGTCGTCCGATCCTCATCAAATACCATTCAAAAGGAATGAACCTGCAGTGGAGCTCGTTGAGCGCCTCGAAGAAGCCGCCCGGAAACTTCGAGACGCAGAAGCGCTGTTGATCACCGCAGGCGCCGGCATGGGCGTCGACTCGGGCCTGCCCGACTTCCGGGGCAACGAGGGGTTCTGGAAGGCCTACCCGCCCATGGCCAAACTGGGTGTTTCCTTCGTGGAGATGGCCGACCCCTGGTGGTTCGAAAGGGATCCATCCCTGGCGTGGGGGTTCTACGGCCACCGCCTGAACCTGTATCGACGCACGGTCCCGCACGCAGGGTTCAAACAGCTTCTCGAGATCGGCAAAAAGAAGAAGGGAGGCTATTTCGTGTTCACCTCCAACGTCGACGGCCAGTTCCAGATTGCCGGTTTCGACGAGGACCGCATCGAGGAATGCCACGGCTCCATTCACCATCTCCAGTGCTCGCGGCCCTGCTCTCACGACATCTGGGAGGCCCGGGAGGTAACCCCCGACGTCGACGAGACGCAGTTCAGGGCCCGGGATCCCCTGCCGCGCTGCCCGAAATGCGGATCCCTGGCACGACCCAACGTCCTCATGTTCAATGACGGGGACTGGATCCCGCACCGCACCCGGATGCAGAGTGACCGGTTCAGCCGGTGGCTCCAGGGGCTGTCACGAAAAGGTTCGTCCCTGGCCGCGGTGGAACTGGGCGCAGGCAAGGCCGTGGCAACGGTCCGGATGACCTCCGAGGCCGCCGTCCGGGGAGGGAAGGCCACCCTGATCCGGATCAATCCCCGGGATTACGACGTCCCCGCAGGCCACATCGGCATCCCATTTGGGGCCGTCGAGGGGATTCGCCGCGTCGTCGAGTCCATGCCACGCTGAATCATCCCTTCCGCCATCCTTTCGACCGCGCCGCCATTTTTACACTTGAAGTCGATGCCTTACAGTTGTATTTATAAATATAGGAATCCCGAATACTGTTTCAACGAAAGGAGGTGACGGATATGGCCATTCGAGTCATGATCAAAAGATGGGTGACGGCCGATAAGGAGAAGGACCTCGTATCCCTGATCACGGAGCTTCGGAGCATGGTATCGAAGCAGCCCGGCTATATCTCCGGCGAGACCATGCGCCACGTCAGCAACCCCGACGAGTACCTCGTCATCAGCACCTGGGATAACTTGCAGGACTGGGAAAAGTGGGTTTCCAGCCCGCCCCGCAAGGCGCTGCAGGACAAGATCGACAAACTCCTGGGGAAGAAGACCACCTACGATATCTACCACTATCCCGAAAAGCGTTACCACAAAGCCGAACCCAGCGATTACCTGGAGCGCACGCCGTCCAAGTCCAAATAATAAGGCGTATCCCCCTCACTTCCTTTTCCAGCGCAGAAGCATCTTCTCAATCTGCAGCGACGTCTCCTCTTCCGGTTCCTTCTCTATTCCGATCCCTTTGCGGCAAATTAGAACCGGTCCCGGCAGCGGGTCCGGCATGCCTGTTCAGACGAAGTTAGGATGCGATGAAGAGCGGAAGAGCGGAGTGGATGGAAGATTCTTTCTTGTCCGCTTTTCCTCACTTCTGCTCTTCCGATCTTCACAAGTTCGAAGCCCGCAAATGAACGCAGTGTCATCAGCGGGATTCGCCTCCCGGCCACCAGACTGAGAGAGAAAGGAGGAGAGCCCCATGATTAAAGTCATGATCAAGAGAAAAGCGCCAAAGGAGAAAGAAACGGAGCTCCTGTCCCTGATCACCCAGTTGCGCAGTGCGGCATCGCGACAACCGGGCTACATCTCGGGCGAGACGCTCCATGGTACCGATAAGCCCGAGGATTACCTGGTCATCAGCATCTGGGATTCTGATTATTTCTGGAAAAAGTGGATCGCCACGGATGAGCGCAAGGAGATCCAGGGCAAGATCGACAAACTCCTCGGTGGCCCCACGGAATACGAGATCTATCAGTATCCCAGAAAAACAATGACCCCGTGAGATTTGAGCCCTCCCGACCGGAAAGCCCCGCATTGAACCGGGGCTTTTTCTTTGGGGTCGCATTTTCGTTGACACCCGTCCGGGTGTTCATCTATATTTCTGCCCGGGGTTTGCGGGAATCATCCATCAGTGCACGCTTTTTCCCTGCCCCTGTCCTTGAGAAAAAACCCACGGCATGCAGGAGGTCCATTATGGCAAAGGTCGGTGTCGTTCTGTCGGGCTGCGGCGTTTACGATGGGGCCGAGATCCACGAGGCCACCCTGACCCTGTACTTTCTGGACAAGGCGGGTGCGGAGATCCTCTGCATGGCGCCGGATGTCGACCAGATGCACGTGATCGACCACACAAAAGGGGAGCCCGGCGCGGGGTCGAGAAACGTGCTCTGCGAGTCCTCCCGCATCGCCCGCGGCAAGATCAAGGACATGAAGGACGTGAAGGCCTCCGACATGGATGCCCTGATCTTTCCGGGCGGATTCGGTGCGGCCAAAAACCTCTGCGACTTCGCCGTGAAGGGTCCCGACTGTGTTGTGAACCCCGAGGTGGCGAGGCTCATCAAGGAAATACACGCCGCGAAGAAGCCCGTTGGCTTTCTCTGCATTGCGCCCGTGATCGCCGCCAAGGTCCTCGGTGCGGCTAACCCGAAGCTCACCATCGGAAACGACCCCGGCGCGGCAGGCGCCATCGAGGCCATGGGCGGCAAGCATGTCCAGGCCCCCGTCGAGGGGATCGTCATCGACGAGGCCAACCGGATTGTGACCACGCCGGCCTACATGCTCGGGCCCACCATCTCAAAGGTGGCCCAGGGCATCGAGAAACTCGTGGCCGAGATCCTCAAGATGGCAAAGAAATAAATCGTCGTCCATAAGCCTTGAGGCTTGGGGCTTGCGGCTTGTGGCTGTTCCGCCGATGAGTCACCGGTCCACAACCCTTTGGAGTGATCATGAGAGAAGTCCAAGCAGCAGAGATTACCAAGGCCGTCCGCGACCTCTTCATCGACGCCAACTGCAATCTGGGCGTTGACGTGCTTGCTGCCTTTGACCGGGCCATCGAGAAGGACGAATCCTCCGTGGCAAAGGAGGTCATCCGCGAGCTCAAGGAAAATGCGCGCATCGCCCGGGACGAGCAGTCCCCCATCTGCCAGGACACGGGTCTTGCCGTCCTCTTTGTCGAGATCGGGCAGGATGTCCACGTTGTCGGAGGCGATCTGAAGGCGGCCATCAACGAGGGGGTCAAAAAAGGCTACGGGGAAGGCTATCTCCGGAAGTCGGCCTGCCACCCCTTCACGCGTGCCAACACGAAGGACAACACGCCCGCCGTCATCCATTTCGACATTGTCCCCGGCGACCGGGTCCGGATCGTCGCCGTCCCGAAGGGGGGCGGCGCGGAGAACATGAGCCGCGTGGATATGCTCTCGCCCTCGGCGGGGCTCGAGGGGATCAAGGACTTCGTCGTCAAGCGCATCGAGGCCTCGGGGTCCAACCCCTGCCCGCCCACGGTTGTCGGTGTGGGGATCGGCGGGACCTTCGAGCGATCGGCGCTTCTTGCCAAGAAGGCCCTCATGAGAAAGATCGGCGAGCGCAACGCCGACCCGGAGCTGGCAAAGGTCGAGGTCGAGGTTCTCGCGCGGATCAACAAACTGGGCATCGGGCCCATGGGCTACGGAGGGAACACGACGTCGCTCGATGTCTTTTTCGAAGTCGAGCCTTGCCATATTGCAAGCCTCCCTGTGGCGGTCAACGTCCAGTGCCACGCGGCGAGGCATAAGGAAGCCGTCATCTAGAGTTAGAGGGTGAGAAGGTGAGAGGGTAAGAAGGTAAGAAAGATGGCCGAGATCAAGCTGAAGACCCCCCTGACGGATCAGGATGTAGAGAAGCTCAGGATCGGCGACAAGGTGCTTCTCACGGGGGTGATCTACACGGGACGGGATGCTGCGCACAAAAGGCTCTTCGACCTCATTGAGGCGGGAAAAGAGTTGCCCGTCGACATCCGGGGCCAGGTGATCTACTACGTGGGGCCCGCTCCCGCAAAGCCGGGAAAGCCCATCGGATCGGCAGGGCCGACGACGAGCTACCGCATGGACGCCTTTGCCCCGAAGCTCATGGAGCTGGGTCTCAAGGGAATGATCGGCAAGGGAAACCGCGGCGCAGACGTGGTGGAGGCCATGAAGCGATTCAAGGCCGTCTACTTCGGGGCCACCGGCGGGGCAGGGGCTCTCCTGGCCCGAAGCATCAAGAAAGCCGAGACCATCGCCTACGAGGACCTGGGGCCCGAGGCCATCCAGCGCCTGGAAGTGGAGGACTTTCCCGTCGTCGTCATCAACGACACGAAGGGCAATGACCTGTACGTGGAGGGGGCGAAGAAGTACCGCAAACCCTGATCAAGCCTCGAGCAGCAAGGCAAAAGAAAATCCCCCTCTTTCCCCCTTTATTAAAGGGGGAGGACCGGGGGCGCATCCCGTCAGGGTGCGCAACCATGTCCGATTCGTTCCTTACCGGGCCGCCCCGCGAAGCGGATCAGGGCGGCAAAGGGGGATTTTTTCTGAGAGAAAAAGGCCGGAAGGAAAATCCTTCCGGCCTTTTGTGTTGTCAGAAAGCCCCGGACCCTAGATGCCCAGGATACCGAAGAACAGCCAGCAGATGATGGCGCCGACAATCGACATGGAGAGCCCCCAGATCAAAAGATCGCGGAAGAGCTTCTGCTTGTCCTCGTGCTCGGCCGCACAGGCGATGCAGAGAGCGCCCAGCGTGCTGAGCGGCGAGGCGTCGACCAGGTGGGCGCCGACGTTGATCGAGGAGATCATGCCGACGGCATCCGCGCCGGGGACCTGCTTGAGAAGCCCCGGGACGAGCGGCAGAAAGGCCGGCATGACGACGCCGGAGGAGCTCGAGTAGGCCGAGATCACGCCCGTGATGAGACCCAGCCAGAAGTGGACCGTCGTGGGGCCCGAAAAGGCGGCGATGGCCTTGACCATGGCGTTGAGGCCGCCCGACTTCTCCATGACATCGATGAGGACGGTGACACCGCAGACCATCATGATGACGAACCAGGGCATCGTCTTCACGGCGGCCTTGCTGTCGGCCACGTTGAAGAGCATCATGAAGCCCGCCAGGACGAAACCGACGGTGCCGACGTTTGAAGACATCAGGAGCATCCACTTCGGGAAGAACTGTTTCATGCCCGGAAGCGACGGGACAACAACGAGAAAAATCAGGATGACGATGCAGGCCGTGGTGAACCACTGCTGCTTGTTGAATGGCTCGGGCCTCGGCGCGATCGTGTTGATGTCGACCGTCTTGCCCTTGTGCGACATCATCCACTTCCAGCCGCCCAGGACCAGGAAGCCAGGGATGACGGCCATACCCTGGGCCAGGATGGAATTGAAATAGACCTTCCAGTCGATGGCGTCGAGCGAGTACTTGGCGAAGAGGTCGGGGATCTGGGGCCCCATCTTTTCGACGAGACCGTGGGAGATGATCCCCGTGGGGGCAAAGGGCGAAAAGGCCGCCGAGTTGGAGGCCCCGACGACGATGAGGGTCATGCAGAAGGCCGACATGCCCACCTGGCCCGCGATGGCCATGGTGATGGGGGCCAGCAGCGCGACACCGGCGATGTTGCCCGGGCCGATCGTGGTGATGAAGATGGTCAGAAAATAGATGATGAAGGGCAGCAGCATCATGTTGCCGCCGCACAGGCGGATCGAGTAGGTCGTGATCTTTCCCAGGGTTCCGTTGACCTGGGCCATGGCGAACATGAAGGTCACGCCCACGAGGATCATGAAGAGGCTCAGTGGGAACCCCATGACGACCTTCGAGGCCCTCATGTCCATGAAGATCGCCCCCACGACGATGGCGAAAGCGATGCCCAGCAGGCCGACGTGAAGCTGCTCGTTGATGCAACTGATGATGATGACGATAGTCAGGGCCAGGATGGACATCCAGGCCGCCAGGGATACGCCTAAAAATTCCATTTTTTTCTCCCTCCCTATTGGTATTTTTAGATAGGGTGTTCAGCTTATGCTTGATTATTCCACTTTGTAAAAAAAGTCTACCGCTTTGAGTGAATTTTTTTCGAGCCGGTCCGCGCCTCGTCATCATGAAAAAATCGAGAAAGAGCGGTCGAGGCACGAGGGGTTGCCCTTCCCCCGCCTGCGCGGGGGGAGGGCCCTTGTCCCTCTATCCCAGAACGACGAGGACCTGGCTCGTGTTGACCTTGTCCCCTTCCTTGACCTTGATCTCTTTGACCGTGCCGTTGGACGGGGCCACGATGGGGTTCTCCATCTTCATGGCCTCGAGGATGACGAGTTCCTCGTCTTCCTTCACGGCATCGCCCGCCTTCACGATGATCTCCTTGATCGTGCCGGGCATCGGGGCTATTACATCGATTGCCATTGGGGTTTCGCCTCCTTTCTTTCTTTAATTATATTTGCTTCAAAAAGCGTTGTCTTCCTTGCACTTAGCCTTTCGCCTTAAGCCTTTAGCCACTCTTTATCTGATAACGCCCATGCCGGCCAGCACGGAGAGCATGACGGCCGCCGCGATGACCGAGCCGATCTGCCCGCCGGCGTTGGCGCCCATGGCGTGCATCAGCAGATAGTTCTTCTTGTTGTACTGCATGCCCACCTTGGCGACCACGCGGGCCGCCATCGGGAAGGCCGAGATGCCGGCCGAGCCGATCAGCGGGTTGATCTTGCCGCCCGTGATGATGTAGAGAAGCTTGCCGAACAGCACGCCGCAGACCGTGTCCAGGCAGATGGCCAGGAAACCCAGCCCCAGGATGATCAGGGTCTCGGCCCGGATGAAGGCCGGACCCGCCATGGTCGCCCCGATGCAGAGGCCCAGGAAGAGGGTCACCACGTTGGCGATCTCGTTTTCGGCCGCCCCCGCGAGGCGGGCCACCACGCCGGACTCCTTCATGAGGTTTCCGAGCATGATCGTCGCAAGCAGCGGAAGTCCCTTCGGAGCGATGCAGCCCCCCACGATCGTGATCACGAGCGGGAAGAGCAGCTTCGTCGTCTTGGAGACCGGCTTGGCGGTGAACTTCATGACCGTCTTCTTCTCCTTCTCCGTGGTGAGCGCCTTCATGATCGGCGGCTGGATCACCGGAACGAGCGACATGTAGGAGTAGGCCGCCACGGCCACCGCCCCCAGCAGATGGGGTGCGTACTTCGAGGTTACGTAGATCGCCGTCGGGCCGTCGCAGGCCCCGATGATGCCGATCGAAACCGCATCGAGCTTCGGGAAGCCCAGGAAAAGGGCCAGCATCAGCGTCAGGAAGATCCCAAACTGCCCCGCCGCCCCCAGCAGAAACGTGTAGGGCTGCGCCAGCACGGGGCCGAAGTCCGTCATCGCCCCGATGCCGATGAAGATCAGGAGCGGAAAGAGCTCCGTGTCGATGCCGGCGTCATAGATCGTCCGGATGAAGCCGTCCTTGAGCATGACGTCCGACATGGGGATGTTGACCAGGATGCAGCCGAACCCGATCGGAACGAGCAACAGGGGCTCGCAGTCCTTCTTGATGCCCAGCCACAGCAGCACGCCGCCCACACCGAGCATGATCAGGCTCTGCCAGTTGACAAACAGCATTTTAAAGCCGATGACCAGTCCGCCCAGTCCGGCAATGATTGCTTCCATCATGGCTTTAGCCCTCCTTCCCGCCCTCTTCCTTGTACGGGAAGAGCTTGCCCAGGGCCATCATCATCAGGCTCAGAAGCCCCAGGGTGACCAGCGTGCCACCCATGCCGGCCACGAGCATCGTGACGCCGAATGTGAAATTGTCCATCTCCATGATTGAAAAACCTCCTTCATACGGTTGAAAACGATTGCACGCGCAACCCCCGCAGCTTGCTGCGGGGGTTGCGAGCATAATAACAACTAACCCATTTCCTTAAGTTTCTAAATTCCTGGCACCTTGGTGCGAGGAATTTTAATAAATAATATCTCATCCTCTTTAGATGCGGTGCCGGATCGTAGCCGGTTTCGGTTCTAGAGAGGAATGTTGCCGTGTTTCTTCCAGGGACGGTCTTCCTTCTTCCCCTCGAGCATCCGGAGGGCCCTGATGATCATGGGCCGGGTTTCCCTGGGCTCGATGACCTGCTCGATGAGGCCGTGGCGCGCCGCCTGGTAGGGGGTTGCGAAGTTCTCGATGTATTCCTGCGTCTTCTTTTTCAGGTTCTCGGGGTCCTCCTTGCGGAAGATGATCTTGGCCGCCCCCTCGGCGCCCATGACGGCGATCTCGGCCGAGGGCCAGGCCATGACCACATCGGCGCCCGTCTGGCCCGAGCACATGCCGAGGTAGGAGCCGCCGTAGGCCTTGCGAACGACGATCGTGATCTTCGGCACCGTCGCCTCGGGGTAGACGTAGAGCATCTTCGCGCCGTGGCGGATGATCCCGCCATACTCCTGCCCTGTCCCCGGGAGGTAGCCCGGGACGTCGACGAAGGTGAGGATCGGGAGATTGAAACAGTCGCAGAAGCGGATGAAGCGCGAGGCCTTGTCGGAGGAGTTGATGTCGAGACATCCTGCGAGCACGGCAGGCTGGTTGGCAATGATCCCGACAGGCCGGCCGTTCATGCGGGCAAAGCAGGTCACCATGTTCATGGCATAAAGGGCCTGGCTTTCGTAGATCTCGCCGTCGTCGACAACGAGCTTGATGACCTTCTTGATGTCGTAGGGGCGGTTGCTGGCCTCGGGGACGAGCGTGTTGAGCTTCTCCTCCATGCGGTCGACCGGGTCGGTGCAGGGTGCAACGGGCGCCTGCTCGCGGTTATTGAGCGGGAGATAGCCCAGGAGCTTCTTGATCTGGTCGATGCAGTCCTCGTCGCTTGCCGCCACGAAGTGGGCCACTCCGCTTTTCGTGTTGTGTGTCATGGCGCCGCCCAGCTCCATGGCCGTCACTTCCTCGCCCATGACGGCCTTGACGACCTGGGGGCCCGTGATGAACATCTGGGCGTATTCCTTGTCCACCATGTAGATGAAGTCCATGAGCGCGGGCGAGTAGACGGCGCCGCCGGCCGAGGGGCCCATGATGGCGCTCACCTGGGGAATGATGCCCGAGGCCATGGTGTTCTTGTAGAAAATCCGCCCGTAGCCGGCGAGCGAGTCGACGGCCTCCTGGATCCTCGCGCCGCCCGAGTCGTTGAGGCCCACGATGGGGGCACCCGCCGACATGGCCCGGTCCTGGCACTTGACGATCTTGGCGGCGTGCATCTCGCCAAGCGAGCCCCCCATGGTGCTGAAGTCCTGCGCAAAGGCGAAAACGGTGCGGCCGTTCACCATGCCGTAGCCCGTCACGACACCCTCGCCGGGGACCTCCGTCTGGTCCATTCCGAAGTTTACGCAACGGTGTTCCACGAACTTGTCCATCTCCACGAAGGTGCCTTCATCGAAAAGGCGCCCGAGCCTCTCGCGGGCCGTGAGCCTTCCCGTGGACTTCACCTTCTCGAGGGCCTTGGCGCCGCCGCCCATCTCGATTTTCTTCTCGCGGGTCCTCATGAGTTCGATTTTTTCTTTATTCGTCACGGCTCCTTACCTCTTTCTTTCTCTGGGTCTGTTTCTTGCGGGGGTTACTTCCTCTCGCTCAGCTCGAGGAGCACGCCGCCTGTGGAGCGGGGATGCACGAAGGCGATCTTCGCGCCGCCCGCGCCATAGCGGGGCTTCTCGTCGATGAGGCGCACCCCCTGGGCCTTGAGTTCCGCCAGGGCCGCCTCGAGGTTGTCCACGCGCAGCGCGAGGTGCTGGATGCCCTCGCCGTTCTTCTCGATGTGCTTGGCAACGGGACCGTCGGGCGAAGTGGACTCGAGCAGCTCGATCTCGGCCTCGCCGAGGGGAAGAAAGGCCACGCGCACCTTCTGCTCGGCCACCTCCTCGACGCCCACGGATTTGAGTCCCATCGCCTCATAGACCTTCAGGGATTCGGCGATGCTTTTCACTGCGATTCCGATGTGATCTACACGCGTAATCTTCATGTCGATAGACCTCCTGACTCGTCTGGTTGCTTCACGTAGTGGTTAAGCTGTAATTCTGGAGGAAAGAAAGGATCCGGGCCGCCCCCGAGGTGGCCGTGATCCTTCCGCCGACCACTTCCTTCTCGATGAGAGGCAGGAGGTTGACGACCTGGGCATTCTTGTAAAACCACTCTTCCATCCCTTCCTTGACCAGGGCCCACATCCACAGGCGGGACTGTTCGTGCCGCTTCCTCTCCAGCTCCCCCTTTTCCTCCATGATTTTCCGATGTTTCAGAACCATGTCCCAGATCTCCGCAAGACCGGTTCCGGTGAGGGAGCTGCACATCATAACCGGCGTACTCCAGTCGGGCGAGGGCGGCGACAGAAGGTGCATGGCCGTCGAGTATTGCTGCCGGGCCATCTTTGCCCGGTCGATGTTGTCGCCGTCTGCCTTGTTGACCGTGATGGCGTCGGCCAGCTCCAGGACGCCCTTTTTGATCCCCTGGAGCTCGTCGCCGGCCCCGGCGATCATGAGCACCAGGAAGAAGTCCACCATGGAGGCCACGGCGACTTCCGACTGTCCCACGCCCACCGTCTCCACCATGATGACGTCGTAGCCTGCGGCCTCGCAGATCATCATGGTCTCCCGGGTCTTGCGGGCCACCCCGCCGAGGGTTCCGCTGGAAGGGCTGGGCCGGATGAATGCCTGCTCGTTGACGGAGAGCTTCTCCATCCGGGTCTTGTCGGCCAGGATGCTCCCGCCCGTCCGGGGACTGCTCGGGTCCACGGCCAGCACGGCCACCCGGAGCCCCTTCTGCGTGAGCATCATGCCGAAGCTCTCGATGAAGGTGCTCTTGCCTGCGCCGGGCACTCCCGTGATCCCCAGGCGCACGGCCTTGCCGGTATGAGGCAGCAGCGCGTCCATGACGGCCCGGGCCGTTTCCTGGTGGGCCGGCAGGGTGCTCTCGATCAGCGTGATCGTTTTCGCCATGACCAGCCGGTTCTGGCTGGTCACGCCCTGGACGTAGTAGTCGAGTTCCTTCTGAGTCATCACCCTGTCCCGGATCCGGTCAGATCGTTCACTGCGGCATTGCCGGGGGGGAGAGCCCCCGGCAATGGTTTGTCGCTACTTCTTCAGGTACTTCTGCTCCAGCAGGGTGAGCACCTTGTCCGCCGAGTCGGGGATCGAGGTCCCAGGCCCGAAGATCCCGACGACGCCGGCCTTGTAGAGGAAGTCGTAGTCCGTCGGGGGGATGACGCCGCCCGCGATGACCAGGATCTCCCCTGCGCCCGATGCCCGGAGCTTCTTGATCAGCTCGGGGACGAGCGTCTTGTGGCCTGCCGTGAGGCTCGAGGCGCCGACGATGTGGACGTCGTTTTCGAGGGCCATCTTGGCCGCCTCGTCGGGTGTCTGGAACATGGGGCTGATGTCGATGTCGAAGCCGAGGTCGGCGAAGGCCGTGGCGACGACCTTGAAGCCGCGGTCGTGGCCGTCCTGACCCATCTTCGTCACGAGCATCCTCGGGCGGCGGCCTGTCTCCTTCAGGAAGGTCGCGGTCCTCTTCTGCAGGCCCTTGATCACGTCGCTGTCTCCGTACTCGGAGGAGTAGACACCGGAGATCATCCGGGACGTCGCCACGTAGCGGCCGAAGACCTTCTCCATGGCGTCGCTCACCTCGCCGACCGTGGCGCGAAGCCGCATGGCCTGGACGGTGGCTTCGAGGAGGTTTCCGCCCTTTTCAGCCACCTTCGTGATATTCTCCAGGGACTTTTTGACAGCGGCGCTGTCGCGTTTGCTCTTGATGTCCTTAAGCTTTGCGATCTGCTCGTCGCGCACTGTGCTGGGGATTTCCAGGACTTCCCCCGGCGCCTCATCCTTCACGCGGTACTTGTTCACACCGACGATGACGTCCTTGCCCTGGTCGATCCGGGCCTGGCGGCGCGCCGCCGACTCCTCGATGCGCAGCTTCGGCATGCCCGTCTCGATGGCCTTGGCCATGCCGCCGAGGGCCTCGATCTCGTCCATGATCTTGCCGGCCTCGCGGATGATGGCGCCCGTGAGGGCCTCGATGAAGTAGGAGCCTCCCAGGGGATCCACCACGTGGCAGACCTGGGACTCTTCCTGGATGATGATCTGCGTGTTGCGGGCAATCCTGGCCGAGAAGTCCGTCGGGAGGTTGGTGGCCTCGTCCAGGGCGTTCGTGTGCAGCGACTGGGTGCCGCCCAGGGCCGCCGCGAGCGCCTCGAGGGTCGTGCGGATCACGTTGTTGTATGGGTCCTGCTCCGTGAGGCTCCAGCCGGAAGTCTGGCAGTGGGTCCGCAGGATGGTGGAGCGGGGGTTCTTCGGGTTGAACTCGCTGACCGTCTTGTTCCATAGGTAACGGGCCGCCCTCAGCATGGCGATCTCCATGAAGAAGTTCATGCCGATGCCGAAGAAGAAGGAGAGCCGGGGGGCGAAATCGTCGATCGAGAGGCCGCCGTCGATGGCCGCCCGGATGTATTGTTTGCCGTCAGCCAGCGTGAAGGCCGTCTGGAGGACCGAGTTGGCGCCCGCTTCCATGATGTGGTAGCCGCTGATCGAGATCGTGTTGTAGCGCGGCATGTTCTTGGAGCAGTAGGCGATGATGTCCGAGACGATCCGCATCGAGGGCAGGGGCGGGTAGATGTAGGTGTTGCGGGTGAGAAACTCCTTCAGGATGTCGTTCTGGATCGTGCCCGCGAGCTGTTCCTGCTTTACGCCCTGCTCCTCGGCGGCCACGATGTAACCCGCGAGGATGGGGAGCACGGCGCCGTTCATGGTCATGGAGACCGTCACCCTGTCCAGCGGGATGCCGTCGAAGAGGACCTTCATGTCCTCGACGGAGTCGATGGCCACGCCGGCCTTGCCGACGTCACCGGTCACTCTTGGATGGTCGGAGTCGTAACCGCGGTGCGTGGCCAGGTCGAAGGCGACGGATAGGCCCTGATTGCCGGCGGCGAGGGATCTCCTGTAAAACGCGTTCGATTCCGTGGCCGTGGCGAATCCTGCGTACTGGCGGATCGTCCAGGGGTGGTTGGTATACATGGTGCCCACGGGGCCCCTGACGTAGGGGGCCATGCCGGAAAGCGTGTTGACGAAATCCAGACCCTCCAGGTCTTCCGCCGTGTAGATGGGCTTGACGGTGATCCCTTCGGGGCTCTCCCAGTTGAGAGCTTCCACAGGCTTTCCCTTGAGCTCCTTTGCTGCCTGCTCCTTCCATTTCTTCATCTGGGGGTGTTCAGCCATTGTCTTCCTCCTTGCTTACCCTATGGGTGAAACGGTTGTGATTTCGGGGTGGTTGCCGGGTGTGTTGATACGGCCTCGATTCGAGGGGCCTGTGGCTTCGGGAGACGACGGCGCGTGCGGGAAACGAAACGATGCAGAGCCAGCGGCATGATTTCGCGTGTTCCTGCCTTTTTCAGATCGTCCGAAGCGCATGTCCGTTCCGGTCCTGGGGCTGTGTTGCCCGGGCCTCAGGGCCGCAGAAGTTCCGATTCTGCGGTGACCCTCTTGTCCAGAAGGTTGCGGATGAGTTTGACGAGGTTCTCGTCACGGTGGTTGAACCGCCACTCGATCTCCTTGAGGTAGAGTGGGAAGTACCTCCTGGGCACGCCGCGGTAGTGCTTCAGCCACTGCCGGGTGAAGGCCCAGAAGCCTTCGATGCCCTCGAGAATCTCGTGACCTCGCCGGGTCCCTTTCTCTCCATTGACCACGACACTGCTGCCGTGGATGTCCACGAATGTCCAGGCCAGGGTCTCGTCACAGAACTGGAGCTGCCCGGATTCGCCGATTCTCCCGGTGGCCTCGTCGCCCTCAGGAGCCTCTACCGGGAGCGTGAATACCCGCCCGTTTCCCTTGTAGATCCCCAGGGGCATGCGGTCTGCCGACACGGTGAAGTCCTGCCGGAGCCGGACCCTTCCGGCGCCCAGCGCCTGCCCGGCACCCGCCTTTGCGAAAAGGGCCTTCATCTCTTTCATCTCGTGCGAGTAGATGGCGATCCTCAGGATCCGGAACCATCGCTGGACCGTCTTGAGATCCAGTGGGACCTGGAGGCGGAGCCGGTAGGCCGGAACCCCCAGGCAGAAATACTCGAGGAGACGGCCCTTCCAGTAGGGGGACATCTTGGTGGAGTTCCAGTAGGTCTTGTCGAATTTTCGCGTCAGACCGCACTGACCGCAACGGCGTTGACCCGTGGCGAGCCGCCAGAAATTTTTTCCGCCGCATCGAGGACAAATCAACATGACCGACTCTGTGTGTGATTACGCGACCTGTCGGCAAAACAGGTGCAACCATCGTGGGGAATTGTTTCGCCGCGTATCTAGCATCGGGGCAGGGTGAAAACTATCGGGGGCCGTCTGATTCTGATGTAGGACTCGCCGAGAGAGGCTTGTCGGGCTTTGTCTGACAGCGCCCGCAAACCCTTGTGCTGCAATAGTCGGCGGGAAGCTCCGCGGCCTTCCGGAGGCTCTTCGAGTGTACGGCGCGATCGTTAGGACGCAAATATTCTCTTGAAATGCACGCCGAAAATTGTGTAGATCGGTGCAAAACAAAAGGGGGGGTGAATCCTGACGCTCACACCGATCGACGATGGGATGGCAGTGATCGTCATGAAATCCCGCGAGATGGCCCGGATCCTCATGAAAGAGGGTATCCTCACGCCGGCCCCAGGGAATCCGATAAAACAAGACAGCATCAGGAGGAAAAGGTAAATGCCCAGATCATTGGAAGGAATCCGTGTCATCGACCTGAGCCACGTGCTGGCGGCCCCCACGACAACGATGATCCTTGCCGACCTCGGGGCCGAGGTCATCCACGTCGAGCCGCCCCACGGCGACGACGCCCGGGAGTTCGGGCCCTTTGCCGGGGCGACGGACAAAAACCTCAGCGGCTACTTCATCAGTTTGAACCGCAACAAGAAGGGGATCGTCCTGAATCTCAAACACCAGAAGGCCAAGGACATCCTCATCGAGATGATCAGGAAATCCGATATCGTGATCGAGAACTTCCGCCCCACGACGATGAAGAAGATGGGCCTGCACTGGGAAGATCTCAAGAAGATCAACCCCCGGATCATCTACTGTTCCATCTGCGGCTTCGGCCATGACTCGCTGCCGGAATACGCCGAGCGGCCCTCCTACGACATGGTGGCCCAGGCCTACAGCGGGCTCATGAGCATCACGGGGCCCGAGGGAGGCCCCCCGTGCCGGGTGGGCTCCTCCGTGGGCGATATCATCTCGGGGATGCAGGCCACCATCGGCATCCTGGCTGCCCTGCGCTACCGGGAGAAAACCGGACGGGGCCAGCACGTGGACATCTCCATGATCGACAGCCTCTTTTCCACCCTGGAGAACGCCGTCGCCCGCTTCACGCTGAAGGGAGAGATTCCGGGCCCCCTGGGCGGGATCCACCCCTCCATCACGCCTTTCCAGGGCTACAAAACGAAGGACGGCTCCCACATCATCGCGGCGATCGGGACGGACGCCCTGTTTGTCCGGTTTGCGAAGGTGATTGGCAAGGCCGAACTTCTCGAAGAGGAGCGCTTCAAGACCAACCCGGCCCGGACCAAGAATCGCAAGGCCCTCAACGAGATCCTCGACCCGATCATGGCCGCGAAGACGACGGAGGAGTGGGAGGCGATCTTCGAGAAGGAGGGGCTTCCCTATTCGCCGATCAACAACTTGAAGCAGATCTGCGAGGACCCGCACATCGCCTACCGCAAGATGCTCGTCGAGATCGACCAGCCCCGAGTGGGCAAGATGCGGATCGCCAACTCGCCCATCCGAATGACGGAGACCCCCGGCGAAGTCTACGCGCCGGCGCCGCTTCTGGGGCAGCACACCGACGAGGTCCTGAAAGCGCTCCTGGGCTATAGCGACGAGACGATCGCGCAGCTCAAAAAGGAAGGAATCATCAACAACAGCTACTAGCGTAAAGAGCGGGGCCCGGCGGGGCCCCGCTTATTTTATTTCATTACCGGTCGGAGGATGTGCAACCGTCGACGTGGGGAGTTGCGGTTTCAATCCAAGACGAGGAGGAATGACCAAGATGGGAATCGAGAGCCGCGTATTCAACAAGGAACTGTTGTCCAAGATCACGACGGCCGAGGAGGCCGCCAGGCACATCAAGGACGGCATGATCATCGGAACAAGCGGGTTCACCCCCTGCGGGTACCCCAAGGCCGTCCCGCTGGCCGTGGCCGAGAGGATCAAGAAGGGCGAGAAGATGCGCTTTTCCCTGCTCACGGGCGCTTCCGTCGGCGTGGAGCTCGACGAGGCCTGGGCGGAGGTGAACGCCATCGCCAAGCGTTTCCCCTACCAGACGGGAAAGACGATCAACAAGCGGATCAACGCGGGCGACACGATGTTTTTCGACATCCACCTGAGCCAGATGGCCCAGCAGCTCCGCTACGGCTTCCTGGGCAAGATGGACGTGGCCATCGTGGAGGCCGTCTGCATCCTGGAAAACGGCGGGATTGTCGCTTCCACATCGGTCGGCAACTCGCCCACCTTCCTCCAGCAGGCCGAGAAGGTCATCATCGAAGTCAACACGAGCCAGCCCATGGAACTCGTCGGGATGAGCGACATCTTCATCCCCGCCGACCCGCCGGCCCGGCACCCCCTCCCGATCACGGACGTCAACCAGCGGATGGGCACGATCTACATGCCCTGCGACCCGAAAAAGATCGTGGCCATCGTTCCCTGCGACATCGGCGACAAGACGAGGCCCCTGGCCCCCATCGACGAGCAGTCCAAGGCCATGGCGAGGCACCTCATCAAGTTCCTCGAGAAGCAATACGGCGAGGTGCTCCCGCCGCTGCAGTCGGGCGTGGGCAACGTGGCCAACGCCGTCATGGCGGGTCTTGTCGAGAGCGACTACAAGAACCTGAAGGTCTGGACGGAGGTCATCCAGGACGCCATGTTCGACCTGATCGACGCGGGCAAGCTCAGCGCCGTCTCCGGCACATCGCTCTCCCCCTCGCCCGAGGGCCTGCAGCGTTTCTACAAAAACATCCTGAAGTATCGCGACAAGATCATCCTGCGGCCCCAGGAGATCAGCAACAATGCGGAGATCGCCCGGCGGATGGGGCTCATCGCCATGAACACGGCCCTCGAGGTGGACATCTACGGCAACGTCAACTCCACCCACACCTTCGGCACCACGATGGTCAACGGCATCGGCGGCTCCGGCGATTTCTCCCGCAACTCGGGTCTCGTCGTCTTCCTGACGCCGGCGGCGGCCAAGAAGGGCGCCATCTCCCGAGTCGTGCCCCATGTGACCCACACGGACCACACGGAGCACGAGGTGCACATGATCGTGACGGACCAGGGCGTGGCGGACCTGCGCGGCCTCGACCCGAAGGAGAAGGTGCCCCTCATCATCGAGAACTGCGCGGCGCCCGAGTACCGGCCATTGCTGTGGGACTACTTCAACCGCGCCAGGAAGAAGGTGGGCGGCCACACCCCCATGCTGCTCGACGAGGCCTTCAGCTGGCACGTGCGCTTCAACGAAACGGGCACGATGAAACCCGAAGGGGCTGCCTGAGAAAGGGTTTCGGGTATCGGGACAATAAGCAAGAAGAGCGGGGCCAATCCAGCCCCGCTCTTCTTTCATGAAAAACGGCATGGACCCGTCGATCCATGCCGCCTCGTTTCTGGTGCCGAAGCCGGGACTTGAATGCAAAAAAATGATTCTTAACGAAACCCAGGTATTCCGGTCTTTCCCTTTGATTTCAATAGAATAGATGCCATTTCAGCGACTTTCAATAGTCGAAATAAGTTCATTATTTGCACCCAAAACCGTTTGAAGGGGACCCAAAAGGGACCCAAGCATAAAAATCACTTAATCCTTGTCACTCTTCTGCTTCACCATGCCCTTGACATCCAGCCCACCATCCATTACAAAATACACGGTTGTCCCGTCGGCCGATATTTATTAGCCAGTCCATAATAGAATGGACGCTATGACGCATATAGAGTGGATGGCGTATGAAAGAATCCACGGATGATATGCGGACGCTTCAGCAAGGAGCGAAGTGCCCCCAGCGCCTTAGACTTCATGTCGGCAAAGGAGAAAATGCCGGCACGGCCGAGCCGGTGCGATTTGACTTCCCGCCAGACCCCTTCGCCGGGATTCAGCTCCGGACTATACCCGGGGAGCAAATACAATCGCAGCTTACCTTCGTAGCTCTCGACCGTCTCCCTGACTTTACCGGATTTGTGCACCGGATGACCATCCCAGATCAAAAACACAGGGCTCTTGCTTCCCACCATCAGCCGGTCCAGGAAGCGGCAAATGACATCGGCATTCAACCCTTTCTTTTCAATCATGAACCGCATCCGGCCCCGCCGATTCACGGCGCTGATCATGTTGAGGCGGTATCGCGCTCCCGTGCTTCGCACCACGGGCGTTTGCCCTTTGACGCCCCAGGTCGTCCCCGCATGGTAATCGCTACGAAGGCCCGATTCGTCGGCAAACCAGATCTCCGCTTTCATCTGCTTGGCTTCTTTTTCAATCGCGGGATAATCCTCTTGAACCCACTTGCGCACGCGCTCCGGGTCTTGCTGATAGGCTTTCCACAACGGCTTCCGGGCCGTGATGCCCAACTGTGCCAGAAAGCGGCCGACCGAGTTTGCACTCAAGCGAACCCCATATCGCTTGTAGATCAAAGAACCGATGGCGTTTCTAGTCCACAACGCAAATGGAAAATTATACTGTCGCGGGTCCTTGCCAACTACGGTTCGATAGACCCATTGGATCATGTTGCCTTTCAGCTTACGCGGGCGGCCACCTCGCTTCTTGGCATCCAGGGCATCCCAGCCGCCTGCCCTAAACATGGCCAGCCAATTATAAATGCACGCACGGCTGAACCCAAGAGTCTTCACAACCACTTCCGGGCTCTCCCCGCTCTGAACCCTTGCGACCGCACGTTTGCGAAGTTCGGTCAGCACGTCATGCTTAAGCTTTCGGCCATCCATCTCTTTCATGGCCAGGATTATACTACATACGCTTAAAAATGTCTACACTATTATGGACTGATTAATAATTCCTATTATCCAGATCTGCTTTGTTAATCACTACCTCCAGTAAACAGACCTGTTATGACCATACCATCACGATAAAGCTGCATTAGAATGGCCAGAAATGCTCCTCAATAGACATCCAGAACAAAACCGGGAGGATAAAGGATGACGCAAAAGATTGCTGTTTTTGTAGGAAGCCTTCGCAAAGAATCCTTCAATCGAAAGATGGCACAGGTGCTCACGGCACTTGCGCCTGAATCACTGATGCTTGAAATCATCGAGATCGGTGGGCTTCCGCTCTACAACCAAGACCATGATGATAGGGGAAATCCGCCTTCATCGTGGATCGAGTTCAGAAAGCGTGTGAAATCGTTTGACGGTGTCCTGTTCGTGACCCCCGAATACAACCGCTCCGTTCCCGGCGTGCTTAAAAACGCGCTCGATGTGGGTTCGCGACCGTACGGCCAAAGTGTCTGGGGAGGGAAGCCCGGCGCAGTGATGAGCGTTTCACCTGGTGCAATAGGCGGCTTTGGAGCAAATCATCATCTTAGGCAATCGCTGGTTGCCTTAGATGTTCCCGCAATGCAGCAGCCTGAGGCATACATCGGGGGTGCTGCGCAACTGTTCGACGCTAATGGCGATATTACGAATGAGCAAACTCGCGAGTTACTCATAAAGTTCATGGACGCGTTCGCGGCTTGGGTCGCGAATAACTCGTCTCAGAACCCAGTTCCAGAGAGGGAGCAGCATAATTTTACTCCGCGGTAGCTGCCCTGGCCGGGATACTTCTCCCAGGCTCCGGTCAGGCAATGGCTCAGCAGGTAACCCGGGGCGATATCGACGTGGAAGCTGTCCAAATTTCGCCGCAGGATACGTATCAGCAGGTTACCTTGGGTAAGGCCCTCCTTGTCTGTGCATATCAAAATGAACATATTTGTAGCGAAATCATGCTTGAAGGGAGATCGCGCTGAAAGAGTTTGAGCATAAACTGCCTGAGCTTAAAAAAGATCAGGTGATTATCTTCTATTGCCACTGACCCAACGAGGCAAAGTCTGCCGGTCAGGCAGTCAAATACATGAAAATGGGCTAAACCAATGTTAAGGCGCTGCACGGTGGCGTCGTGGCTTGGGAAAAGGCAGGGTATAAACTTGCGGCGCTAAATAAGTATCGAATCGCGAAGTTTATTCATGAAGATATATTTCTCATAATGCGCATTGAGGAAAACCCAGCAGGGGAATGGGAAATTGTCAGAGTTGTCAGATTCGACCTGTCATATATAGGTCAAATCGGTCATTGTCAGCAGAACATGGGGTGACAATTATACACAAAAAGTAATCGAATAATCTGTGAGAAAAGCGAACGTTGTTTACCGGGTTTCGGGACAAAAATAGTTGATCAGCTTTACTTCCGGCGTTAAACCACCAATCCCCTTATGGGGACGAACACCATTATAGTAGTTCAGGAACCGACTGAGTTCCGTCTTTCGATGCGCTGAGGAGTCAAAGCGGGTTTTCTCGTGCCAGAGCTCCATGATCGTTTTGATGACCCGCTCGGCCTTGCCGTTGGTTTGGGGATTGCCCACCAGGGTGAAGCGTTGCTCGATTTTGTTCTCCGCACATAGATTTATGAACGCGTGGTGTCTCGGATCCCCTTTGAACTATTTGCCGTTGTCGGTGTAGTACTGTTTTATCGTAATAGGGGCACTCCTCCAAGACTTGCTCCAGAAAGGCTTTGGCCGATACTTGGGTCTTGTCCGGCAGGATAGCTGCATAGAGTTCCCGAGAGAAGTCGTCGATGGCCGCAAAAATAAGATATTCCCGGCGATCCAGGGATTTCTGCCCTTACCAAAGGGCAATCGCTTCGTATCGCCATGGAGCATCTGACCCGGGTAGTCCTTGTTGTAACGCTTGGCCTCGAGTGCCGCTTCGACCTTGGCGAGCCGCTTGATGCCGTACTGAAGACAACAGAACCTCTTATTATTGATGTTCCAATGGATCGTAAAATCATGTCTTTTTGTTACTCGAGAGAGAAAAAGTCATGACCTCCGGCAAAGC
>DCVI01000145.1 GCA_002327315.1 Syntrophaceae bacterium UBA2192 | reverse complement strand
AGCGCCGCATCGTCCAGCTCCGGCGACAGGGGCCAGGAAAGGCCCGCCGAAGCGGCGCGCTCCAGATACTCCCGGACGGTGCTGCGGGCAATCCGGCAGCTCGCGGCGATCTGCCGATTGGGCAGGTGCTCCTGCCATTTCAGTCTCAGGACTTCTCGAATGGTTCGCATTGACAACCTCTCTGCCGGCATCGACGCCTCCTCGGGTTTTTTCGGGAGGATGTACCGGCTTTACGGAGATTTATCCAGCGTCGCCAAGCTCCAGTCCGGGGTGGCGGAATCGATCGGAATCGGGTGGCGCCTTCCGTCGGAATCGGGTGGCGGAATCAATCGGAATCAGGTGGCGGATTGCGTCGGAATATGCATTTCTCCGTGAAGCATTTGCTTGTTCGTGCAGCGGGACCTGTCCGGGTAATTTCAAAATAACATATAAATATCGTGCATTTAGAAAAACAACCTCTTGGGCATGGTCTGTGCTGTAGGAAAAGGTCCAGACCATCAGGAAGGGAGACCCGTTGCCTACATGAAAGCGAAATCGATGCGCAAGCCCATGTTGCTCCAACCGGCGAAAGAGGGGACGACAGCAGAGATCACGATCAGCAATCACGACTTCGCGAGACTGCTCAGAAAGCAGGAGGAAGTGGAGAGATACCTGGAGGAGATCAAGAGGGCCACCGCGTCCATCGAGAAGATCCTCGCGGGGCAGGCCCCCAAGCGGTCTTACGAAATCAGGTATGTAGCCGATATCGACGATTACTACATGTAATCGCCTGGCTTCACGCGCAAATCGTCATAAGCGTTCAGCGACTGGTTCCCGGGGATAGTCGGGGATGAGGACACGTTCGTCCGGCCGAGGGGCGTCCTGTCCGGGGAGAAGCCCTGAGCCTGTCGAAGAAATCGCGAATGCAAAACGGGGACTCAACTGCGAGGCCCCGTTTTTTATGAATATCCCGCAGAATACCCCGTCCTGTGGACGGGGATGAATGCGGAGCAGGGGCAAGGGGGATGCAATCCCCCTCATTGCCTTTCCAGATGCCCCGCCTTGTAGGCGGGGTAATTCACTCCCTTTTTCAGCCGGGTTGATTTTCACCATTTCTCCGCCATGATTTCCGTCCGTTTGCGCCGGTACTCCTCTTCGCTGATCAGTTGTTCTTTCCGCAGCCGCTCCAGTTTCCTGAGCTTCACCTCAAAATCCGCCCCTTCCGCACGGTTTCCCCCCTCCGGCGCCGATTCCACATCGATGACCGCCAAGGCAGGGGCTTTCCCTCGTGAAAGGATGGAAAAGCCATAGACAACGAAGCCGATGCAGACGACAGCCCACAGGATGCCGAACATCATAACAAGGGGCCTGGCTTCCCCTTCGGCGGCATCGACGAGGACGACGCCAAAGGCCAGGAAAAGGATACCCATAACGATCAGGACGATTGCCGATGCCCTGGGCGGCCTTACGGTTATTTTCCCGTTCATGAAACCTCCGCTTTCCCGAAGGATATGCTATCTCCCGGCTACCGGGAAGACGTGGATGTCGAACTCCCGCTCCAACTCCCGTGATTGGAGGAAGTGTCTCTTCACGAATATCTTCACCCGGCTGCGGCCGGGCCGATCCGCTCTCAGCGCCTTGACCAGCACGGACTTTTCGACGGCCCACCCTTCGGGGTCGATGATGTAGTAAGTCTCCTCCCCGTCACCGACCGGGCTCAGGGCATCCCCTTCCAGCTCCATGGAGTAGAAGGGCCCGCTTTTGCCCCCCATCGTGCCGTAGGGGATCGCCAGCGTTTCGTCGAGGGCGATCACGCTGTCGGGCAGATAAACGAAGGAGTAATCGCCGGCAACGGTCTTGCCGTCCTTTCCCGTCGTCTCGATGGAAAGCGTGTTTTTCCCGGCTTTCCACTCGGGCTCGACGGAGAAGAGGCCCACGGGCCTTCCCGAAAGGGGCTCCCGTTTCGGCGTGATGGAGCTGCCGTTGAACAGGGCCCGGACCTTGTCTGCCGGGAAGGCCCAGAATCGCAGGGCGCGGGGTTTCATCACGGCCTCCAGTCGGCCCGGGCCGTCGAGAAGACCCGCCATGGCCCAAACGTTCCACGAAAACCTGTCCGTTGCCTCATGGGTCTTTCCGTCAAGGCTGGCCTGGACGGAAACCTTCAGGTTGCCTCCCTCGCCGGGGAAGAAGAAAAGGGTCGCATACTGCCTGTCCGGCGAGTGACCCCCTCCCCACAATCGGGAGGGGACCTCCTTGCCGTTTACCTGCACCGTGAAATCAGGCTTCTGCCAGTCCCTGGGGTACTCGAGATGGAGCAGGGCATAAGGCAGGCGCTTTTCCGGGAAGGCCTTCAACTCCGCGATTACCAAGGGCTTCTCCCCTCCGCAGGCCTGGAGGCACTCCTCCTTCGTCTCGAAGGGGATGGCTGCGCACCCTCCCCAGTAGAACTTCTTGCACGTTCCGCTTCCCGGGCCGTAGTGGTAACTCTCGATGAGGGCCTTGCAGGGCCCGGGCTCTCCCCGGTGGCTGCAGCGCTCGTCGGCCGCAGCGGCCGGGCCCGACAGCCAAACCACGATGATCAACGCCAGAAAAGAGACGATACCTTTCATCCGTTGCAAACCCCTTGACCCTTTTTTTAGCGCAGCCCCCGGCCTTTTGCCTCTCACGAGATGTGGGCGAGGCGCGATCCGGAGATGATCCATTTTCCGCTCGATGCCGACTTCTCCAGGTAGATCCAATAACCAACCCCCATCCTGTAATCAGCCTGATGACTCACGAAGACGACGGCTTGCATCCGCGCCGGATCGAACCCTGCGCGGGAAAAGCCCTTGATCCCGCCGGCAAAGGGGTACTTCTGACGGAATCTGTCCCAGCCGTCCCTATTGCGGAACAGCTCGCTCATCTCCTCGTCCGTGATGATCAGGACGCCGCTGTCTTTCGGCAGGTGCGCCATAAGCTTTTCCTTCGACAGCCTGGCCGGCTTTTCGGTTTTCCGGTTGAAATCCTCACCCAGGGCGGCGAGGCTTCCGTCGTCAGCGGGCCTCATCTTCTGGTTCACCTTCGTCTGTTCGTAGACCACCGCAGATCGATTGCCCACGCCCAGGCCGTCGAGACGGGGGCGCTCCGACAGATACAGGTCGCGCCGCAGCGGGTCGTCTTTGATTGCATCCGGGATCTCCGGCTTGTTCGGAAAGAGAACCGCCGCATAGACCCGGTACTCCTCGTCCTCCTCGATCGCTGGCACCTCTTCGCCGGCAAAAGCGGTGGATGCCTGGATGACGGCCATGGCCAGACAGGCGAGCAGGATTAAAAGTTGCCTCCCCATACGATGTGTCTCCTCTACGATACGCGTTCTTAGACCGGCCGGCTTTCGGCGGCCTTTCCTTTTTCCGATCGATCCGCTGCGTGATCCCGGCAGGACCACAGCGGCGTGAGCAGGTGGCCCCTGTCGGAGTCCGTTCCCGCGAGGTTCGCCGAGACCGCTTCCCTGAGCTCAGGGAATTCCGAGAGCATCCAGAGGGCCAGCCGGTACCGGTGCTCGATGAGCCTGCACTCCAGGCGGTAGGGGCTGCCGAGCCCCTTGTTGTACAGGATCGCGTGAGTGTTGCACCCCCCGCCGCACAGTGCGCGCAGCCAGCAGTTCGCGCAGCCTTCTCGCCCGTTGCGGAATCTCTCCACCCAGGGCCGTCTTCGCTTCTCATCGAGGCCGCCCTCCAGGTTCCCGAGCCGCGCCTGATCCATTCCCGTCGACATGTGGCACGCATAGAGGTCCCCTTCGGCGGTCACGGCCACAGTCGCAACACCGGCGCCGCAGCGCGAGCGTCTCGGCCTTGCCCGGACAAGCTGCACGATCGCGTCGTCGAAATCCCACAGGCAGAAGGGGTTTCCGTTCCGCCAATGATCGACGTAAAGGCGCGCCAGATCCCTGTAGGCCTTTTTGACGTCCGGCAGATCCTGCCAGCGCAGGGCGAGCGGGTTCGACGGCGGCAGGAACACGGGTTCGTAAGCGATGTTGTTCGAGAAACGGCGCCGCACGAGATACCGGACATTCGGGAAGAATGCTGCCGACTCCCGCGTGAAGGTCCCGCGGACCGTGACCCGCCGGCCGATCGGCATCTGCCCCGCGATTTCGAGCTGCCGGGCGATTGTCCCGTGGGAGCCCCTGCCGTCGGGAAAAGGCCTGCACCGGTCATGGCACCCCTTCGGGCCGTCCATGCTCACCGTCAGGCTGAAGCCCATCTCGTCGAGCCGCATCAGGGTTTGCGGCTGCAGCTCCACGCCGTTGGTCACGAGGTGAAGGGAGACGGCTTTCCGCTCTTTCTGCGCCCTGCCCAGCGCATGGCGCGCCGAGGAAAGGACCGCTTCCAGGTTGAGAAGCGGCTCCCCCCCGAAGTAAGTGACGGCCAGATCGGCGGCGTCGCTCGCCTCGAACAGAAAGTCGACGGCGCGCGCTGCCGTCTGGGCGGTCATGGACCGGAAGCGGCCGCCGTAGCGGCCGAAGTCGGCGCTGCAGTAACGGCAGCGCAGGTTGCAAACATGGGAGACCTGCAGGATCAGGTTCTTTGGGGCGAGGCCCTCCTCCGGCTTCGGGAGAGCAGGCGGGGCCTCGAAAACGGGGGCAAGCCCCGGGATTGCCTCCGGCGCCTCCCGCAATCGCCCAAGCCGGTGCCACGACTTGTTGTCCAGCTCGGCCCAGCGGGCGGTCTTCACGTTGTAGGCATAATAACGGCCGAGCACGGTCAGGAGCTTGAGGTCGATTGCGGCCCGTTCGTTGCGTTGCCGCTTCATGAGGACGCCTCCAGGGTAAGCGCATCGAGAATGCCCGTGATGATTTCGTGCTCGTTCGGCGCGCGACCCCCGGCCTCCTCGTGAATTTGCCGCTTTCTCCGCCGGCCCAGGAGGAAGAGATCCCTGGCAAAGGAGGATTCGATCTCGCCCACCGTCTGCCTCCCGTTTCCATGGGCAGCTGCGATGGCTCGAAGTTCCTGACGCAGCGGAGCGATCCGCGCAAGGAACCGGCGCAAATCCCCGATCAGCCCCTCGATCTGACCGATGGGGATGGGCTGGGACCTTGCGGTGACTGCCAGGGCCCATTCGGCAAACTCCACGAGGAGATTGCCGATATCGGCACACATCCCGCCTATCCTGCCGTAGACGGGCGCCGGCAGCCCGGCGCTGTTCACCCACAGGTTCCCGAGACCCAGGTAGGACATGGGAAATGCGGGCTCGATGGAACCGACAAACCGGATCAGCGCCTCCCCCACCTTCTGCATGCGCCCATCCGTGGCGCGGAAGGTGATGGGACCGTTGCCGTTGAGCCAGCCGTTTTTCTCATAAACGGACTTCGTCCCCGTCCCGGGGTAGGGACAGAGGTAGTTGCCAAGGCTCAGCGGGGTGACGTCGTAGCCCCGGCCGGTTGCGAACCGCTCCCGGTAGAAGCGGAGATTTGTCTCCAGCTCGTCCGGCGTAACGCCCGGATCGAAGGGCACCATGAAGAGCTCCGCGGCGATGCCCAGCTCTTCGAGAATTTCGAGCGCGCGGCGGTTGTCCCCGGTGAGCGTGCTTTTCCCGAGCCGTTTCAACTGGGTCGGCGCCATCGACTCGACGCCGATCTCGACCTTCCGCAGGCCCGCCGTCTTGAGCTCCCGGAAGAGCTTTTCTTCTACCTGGTCGGCCCGCATGGTCATGAAGAAATCGGCCTTCATTCCCGATTCGCCGATGAGCGCCGCCAGCTCCGCCAGGCGCGCGGAACCCTTGTCTCCGGGACCTACGACCGTTTCGTCGATGAAGGAGAAAAGGCGCGCCCCGCAGCGTTGCTGAATTTCGCGCATCTCCGCCACGACCGACCGGGG
>DCVI01000124.1:6178-7551 GCA_002327315.1 Syntrophaceae bacterium UBA2192 | reverse complement strand
CGAGGAGCTGCCGGCCGAAAAACCCCAGTGAACGTGGGGCTGAGCTTCCGGTTTGATTTCCCCTGGTGGCCGCGGCATCTGTGACGCGGCGCGCGGGGAAGCGAAACAGTTCAGGCACGAGAGATAAGCAGTTGACCGATCGGGCGTTCGGTGAAATGATCGACTCGATCCGAACGTGTCCCGCGACAATGGTTTTGGGTGTCCCGGTTCAACCTTGTCCGGCACAGGGGTGCGTTTTTGCCCCAGGAACGTTCTCACGGGCAGACCGGCGCGGCCGAATGCGGGCCGATCGCCGTTCCGGCCTGTGGGGCGGAACTGGCGGACATCGTGGGGCATCCCTTCGAAAAGGAGGGGGAAACGAACTCATCGTGATGGACGTACGGGAGGTCGAGGTGTATCGGGAAGGGCACATCCCGGGTGCCGCCAACGCTCACTATGGGACGTGGGTGACGGGGAAAGGGTATCACACGGAACTCCCGCGCGAAGATGACCTCTTCGAGGACGCGCCCGGATTGCCGGGCAGCCGCTGATCGGTCCGCCGACCATTTTGCAAGATCATATCCGGCGGATCAATCGGTTGCTGCCTCACAACGTTATGGACGAGACGGAGAAATTCTCTTGTCGAAGGCATTTGACCCCATCGCTGTGTCCTACGACCAGTGGTACGACAGCCCCGAGGGGAGCATCATTTTCGCAGCCGAGCTGACATGTCTTCGACAGCTCTGCGGATCGTGCCCCGGCCGATGGCTGGAAGTGGGTGTCGGGACCGGCCGTTTCTCCTCCGCCCTTGGAATCGGCGAAGGTGTTGATCCCTCCCCGCGGATGCTCGATATTGCGGCAAAGCGCGGCGTTACGGCACATGAGGGTCGCGCCGAGGCCCTCCCGTTCCCGGACGGTGTCTTCGACGGGGTCCTGCTGGCGGCGGCGGTAAGTTTTATCGAGGATCCGGAGCTTGCCCTGAGGGAATGCCGCAGGTTATTGAAACCGGGCGGGCGGCTGCTTCTGGGCGACATCGCGGCGGACAGTCCCTGGGGCAGGCTATACACGAGAAAAGGCATGAATCAGAAATCCATTTATTCCCACGCGAAATTTATTTCTTCCTCGGAAATGGCAGCGCTGGGGGAACGTCTAGGATTCGAACTTCGGCATGCAGCCAGCACCCTTTTCTGGGAACCGGGTGAGATGCCGGGAGCCGATCCGCTTGTCAGGGACGGCATGGTGCCGGGAGCGGGATTCCTTGGCCTCCTGTTCATAAAGCCGGGGACGTGACCTTTTGTTTTATGGCCCGGATACGCTGCCGAGCTGGTGAATCAGGCAAGAATGAAAAGGAGCTGACATGTCTTCAAAGACGAAGATTGGAATCGTGATCTGCG
>DCVI01000124.1:0-6119 GCA_002327315.1 Syntrophaceae bacterium UBA2192 | reverse complement strand
CGTCGGCTATCCCCCCTGTCCCCATGTGGAAGCATTCAAAGCCTTTCTGGAAAGGCGCTACGGGGTCAAAGTCGTTGTCGGGACGCACCCCATACCGAAAAAGTATCTCGTGATGCACACGTCTCTCGGGACATGGGAGAAGGCCGAGTGGAAGACGCTTATCGCGCCGACGATGACGGATGAAAAGACTCGTGCAAGTTACGATTAAAAACCGCTTCACCGGAGCCCTGCAAGGAGATAAGCAAGAAGGAGTAATCTGTCCGTCCACGTGTCGGATTGTCTTTATCGCATCCCTTGCAAAAAATAACACAAGGCGAAATGGAATAGGGAGAATATGAACGGCAGATTGAGAGAAGTCGACAGCATAGAGATACTCACGCTCATGGATAATTACGTGGATATACTCCTCGGCAGTACGAGGGTGGTCCGTCGAGCAAACCATTCAGGGGGCGGCGAGATTTTCAGCGACACCCTTGTTGGCGAGCATGGCCTTTCTCTGCTGGTGACCGTCTGTGAAGGCAGCAAGAGGCACACGATCCTGCTCGATACGGGGTACAGTGCCGTGGGTGTTCCGCATAACATAGAACAATTGGGACTGGATCTGAAAGAAATCGAGGCGATTGTGCTCAGCCACGGCCACATGGATCACCTGGGGTCCCTGAATGTATTATTGGAGAAAATGCACAAGCCCATGCCCGTGCTGGTCCATCCCCATGCCTTTGATTCACCCCGCTATGTGACCCGCAAGGACGGTGGAAAAGATCGCTTTCCCGTCATGCTGGTCCGGAGGGAGATCGAAAACCGGGGAGGTCAAATCAGGGAGACTGCCGAGCCGACACTGATCTGCGAGGACATGATCCTGGTGAGCGGCGAGGTGGAACGAACCACTCCCTTTGAAAAGGGAATGCCCCACGCGGTGGTCGAAAAAAACGGGAACCTGGAAAAAGATCCGATCCTGGACGATCAGGCCTTGTTCCTTCTCTTGAAAGGCAAAGGTCTCGTGGTGATCGGCGGGTGCAGTCATGCAGGAATCGTCAATACGGTGCTTTATGGAAAGAAGCTCACCGGAGTCCAAACCGTTCACGCGGTCCTGGGAGGGTTCCATCTCGCAGGCCCGCTTTTCGAGCCGATCATAGGAAATACAATTGATGCACTAAAGGCGATGGCGCCTGCAGTCGTGGTGCCGATGCACTGCACGGGATGGAATGCCATTCACCGTTTATCCGATGCATTTCCCTCCGCTTTTGTGCTCAGCAGCGTCGGATCCACTTACACGCTTTCTGCCGTTTAGAAATTCTGAAAAAGAGAAATGCATTACGTAATCATCACGATGCTGTGCTAGATTGCGAGTCACAAAAAGCAAGGAGAGGGAGGATATTCATGTTTTACAGCGAAAGATGTGATCTCTGCGGAAAATGTCTCGAGTTCTGCCCCTATGTCGATTACGACCTGGAGCGGGCCCAAAAGGAAATGAAAGATCTTGTAGCGGGGGAGACACCGCCCATCGTGGGCCTCTGTGTCACCTGCGCATCCTGCAACCTGGTCTGCCCCACCCAGGCCAATCCCTTTGACCTGCTCAACGAGCGTCAGGAAAAGACCGGCGCACTGGGAATCCCCGAACAGGCCATGCAGAATTTCAACAAACTCCACAATCTGCCGACAGTTGTCAAGAAGGGCAAAGAGGGCAAGCCCGTGCTGAATCTCTGCATCGTCGGGGATATGGTCCGCGAACTCTTGGACAATCCACTCTTCGAGGATCTGACGATCGTCGAAGGCGCCGACTACTTCTGCACCGTCGGGTATATCCATCTCGGGAAGCCAAGCCCTGTCAAAAAGGAAGCGAAGCGGTTCATCGACAACCTGGCCGCCCTCGGGGCAAAGGAGGTGGTCTGCTTCCACGATGACTGCTACACCCTTCTGACAACGCTGGCCCAGGAGTATGGCCTGAAGGTCCCCTTCCGGCCGATCCATATTTTCGAGTATCTCTACAGGGAACTGCTGAAGAGAAAGGACCAAATCAAGAAAATTCCCCTCAAAGTCGCCTACCAGTCTCCCTGTGCCTCGCGATACACGCAGGGAAAGGACATTTATCTCGACAAGATTTTCGAACTCCTCGGCGCGGAAAGACCGGCCCGCAAGTACGAAAGGGTCAATGCCCTGTGCTGCGGCGCCCCGCTGATGGCGCGCGACAAGGACCGCGCGGCGGCAGTGAAGAAAATGAACATCGACGACGCGAAAAACGTCAAGGCCGAGGCGATGGTGTTTCTGTGTCCCATGTGTTACCTCAACCTGCGGAAAATCTGTCGGGACGACGGCATGGATCCCGTGTTTATCACGGAGCTGTGCAAAAAAGCCCTGGCGGCCTGAGAAGGCATAGTCCGTGGTAAAATCCGGAGGGATGCTTCCGGTCAGGCTGCACATGATTTCTGAGAGAGGAAGAGAATCCCCGGCACGGTGGCCGGGGATTCCATTATTCATGGCATGGTCAATTTGCTTTGTCGTCTATGTTCTCAGCGGATGGGCAAGCCCATCGCTGGCCCTCGAGTTATTCTGGCATATCCGCCTGCGGAACGGGGAAACACTGGCGAGGAATTGGCATGAATTTGAAAATGATCTTTTCCATCCTGATGGGCCTGAATCTGGGAGTGATCTTTATGAATATCCCGCCGGCCATGGATGGGCTGATGCTTCTTTATGGTGTTTCCTACGCGCGTATCTCAATCCTCTTGAGCGCTCTCCTCTGGTTTCATGCCCTGATGCAGGTTCCCGCCGGGACGATGACCGATCGTTTCGGTACAAAACGCACCCTCGTCGCAAGTCTCCTCTTTATGAGCTTCGGAAATGTCCTCCCCGCCTTCCTTCCAAATTTTGAGCTCGCGATCCTCGGCCGTGTGGTTACGGGAATCGGGACGGGTCTCAGCGTCTCCTCAACCATGAAGCTGGTAGCCCTCCATGCACCTGGAGGAAGGATCGGCATGTACCAGTCCTTTTTTGGAGGATTTTTCTCCCTGGGGAGCATCATCTCCTACCTCGTCATCCCCCATCTTGCAGCCTCAGGCTGGCAATGGATCTACATTCTGCCCGGATTGCTCTCCCTTCCTCTTTTAGCAATGATACCGGCGCTCCGGCTGGGACCGGATGCATCGAATGCATTTTCATCTCTTGATCTGGGTCGCGTATTGCGCTTGCGGGAAGGATGGCTTCTCGGACTCTGCCACGCCCTCTCTTTCGGATCCATGCTCAATCTGGGCAACTGGGTTCCCTCTCTCATGGCGGAGATTTCCAAGGAAGGGATGGCGATCGGGTTCGCCTGGGGCGGCGCACTCGTGATGCTCACAAGCGGTGTGGGGAGGCTGTCCGGCGGGTTTCTGCTGATGAGAAGTTCGCCATTCAAGGTCGTCACCGGCTCCCTTGCGATACTCTCGGCCCTGTTCCTGGGGCTCTTCCTGATCCACTCTCCGATGCTCGCACTTGGTCTTGCTCTCCTGGCCTCATGGTTCGCCTCAATCAATTTCGGCGCCATTTTTCATCTTGCAGCGAAAGCAACAGCCTCGGATTCCTATGCCACGCTCTTCGGTTTCATCAACTTTCTGGCCAACCTGGGGGCCATCCTGTTCACGCTGATTTTCGGATTCATCAAAGATGGGACGGGTTCTTTCACCTGGGGATTTTTCATCCTCGCACTGCTGGCACTCGCGACCTTTGCCCTGAACGCTAAGGCACTCCGGATAAAATGAAAGCCTTGAATTATTTTCCGGCCTCCATTCCCGGCAATTCAAGCCCCATAAGGAGTCGAGCGAGGGTCGTGCTGATATCAATGGAAAAAACCAGAATGCGATGGCCAGCCGACGAAGAAAAAGCTTGACATGGCGTGGCTGAAGGATTAGTTTGTAAATGATAATGGTTTCCAATAACAAAAGGTGAGCTATGCCTAAAGAGTTCGAAAGGGGTCATCACTGGTGCCAGGGCAGGGTCAGAGGCTGTGGCTTCAGGATGACCATGGGCCGCGAGGCCGTTCTGGATGTCTTGTCCCGCACCGAGGATCACCTCAGTGCCGAGGACATCTACATGTGCGTCCACGAAACCTACCCGGCCATCGGACTGACTTCAGTGTATCGCACACTGGACATGCTCGTTAATATTGGACTTGTCTACAAGTTCGATTTCGGTGACGGGCGGGCCCGTTTCGAGCTGGCCGAGGGGCCCAAGGGTAAAGATCATCACCATCACCTCGTCTGCACGGACTGCGGTCGTATCGTCAACTACCGTGATTTCATCGACGAGGAGGTCGCCCTTTTAAAGAAAACGGAAGAAGGGTTGTCGAAAAAGTACAACTTCGCGATCACCAATCACCTGATCCAGTTCTACGGCCTTTGTGAGGCCTGCAGGAAGAAGTAAATTGAAGATGGTGAATGTCATGCCGAATTTCGACGGCACAGGTCCGAGGGGAAGGGGTCATCGGCTGGGAAGCGGCAGGGGGATATGCCGCAGGAGCAATGAAGGCAGCAATGGACAAGCTTCGGGCAGCAGGTTATCCGACCTGCTCCGGCTGGTTCGGGAGGTTCTCTCGATTTGGGAGGCTGTCAAGGCACTCCGATGGACTTCGGCTGGTCCAAGCATCTCCGTCTCCGAGCGCGACCTGTTGGAACGGGAGAAGAGGCGAAGTCTTCAAAAACCCGCCAGCAGCGAAAATCAAGGTGACGTGATCGACATGCAGACACCACCTCACCTCATTGAATATCGTCGGTCGGGAGATCGGTGAGATCGGTTCTCGCGGGGCGGTAACCCCTCGTGACTCAGGGGAAAGAAGATTTTGACTTCCGGAAAACAAAAATTGGAAAATGACCAGGAGGTAAATACAATGCCAGGTTTTGACAGAACAGGACCGGGGAGCATGGGCTCCATGACGGGAGGCGGCAGGGGATTCTGCGCGTCTCCCGGTGGTGCCGGAAGGCCGCCAGCCGGCGGACGCGCGTTTTTCGGGCGGGGCGGTGGCCGCGGATGGAGAAACTGTTATTACGCGACGGGTCTGCCGCGTTGGCAGAGGCCAGGATTCGGCGTTCCTTTCAGCCGCTGGGCGACCGAAGATGAAAAACAGGCGTTGAAAAACGAGGCCGATTTCCTCCGGGCGAGACTTCATGCTCTTGAGGAGCGCCTCGCCGAACTGGACGCAGAATGCAAATAGCGGCAGATCTAATCTGCCTCCCAGAGGGGAGAGCCCCTTCTCCAAGGGGCCTCCCCATCTTGCGCTGAAAGGAGCACGACAAGATGATGAGAATCGCCATCTCAACAGAAGGCAATGAAGTATTCCCGCATTTCGGGCGCTGCCCGGCCTTCACGGTTGTAGAAGTTGCCGACGGAAAGGTTGTCGGCAGGGGGGTCATCCCGAATCCCGGCCACCAGCCGGGATTCATACCCCGCTTCCTTCACGAAAAAGGCGTCCGCCTGATCATTGCCGGCGGGATGGGCGCCAGGGCCACGGCACTGTTCGAGGAACTCGGGATGGAGGCGATCCTTGGTGTCGGCGGAAACGTGGACGACGTCATTGACCGTTTCCTGTCGGGTAGTCTGACCGGTGGTCCGAGCCTCTGCCAGCCGGGAGCCGGCAAGGGTTACGGAGTGGAAAAGGCCGTCTGCGACCACGGCCATGCCGGGGATCCCGACGCGGAGCCTTGTCATCACGGGCCGGTGGCCCTCAAGACGGGCAAAATGAAGATTGCCGTCACGGCCGAGGGCGTCACGCTCGACTCCGCGGTGGACCCGCGATTTGGCCGCTGCCGGTATTTCATTATTGTGGACACAGACACGATGAGCTTCGAGGCCGTCGACAACGCCGGAACCGATGCCTCGGGCGGGGCCGGCATCCAGGCAGGCCAACTCGTCGCGTCCCGAGGCGCCAAAGCCGTCCTGACGGGAAACGTGGGGCCCAATGCGTTTCAGACCCTCCAGACGGGTGGCATCGCCATCTATACCGGGGTTTCCGGGACGGTGCGTGAAGCCGTAGAGGGTTTTAAGAAAGGGCTCTATCAGGCGACAGGCGGTCCGACGGCCGCATCGAAGGCGGGAATGAAATAGCGAAGACAGGAGGTAAGATATGCCGTTAGGAAAAGGAACAGGAC
>DCVI01000108.1 GCA_002327315.1 Syntrophaceae bacterium UBA2192 | reverse complement strand
GGGAGGGGATAAAGGGGAGGGTGAAGGATTTCAAGACCCCCTCACCCCTGCCCTCTCCCGCGAGGGGAGAGGGAAATTTGGAAAGAGCCCTCTCCCGCGAGGGGAGAGGGAAATTTGGAAAGAGCCCTCTCCCGCGAAGGGGAGAGGGTGTTTCTTCCATCGATAACCCCGTGCCTACCCGGGGTCAGGGGCTCGCAATGACCCTTCAGACTGTTCATTAGAGGCGGAGTGAATCTTCGTCATCGGTTTCCAAGTCGCAGATTACAACGCCTCGGGGGAATCCTCGATAGAGTATCCCAAGATGGCGTCTATTTTGGGAGCCAATCAGGCTTGAATTCGCTTATGAGGCTGCGAATTCGAACTCATCCACTTTGATCCGGCTTTTGCAACTATCTGTCCTCATTAAACAATTCAGGAGTTGCGTGCCGTTTTGGCACGGCCCGCGGCCTTGTCTTTACAACCCTGCATGCGGCTATCAATCATCTAACTATCTGTTATTGATAGAACTTTACCGATGGCCTCGCCCTGGTACAATCGATGCGATAGGAGTCGGGCAACGAAAACAAGGGGGACGATGTCATGAAACAGATTAAAGGGAATAAAGGTTTTGGGTTGGTCGAGTGTGTGGTCGCGATGTTTCTCATCTGTGTCGTTCTTCTCGGTATGGCCGGACATATCGGAGTAACCATGGCAGCCATGCAGACCGACAAGTCGACATCCGTGGCAAGCTCTCTTCTCCAGGACAAGGTGGAGGCGATCAAGCAGATACCTTACAACAGTATCGCCGCGGGCGGGGATTCGATCGTGAAAGGCGGGGTCTATTACATGAGGAGCTGGACTGTGACGACGAACGGCAACATGAAGACCGTTGCCCTCTCTATCATGTCTAACGGCCGTACGATGAACACGTCCGTTGTGGTGACGTTGTAGGGTCATGCGGTTATAACATTTCGATATAACCGCATAATTACATTCTCTCGTCATCAGGTGGGCTTTAAGTAAATTATAAATAAACCGATACTGTAGATATGGATTGTCGTTAGCGCGGCCGGGTCGGGAGGTCTTAAGATGAGCCTGAAACAAATGCAGTCAAAAATAACGGTTTCATCAAAGCCTTGGGGAAGCGTCATGAAGCAGCGTAACCATGCAAGTGATGCAGTGAGGTTGCCCATGAAAAGGCAGGCGGGTTTCTCTCTTATAGAGCTGTTGATTGTTATGGTCGTGTCAACACTCCTTCTGGCCGGAATGGCGACCTTCTTCTCCTCACAGGCCAGGACCACGACCATGCAGGTGCTGACGGTGGACACCGTTCACCGGGCCCGGACGGCGCTTGCCTCGATGACGAAAGAGATCCGGATGGCGGGCTATCGAAGCTCCGGGACGGCTTTCACGGGCATCTCGCAGGCCACGGCCGGCTCCATCCGCATCCTGGCGGACCTCAACCAGGATGGAAGCATTTCCGGAAGCGACGAGGACGTCACCTATACCTTTAATAATGACAATAAATCCATCAGCCGCAACGGCAGCGTCCTGGCCGAGCACATCGAGAGCCTCACCCTGACTTATACGATGAATGACGGCTCGACCACCCAGATGCCGGCGGATCTTCCCGGCATCAGGAAGGTACGGATGACTTTAATCGTGCGCAGTTCGGCTATCGATCCCCTTACGGCCGACTACAAGCGGCTTGAGCTGACGTCGGACATCACCCCCAGAAACATGAATCTTTAGGAGATACAACCATGAACGAGAGAGGGTTCGCGCTGGTTACCTGCTTGCTGCTGATCGCGATGGTCCTGATCCTTTCTGCGATAGCCTCCCAGTCTATCACGTCGGATCTCAAAGTCGCCGGGACGGATCGATCCATGAAGCAGGCTTTCTCGATTGCCGAAAGCGGCACCGAGGAAGCGAGGGCACGCATGAGCCCCGTTTCGACGGTCCCAATCCCCGATAGCAACCCGACCAATACAACATGGGAGGCTTACATCGGAACGCAGAGCAGGTGTGAACAGTTGGGCTTTCAGTCCGGAAACAGCAACCACGTCCTCTACAACAGCGTCTCGGGCCTCAACTACACGGTCAAGATCGCCCACAAGGTCAACGCCACGGGGCAGGTGCTGCGATGGGGCGACACCAACGAGGACGGCAAATACGAGGAAAACACCACGAAGGGCGAGCCCATCTACGTGATCACCTCCATCGGCCGCAACAGCGGGGCTGCCAAGTCCGTCCGGATCGAGGCGGCGAGGACCCCTCCCATAACCTCAATCTCGGCTCTCTATACCAAAAGTAACCTCGTAATCAAGGGCAGCTCCACTTATATTTCCGGCAACGAAGGAACAGAGACGGGTCCGGGTGTCATCTCGAAGGGCTCGATTACGGAAAACGGGAGCCCCACCGTTCTGGGCGATCCTCCCACCGTATCGAACAGCCCCAACGACATCGATGTCGGCTACATGATCGACGCCAACAAGGCAAAGGCCAACTACAGCCTCAACTCGACGGGAACGATGACGGGGATGAACTGGGGGACGCCCACGGCCGGCGCCACATCCCAGTCCCCTCTTGCCTGTGGCGCGGACAACGTCGTCTACATTAACGGGAACGTCAAGCTCTCCGGCGGAACCATGGGGTGCGGCATGCTGATGGTGGACGGCAACCTGGAGATCAACGGCGGGTTTCAGTGGTATGGCCCGATCCTTGTCCGGGGTTCACTGAGCTATACGGGCGGCGGGCAAAAGAATGTGACGGGAGGAATCCTCGCGGGCGGCACGGGGTCGGTCGACGACATCGGCGGCAACGCGGTGATTCTCCACTCGAACAGCGCCCTTCACCAGGTGACCGGGAAAATGCCTCTCACCGTGCTGCGCTGGGTGGAAGTCTTCTGAAAGCGTTGACAGGCGATCTCAGCAATCGACGAACATGACCCGGCCGGCATGAACACACTGTTCTGCCGGCCTCGGCTTACCGGGGCCTCAGTTAATGTCGTAAGAGGCCAGTTTTCTCCGCAGCGTGTTCAGTCCGATTCCCAAGAGCTTTGCCGTCTGGAGCTTGTTGTGGTTGGTGCCCTCGTAGGCATTCAGGATGTGTATGCGCTCCGTCTCCGCCAGGGGCAGGATGGGGCCGTCGGCCGCCACCGGCGCGCGCAGGGGCACCTTTTTTCGGCCCCGGATGTAGTCGGGAAGAAACTTTGCGGCGATGGCCCGTTTCTGAGCCAGGTTGCAAGACGACTGGACGATAGAGCGCAGTTCCCGGATGTTGCCCGGATAATCGTAGTTCATCAGGATTTCGAGGGCATCGTCCTCGATATCCGTCGACTCGGGACGAAATTCCCGGACAAAGGCGTTGATCAGCAGCGGGAGGTCCTCCCTGCGTTCCCGGAGCGGCAGAATTCTCAGCCAGGCCCCTTTGAGGCGGTAATAGAGATCCTTGCGGAACTGCCCCTTGGCCAGGAGCTTGTCCAAATCGGCGTTGGTAGCCGCGATGAACCGGACATCGATCTTGCGCGCCTGGCTGGTCCCGAGCTTGATGATTTCACCCTCCTGAAGGACCCGCAGCAGCTTTCCCTGGAAGTCCAGGGGCAGATCGCCGATCTCGTCGAGGAAAAGGCTCCCCCGGTTGGAGTGCTCCAGATACCCCGCCCGGTCCTTCTCGGCCCCGGTAAAGGCGCCCTTGGTGTGGCCGAAGAACTCGGCATCGAAGAGGCTTCCCGTGAGCGATGCCATATTGATGGAGGTGAAGGGGAACTGCGCCCTCGGGCTCGACCGATGGATCGCCTTTGCCAGCAACTCCTTGCCGGTCCCGCTTTCACCCGTGATCAGAACAGGGACGTCGCTTCCCGCGTGGAGCTCCGCTTCCCTGAGAAGGCGAATCATTTTCTCCGATTTTGTGACGATCGGCGCAAAGGCGTCCTTGTGCCTGATCTGGGGGAGCGCACCCTCTTTCCCGACGGAAATGATCTCCAGGAGCCGCCTGCGCTCCATGGCCCGTTTCAGCGTCGACACCAGTTCGTCCCGGGAGATCGGCTTTGTCAGGTAATCGTAGGCCCCCTTCTGGAGGCATTCCACGGCGACCCGGGCCTCGTTGACGGCTGTGACCATGATGCATTCCGTCTCGGGGCTGTTGGTCTTGATCGTCTCGAGCAGTTGGATCCCGTTGATCCAGGGCATCGTGATGTCGATGAGGGCCATGTCGAAGTGCTCGCCGTTCTGGACGGCAGTCGCCACGACGCGGGGATCGCTCTCGAGCCGCAGGTTTTTCAAACCTGCACTGAGGAGACCCCGTCGAACGCTGTCGAGAAAATCGACTTCGTCGTCGATGATGAGAATGGAATCGTTCATGGCTCAACTCCTATATCGTTTTTATTCTTTTTTTCGGGATTCCGAGATTCCATATCGGGGAAAATGACACGGAAGGTGGTTCCGCGCCCGGGTTCGCTCTCCACGGAAATGCTGCCGCCGGCGGCTTCGATCAGATTTTTCGAGATGTAGAGACCGAGCCCCGTCCCGCACCCTTCCTCTTTCGTCGTGAAGAAGGGGGCGAAAATCCGGGAGGTCGTCGTCTCGTCCATACCGCACCCGTTGTCGATGACCTCCATCACGAGGCTGTTCTTCCATGAATCGCCCTTGTAGACATGCAGCCGGATGAGGGAGTCTTCCTTGTCCGCAGCCTGGGCCGCATTGATCAGGAGGTTGATGAGGACTTGCTCAATCGCCTCGGGGTCAGTAGTCATCCGTGCAAGCCCGGGGTCGATTTCCACGTCGAAGGTTTTCACCGTCTTGCGAATCTGCGTGTGGCAGATGGACAGGGCCTTGTTGACGACCTCTGCCGATGCGACAGCCCGCAGGCCCTTATCTTCCCTCTTGCGGGAAAACTCCTTCAGCTTGGCGACGGTCACGTTGATCCGGTGGGAGCCGTGCTCGATGTTATCGAGCAGCTTCATCACGTCGACCCGGAAATCCGGGTAGGGCATCCCATACACCTCGTACATCGGATTCTTTTCGGCGTAATCGTCGACGATGGGCAGGATCTCCTTCATGTAGTCGCGCAGGATCGGGATGTTGAAGACGATGAAATTGTTCGGGTTGTTGATCTCGTGTACGATCCCCGAAATGAGAAGCCCCAGCGAGGCAAGCTTTTCACTCTGAATCAACTCCCTTTCCATGATCGTCTGCTTTGTCCGGTCGGTAACGCGGATGATGGCCAGCCCCTTTCCATCGTCGACGTCACGCACGGGATAGACGGAAACCTCCTCGTACCGGATGGCTTTCGCATTCGCCGTCAGGTCGAACCGGGAAGGGGTACTTTCCCCGATTGCAGCCTTCAATCGCTCTGCGTGGTCCCTCCCGTAGCGTTCGATGAGGTGCCCGAGACAGGGAAGCCCGATAATCTCACGGTAGTGCCCAACGTCGAAGAATTCCAGCGCCGCCCTGTTGAGCATGATAACTGTCATATCCTCCCCGACCATGAGCAGAGGGTCGGAGATCCCGTCGAAGACCGACCGGAGTGTGTTGCGGCTCTCCCGGATCTGCTGCTGCGATCGAACACGCTCCGTCACGTCCCGCCCCACGGCCTGGTGCTCGACCAGGCGCCCGACCTCGTCGTAGATAGCCCGGGTCGCCCACAGTATCCAGCGAAGACCCTGTCCCGGAATCTCTGCCCGGACTTCAAACTGGACAACGTTGTGCTCGGGGGTCAGGGCCTTGACACTTTTCGTCATGACGTCCCGATCCTCGCGCAGGATTGGCGGGCGGTAGCGGGTCCCCAGCAGCTCCTCGCAGCTCTTGCCGAAGTAGCGGCAGAAGGCCTCGTTGACGAACGAAAGGGCCCCGTCGGGGTTAAAGCGGCAGATGAGCTCCGTCTGGTCCTCGACGATGGCCCGGTAGAGCTGCTCCTTCTCGGCGAGGGCCTCCTCCGTCTTGCGGTGCTCATCGAGTTCGACGCGTAGAAGCATGTTGGTGATGTCCAGCTCCCGCGTCCGCTCGGTCACCTGCTTCTCCAGCTCTTCTTTGGCGTACCGGAGGATGTCGGCAGCCTTCTTCTGATCGGTGATGTCGTAGGCGGTGAAGACAACCCCGGACGAGGGGTCCTTCCGGTCGATCGCATTGGAACTCAGATAGATGTCGAAGACGGTCCCGTCCTTTCTGCGCCATCTTGTCTCAACCGCACCGGTTTTTCCTTTTTGGATATCCCCGTATTTTTCACGGCCCACCCGTTCGTATTCCTCGTCATCGAGGTAGAGGATCCGGGCGTTCTTTCCGATCACATCCTCGCCCGCATACCCCGTTATCCGGGTAAAATGCTCGTTGACCCACCCGATCACGCGATCGTGCACAATCCCGACCCCGATGGGGGCCGCTTTGAGGATACCCTGCAGCAGGGCCTCGTTTTTCCGAAGCGCTTCCTGCGCCTTTTTGAGATCGCTGATGTCGGTGACGACACCCGTCGAGCCGACCACCCGGCCGTCCTTGATCATCGGCCGGGCCATGTTCAAACCGACAAATCTGCTCCCGTCCCTCCGCAGCATGGTATATTCCTGGTCTATAATTATCCCCTCCTGTCGGACCCTCTGCACGTGCCGGACGAGCGTTTCCCGTTCATCGGGAGAAATGACCTCCTGAAACTTTACGCCTTTTTCGACCTCATCGGCACTATAGCCGAACATATCCAGCGCCGTTCTGTTGGCGTAGATCACCTTGCCGTCGAACGACGCCTCGTAGATTCCCGCCGGCATGTTATCGGCAAGCTCCCGGTACCGCAACTCACTGGCCCGGAGGGCGTCTTCCGTCTTCTTCTTCTCCGTTACGTCCTGGGCGATCCCGCCCACGCCGGTCCGGCCATCCGCAAGGGGAACCTTGAATTTGGTCACCTCCAGGGTCCGGCCATTCATGTAGAGTTGATGCACCTCGGAATCGGTATTTCTCCTCAACGCGGCAAGATCCCCTTTTCTCATCTCATCCGCGTGTTCCTTCGGGAACAGCTCATAGTCGGACTTTCCTAAGATCACGTCCTCGCCCTCGAACCCGCAGAAGTCTACCCCAGGCTTGTTCAGGAAAAGATAGCGGAAGTCCGCATCCTTCAGAAAGATCATCTCTTTCGATGCGTCAATGAACGTCCGAAGGCGCTCCTCGCTCTGCTTCAATTTCTCTTCAGTCCGCTTGCGCTCGGTGATGTCACGGAAGATCCCCCCGATCCCGGTGCGGCCGCCACCGATGCTCACGGGGAATTTCACGCCTTCCAGGACCCGGTCGCCCCAGGTCAACCCGGCAATCAGCGGGGCTCCTTTCGCCTTCAGAGCGCGGAGGTCTGCTTTCCTGATTCCCTCTACCGTGCCCTCGGGGTAGAGCCCGGTATCGAATTTCCCGATGATCTCTTCCTCTTTCCTACCGAGCAGATCGCACATCGCCCCGTTGACAAAGCTGAACCGGAATTGTTCGTCCTTCAGGAAAACGACATCCTGCGTCGAATTGAGGAACATATGCAGGCGCTCCTCGGTCAACTTCCGGGCCTCTTCCGCCCTGACGCGCTCCGTAATGTCCCGGACATACTCAATCACCCCCGTCAGGGGACCGTCCGGCGCGTCGCGCAGGGGGTACGTGAAGATTTCCATCCACCACGTCCCGTCGGGGCCTTCCGAGGGACGAATCTCACGCACACCCTCCCCCGTTTTCAGAGTCTTCAGGGCGGGGCAATCCCAGCAGGGCTTCTTCCTGCCGTAGATCGACTCGTAACATTTCCGTCCGACGAGGGGTCTAGACGCAACGGGCCAATTTTCCATGACGGGATTGGCTCGGACAATATTGAAATCCCTGTCGAGGACACCGATGCCGTCCTGGATGCTGTCGAAAACGTTGGACAGAAAGCGCTCCTGCTCGCGAAACCGCCGCTCGCTTTCCTCGAGCGCCTGCTCCCTCTCATCGCGCTCGATCGCCGCGCCAAGAATCCCGGCGGCCGCCTCGAGGGGGGCAATCTCGTCATCGGCCCAAACGATTTCATTCAGATAGTCGGCAAACCCGATAAACCCCCACCACCTGCCCCCTACCGTAATCGGCACGACGGCAATGGAAAGAGTCGGCTCCAGGGCGAGGGACTCCATTTCGCGGTCGGGAAACTGGCCGATGGAGCCGTAGATCGGTTTTCCGTCGCTCTTCGCGAAGACCCACCGGGAAAAACGGGTGGCCAGATCCCGGGTTTTCAAAAACCGCCGATGCCTTTTTAAGCGGGAAATCGGCGGGGAAAACCATTCGAAACGGCGCCGGATCGAGACGCCCTCATCCCGGTTCACATCGTTCTCAAACAAAAATACATGGCTTGCGCCAGTGGCCTTTCCGAAACTCTCCAGCACCGGATCGATTTTGTTCGTCCAGGAGCCGCTTTTCAGGAAGCCCTCGGCGGCCGTAGTCATGGCCTCGAGGATGGCGGCCCTTTTTTCCAGGACATCTTGCGTGTACTTCCGGTAGGTGATATCGCGGCCCACCGAGTGATACTCGAGGATGTGCCCCTCGCCGTCGAAAATGGCCCGGTAGCTCCATTGGTTCCAGAGCAGTTCGCCGAAAGAGTTCATCACCCGGCATTCCGTTGTACCCACGGGACGCTCGGGGTTGAGGTTCCGCAACTGGGAAAGGACCTTCTGCCGGTCCTGCTCGGAGATGGCTAGCAGAATGTTTCTGCCCTTGAGGTCCTCACGCTCGCATCCGAAATACCGGCAGTAGGCCTCATTGACATAGGTGAGACTGCCGTCGGGCCGGAACCGGCAAATGATTTCCGTCTGTTCCGTGGAATCGGCCGTCCCGGCAAGACCTGCGCCGTTCGTGACCTCGTAGAGCGCACCTTCCGCGTAAAGGGGGGCGCCCTTCTCGTCGTGGACATCCTTCACGACTTCATAGATCTGCCGGATCGTTCCGTCCTCGCCCTTAACCCGGTAACGGCGCTCAGTGGCGTGGCCGGCCGGGAATGGGGAATTCCCGGATTTCTTAGCTTTCACGCGCCGTATTCCCCCGCTGTCGCCTTGCGGGATCGTTTTCCTCGTTTTGAGCGTCTTTGAAAGCTGTTTTTTCACAGCCGTCAATTCTTCGATCAGCTTTTTTTTAGTCAGCCTGTCGTAGTTCATCCCCATTCCCATATGTGCTGAAAGTCTCGTCAACAGATGCTCCGGGGCTCGCTCCCCTGAGTCGTCGGTCCAGTGATTACAGGGAATTACCCTGCCTGTTCCGTCAACTTTCATAGGATGAGCAAGAACCATTCCATTTTGGCACAGAGGTGGAGAGAATTGGAGGAGGCCCCTAACTTACCGCGCAGGCTGATGGCAACGGAGAGAAGAGAAATGAATGAAGCTCTCATGATGTAAAGCCGATATGAGTTGAGGAAGAGAACCATAAAAAATCCCCCTTTTGTCAAGGGGGATCGAGGGAGATTCTTGTGCAGTGAATTGCGCAGTTCACCATAAACACCCGAAGGGTGCGGGAACGGTCGTCGCGTCTTTTACAGATACTCGGGAGCCGAGATGAGAGCCAGGGAGCTGTCCAGTAACTGCACGGCCACCTCGTCGCCGGGTTTGACCGAGGTGATGTCCTCGGGAAGCACGATGAGGCCGTTGGCGAGCACCAT
>DCVI01000040.1 GCA_002327315.1 Syntrophaceae bacterium UBA2192 | reverse complement strand
AGTCGCATCGGTCTTCGTGAAACATCGTCCGGTTTACCTTCCTTTGAAGCAGTTTGTAATTGTCATCGTGATTACCCAACCCTGGGAGTTCCCCCCTCTCCCCTGCGCGGGAGAGCGGTGTCGTGAGCCTGTCGAACGGGGCAAGGGTGAGGGGGTCTTACGATCATTCACCCTCCCCTTCATCCCCTCCCGTCAAGGGAGGGGAATGGTGGGGTGCGCCGCGCAGCGGCTAGAGTTTCCTTGCCAGGTCCTGGGCCGCGATGTGGATGGCATCCCAGGCGCCCCCGAAAGGCGGCGCATAGGGAAGATCCACATAGCCGAGTTCGTCGACGGTGAGCCCCGACCAGAGGGCAATGGACAGGGCACTGACCCGTTGGACGGCCCCCTTCCTTCCGATGCACTGGGCGCCGAGGAGCTTGCCCGTTTTCTTGTCGCCAACGAGCTTGATCCCCAGCTTCTCGCCTTTGGTCATTGGCCGACCGATGGGAAGCCCCCAGATCAACGAGCTTACCGGCTCAAAGCCGTACTTTGCAGCCTCCTCCTCCGTGAGGCCTGTGTCGGCGACCTCCAGATTGAAGACCTTGAAGGCTTGAGCGCCCACGATGCCGGGAAATGCCACAGGGGAGCCGCCGCCGATGTTCTGGCCGGCCACACGTCCCTGCTTGTTGGCGATGTCGCCCAACGGGCAGTAAACCCACCGGCCTGCGACCTTGTGGAATACCTCACAGCAGTCTCCCACGGCCCAGACCCCTTCCAGGGACGTCCTCTGGCGGGAATCAACCTTGACTGCACCGCTTTCACCCAGGGCGAGGCCCATCTCCTTCGCGAGCACAATATTAGGCCGAATCCCCGTGCCCATAAGAACCATGTCCACGTCCAGGTAGCCATCACACGTGGACAATTTCAGCCTGGCGCTCTTCCCCTTCTCAATGGCCAGGGGTTTCGTTCCCGGCATGAACTCGACCTGGTTCGTCGCCAGTTCCTCCACGATCATCTTGGTGAATTCGGGATCCCAGCGAACGGTCGGCCGTTGCTGGCGCGCTATGACTTTCACTTCGCAGCCCAGGTTCCGAAGGGCCTCGCACATCTCCATGGCGATGAAGCCCCCGCCTATGATGGCGACCTTCCTGACGTCCCCCTCGTTCAGGTAGGACTTGATGTTCAGGCCGTCGGTGAGGTTTCGGATGACGAAGACCCCTTCCAGATCCCTGCCCGGGATGTCCAGGCGGACGGCATCGGCACCGGTGGCCATGACGAGATAATCGTAGGGGATGGTCTCGCCGCCGGACAGGTGGACCAGCCTGTTCCGGGCGTCGATGCCTTCGACATTGGTTTTGACTCGTGCATCGATGCCCGTCTTCTTGAACTCTTCCGGCGTGCGGATGACCAGCCGCTTGGATTCCTTGATTACATCACCGATGTAATAAGGCATCGGTCAGGCGGCGAAGGAGACGAAGTCTCCCCGCTCGACCATGGTCACGTCCAACGATTTGTCGCGTCGTTTTGCCTCGGCGGCGCTGGACGGTCCCCCCGCCCCGCCGCCTATGACGACGATCTTCCTGCTCATGAATGATTCCCTTGCGAGATCCCGTGTATTTATATGCTTTCAGTCCTTGGAATATTCCAAATGCCCTTCCCCGAAGGGCTGACACAAGCAACGTCCATCCAACCGCTCTCGCCGGAGCGGCCGCTCGTGCCTGAATGGTCAGGTTTCTCCGAATCGTTGTGCCTGAGCAAACTGCTCAGGATATCGCGGAGCCTCAGGTGCCCTTTCCGGAGAGGTCGCAGGCCTCCGCTGTTTGTTCCAGGTTTTCCACATTCGGCCCGAAAGGTTTCGAAGCCGCCTCGTCCCGATCGGCCATGATCAGCTCGGCGGCAATGCCCGCAGCGTCGGTGATGATCTCACGGCAGTGCAGGGCGTGATCCCGGCAGAGCCAGCTACCCTGCCACTTCGTTGTCAGGTCCCGGCAGCAGGTGAAACCGTATTTTTCACGGAACTTGTTGGGGATCTGGTTGAAAAGGCGGTAAAGGCCCGGCATACCATACAGCTGGGCAGCCGATTTCTTCGCTGCCGCCTTGGGATCGGGGTCCTCGATAAGCTTGCTGCGTCCGTGGACACAGCCCACGGCAATCACTGCTCCAGTGATGGCCCCGCAGGTGTCCCCGTAAAGGCCCACACCCCCACCGAAGCCGGTGGCCACTTTCTTTACTTCCGGTGGCAGTCCCGTGTCTATCACTGTCAGCACCGCTTCGGTCACACACTCGGCGCAGTTGTAGCCGAGAGAAAAGTTCTTCCGGGCACGTTGACGAATGGCTTCAATCTTCTCTTCTTTAGTCATAGGTACATCCTCCTAGCTTTCGGTGAGATGTTTCCGTTTCAGGAGGTGAGAGGGCAGGTGACGGACCGGAGAGAAACCTCCCGGGGACGCTCAATACAAGCATCCCTTACCATAAAGCACAATACGGAAAAACTACGTAAAAACTACGTATTGCAACTACGTAATCTACAGGGCCATGAGGTGCGATTTCAGATTGGCCTTCCGGTTCCGAAGGCCCAGCTTTTTCCGGATATTGTCCCGGTGGACCTCGACGGTCCTGGCCGAGGCGTTCAGCAGCTCCGCCATTTCCTTGGTCGTGCGCCCTTCACGGATGAAGTTGATGATCTTGATTTCCATGGGGGTGAGGTTGGGGTATTTCGTCGACAGGGTGCGCAGGAACGGGGAGATAATCTCACTGGTGTTTCGCTCGAGGATTTTCAACTGATTCAGCTGGTGGCTGTTGATCGGGGTCATCTTCAGGTTTTCGATGTAGGGCAGAACCAGCTCCCTCACGTTGCAGATGACCTTCTCCTCGAGCTCGGCCTTGTCGTCCTCCCGGCGCTTGAGCAGGACCCTGAGGGCGGTGTTTGCGTCCTCGAGGTTCCGGGATTTTTCTTCCAGCTCCTGTTCCCTCTTTTTCAGGGCCTCCTCCATCCGCTTGCGCTCCGTGATGTTTCGGGCAATGCCGTGAATGGCAATGAGCTTGCCTTTCTCCTTGATGCCACGGGTATTCACCTCCACCCACACGGCTTCCCCCGTCCGGGTGTGGGTCAGGAACTCCATGGGGTTCGGTACGTCCAGTTCGCCGCGTTTCTTGCGAAAGAGCTTGCGGACCACAGGCAGGTAGCTCTTGTCGAGGAGGTTCGCCATGTTGAGTCCCGGCATCCGCTCGGGTTCGTAACCATACGTCCTGGCCGCCGCCGTATTGCAGGAGAGGATCTGGCCCGCGAAATCGAGGATGAAGATCATGTCATTGGCGTTCTCGAAAAGCTCCCGGTACTTCTGCTCCGACTGACGCATGGCTTCCTCGGCCCGCCTTCGCTCGGTGATGTCAGTCACGATCTCGACGACCCCGCTGAGCGCCCCTTTTTCATTCCATACCGGATAGCTGCGCAAAACCCAGTTCTTCTTGTACGAGGAAATGTCGACGACCTCCTGGGGCGCGTCGGTCTTGAGCGTCCTTTCCGCCGGACAGATGCTGCAGGCCCGGCTCCGGTTGTGCAGCGCCTGGTAGCAGTGTTTCCCGTTCAGCTGGCCGGGCTTGATGTTGAAGGCCTCCCGCATCGCCTTGTTGGCCCAGATCACCCGCAGATCCGTATCGAGAAACAGGACGAGCTCGGTCATGGCATCGAGAATGACCGCTTTCTCCTGCTCGGATTTGCTGAGCTCTTCGATGAGCCGGACGTATTTTTTGTCGATCTGCGGAATGGACTTGTCTGGAGCGGCGTTTTTTTTCATTCACCCTTCTCCGGGAGGACGGCAGCGCATCGGGACGGTACGCGCCTCTATCCGCCTTATCTCATTTGCGGGGCCCGATCAAGCGGGAAAATGGACAAGGTCCGACGCAGATTTACACACCCGGCCGGATGTGGTAGTAATGCCGGGGAGAGGCAACCTGACAGGTGTCATTATTATGAAAAAGCCGCTGCTCATGGACCTGGAGGACAACGTAACCCTCGAGGGCGATTTGCTCGTCATTATCGACCGGCGCAGACTCCCGCGGGAAATCGTCCGCCTGGAGTGCCCCGATTACGAGGCCGTGGCCCGTGCCATCGAAGAGATGGCCGTCCAGGGGGCGGGCGACATCGCCGTCACTGCGGGATTCGGGCTCTACCTGGCGGCTCGGAAGCTCGAGCACGGCAGCACCGCCGGGAAAACCGCAACGCTTCGGGAAGCGGCAAACCGCCTCATCGCCACGCGACCCACCGGTTTTCACCTGGCGGCCCTCGTGAACAAGCTCATGGGCCGCATCGAGGAGGCGGCCGGTGCAAAGCCCGCCTCCGAGGTCATCCTGGCATCTCTGCGAAGGGCCCTGGAGAGCCAGCGCCGGATCTCCGAGGACACGGGCCGCCACGCCGAGACGCTTCTTGTCTCCGGCGACCGCATCCTCACCCACTGCTTCGCCGGGCCGGCCCTTCTGCACATGCTGAGCATGGCCCGCAAAAACGGCAAGGACGTGCGGGTGATCTGCACGGAGACGCGGCCCTATCTTCAGGGGGCCCGGCTCACGGCCTGGTCGGTGAGCGAGCTTGGCATCGACACGACGCTTATCACCGACAACATGGCCGCCCACTGCATGTCGAAGGGGATGGTCAGCAAGGTCTTCGCCGCGGCCGACCGGGTGGCCATGGACGGGGTGGTGGCCAACAAGGTGGGGACGCTCCAGCTTGCCATCTGCGCCAATTACTTCAAAATCCCCTTCTACATTCTCGCTTACGGCGGGCCGGACAAACGGACGCTCTGCGGCGCCGACATCCCGATCGAGGAGCGGGACCCGAGGGAGGTTCTCGAGTTCCGGGGTGCACCCATCAGCGGCCCCGCCGTGAAGGGTTACTACCCGGCCTTCGACCTCACGCCGGCGGAGCTGGTGACGGGGATCGTGACGACGGGCGGCATAACAAGAAGGAGAAACTGACCATTTTCCCCCTCACCCCGACCCTCTCCCAAATGAGGAAGGGGATTGTCCCCCTCCTGCACTTCCTCCTCCCGCCAGGGGAGGAGAACAGAGGTAAGGGCTCCCATAGGGAGAGGGAGATCAGGGAAATGGTCTTTACAGGGAGTGGACCTGCGAGAGTTGTAAATAAGGGGGCGATTCAGAAAATCGCCCCCCTCTTTCTCGCCCGAGTTTTCGGGCCACCCTTTCAATTTTCAATCACTGATACAGATAATCCTTCTCCGCGGCCGGGCCGACCCTTTCCAGCGCGAGGGCCGATCCGGGGATCAGGTAGCTCCGCATCCGGCTGGGCAGGTAGACGAGGTACCAAGGGTCATCGGGGCGATATTCCCCGCGTCTTCCGACGATCTTTCCCCGAGCGCCTTTCATGGGGTGGCCGGGGTGGGTGACGACGACAAAATCGCCAAGATCCATGGCATTGCTCCTTTGAAGAGAACCTCGAGCGGGTTGATCCTAGCACACGGGCGGGGGCCGTCGCAATCAAAATGACTGGCCCGCTGTAGATTTCCGCAAGCGAATGTGATAAGCAGGCTTCGGGCTTCAAATCCCCCTCCTGTCCCCCTTTTGCAAAGGGGGAGGACAGGGGGATTTTCGATACCCGAGTCCAGAATCCGCATTTGGGGCGATATAGGGGAGTAAAACCTAACCAGACATTCGGCATGTAAGGGGGGAACGATGACTGAGATTAAAATGCCCATTTTTTTCCACGCCAACTACAAGGTCATCATTCGCACGAAGGACTGGGAGACCCGGGAGAGGGCCCAGAAGCTCTCCATCCGGGAGATCAGCCCGGAAGAGCAGAAGGTCTCCTTCAAGGACCTCGACGAGAAGGACATGCCTACCCATCAGATCGTCTTCTACGACTTCGGCTGCAAGAGGGTGATCGAGGGGAAGCTGCTGGAAAACGTGGAAGAGAAGATCACGTTCAAGGTCCTGGAGAAGGAGTACGAGTTCTCGCACCTCAGGCCGCCGTCCGCTCAAGGGTGAACCTAGGTCGGCCATGCAGTCAGCCCTGAACAAAGGTTTTCGGCTTTCGTCCATGAAGTTAGGAAGTTAAGAAGAGCGGACCGGATTAACCGATTCGTTTCTTTTCCGCTCTTCTGCTCTTCCTCACTTCCGCTCTTCCCGTCCGACCCTGTCGCTAGACCATGAAGGCTTCGTGACGCACTCAGCGCTGCAGCCATCGTCACGGAAATCACGCCACGGCGCGTTTTTCCACCGGCTTGCCGAGGATCTCGCGGATCTTTCTGGAGAGGTCGATGATGCTGAAGGGCTTCTGGATGAATCCCCCGCAGCCGCGTGAGAGTATGTGCGAGGCCTGTCCATTGAGGCTGTAGCCACTCGCCAGGAGGACCTTCACCGAGGAATTGATGCCCTTCATGGCATCGAAGACCCGCCCGCCGCCCATTTCGGGCATGATCATGTCCAGGATCACCATGTCGATCTCACCGGTCTTCTGCCGGTAGATCTCGATCGCCTCGGGCCCGCTGCGGGCCGAGAGCACCCGGTAACCCAGCGTCTTCAAAACCTCGACGCCCACGTCGAGGACGATGTCCTCGTCGTCGACGATGAGGATGGTTTCCGTCCCCTTCATGACCTGGCGCTCCAGGGACGCATCCGCAACGGTTGCGCTTGCGGAGACGGGCAGGTAGATGTTGAAGGTCGTGCCTGTGCCCCTTTCGCTGTAAAGGGTGATGATGCCGCCGTGGTTCTTGACGATGCCATAGGCCGAGGCGAGCCCGAGGCCCGTGCCGCGCCCCCTGCCTTTCGTGGTGAAGAAGGGCTCGAAGACGCGCTGGCGCGTCGCCTCGTCCATGCCGATCCCCGTGTCGGTGACGGAGATCTTCACATAGCGGCCGGATTGCATCTTGTGCGGCTTCACGAACGTCTCGTCGAGGATGACGTTTTCCGTCGAGAGGGTGAGCTCGCCGCCGCCGGGCATGGCCTGCCAGGCGTTGACGTACATGTTGAGAAACACCTGTTCGATCTGTCCGCGGTCCGCATCGACGACCCAGGTACTCTCCTGCTCGCGCCGGGTGATCTTGATCTCCTTCTTCGTCCGGCCGAACATCTCCGAGGACTTCCGGATGAGGTCGTTGAGGTCCGTGGGCTTCACCTCGTACTTGCCGCCGCGGGCAAAGCCCAGCAGTTGCCGGGTCAGCGTCGCGCCGCTGCGGATCATGTTTTCGATGCCCGTGAGGTGGGCCGAATGGGGGTGCTCGTTCGTCATGTCCATGAGCAGCAGCGAGACATGGCCCTGGATGCCCATGAGGAGGTTGTTGAAGTCGTGGGCGATCCCGCCGGCGAGCGTCCCGATGGCCTCCATCTTCTGCGCCTGGAGAAGCTGGGCCTCGAGCTGCCGGGTCTGGGTGATATCGCGGGCGATGCCGCAGATGCCGATGATCTCCCCCTCGTCGTCGAACATGGGGACCTTCACGACGTGCAGCGTCACGGGCACGCCGTTGATCGTCTCGCTGTTCTCGACCTCAACCATCTCGCCGTCGAGGATGCGGTAGTCCATCTCGCGGGTCCGCTGTTCGGCTTCCTCCCCGAACAGCTCTCCGTCGGAAAGCCCCACGATCTCCGCGGCGGGCTTGCCGAAGAGGGCCTCCACGCTGGGGTTCACCAGCACATACTTGAGAGCGCGGTCCTTGATGAAGATGCAGTCCGGGGCCGTCTCGAAGATGGCGCGGAAGTTTTCCTCGCTCTTTCGCAAGGCCTCCTCGGCGAGCTTGCGCTCGGTGATATCGTGGACCATGGCGATGACGCCGACGATCTCCCCGCGGGAGTTGCGGTAGGGGGCGTAGGTGCCCGAAATCCAGCCCGTCTTTCCGCTCTGGGGGACATAGTAGGTGAGATCCGGCGCCGCGATCGTGGCCCCGTCGAGGGCCCTATCCAGCAGGATGTCCACGCCCTGCTCCCGGAGGTGGGGGAAGACCTCGAAGGCGTTCGCGCCCAGGACTTCCTCGGCAGGCAGTCCCGTCAGATCCTCCATGAAGCGGTTCCAGACGATGTAGCGGCCCTCTCGGTCGTAGACGATGACCCCCTCGTGGGCGCTGGAGATGATCTCCTTGTTGAAGCGCTCCGATTCCCGCAGCGCCTTCTCGCTGCGCTTTCGCTTCGTGATGTCCTCGTAGACGGCGATGATCCGCCCTTCTTTGAGGTCGTCGCCGATGCGGGAGGCATGAAGCCTCACCACGATCTCGCGGCCGTCCATGCGACGGCAGGGGATTTCGGCGCTGCAGGTGCGCTGCCTGCGCAGCGTCGAGTAAACGAATTTCCCGATGTCGTTGTACTCCTCGTCGCTGCGGTAGAGGATGCGCGTCGTCTTGCCGCTGAGTTCCTCCGGTCGCCAGCCGAAAACGGCATCAACGGCGTCGTTGGCGAATATGACGCGGCGCTTGGCAAGTCCCAGCACCGCGTGGGGGATGGCGTCGAGGATGGACGCCTCCAGGGCCTCCAGCTCCTGGAGCCTGCGGCTGTGCTCCTTCTGGGCCGTGATGTCCATGGAGTTGCCCAGGATGGCCCGCCGTCCCTTGTACTGGATGGGGGTCACCGTTTCCATGATCCAGCGGATCCGGCCGTCCTTCGCGATGATCCGGTACTCGTAGGGGGCTGACCGGCGGCCCTTGAGCATCTCGCGCGCCCGCTCCCGGATCGCTTCGCGGTCCTCCGGGTGGACGATGTCGAAGCACTTCCGGCCGAGCATTTCCTCGATGGGGTAACCTGCGAGGACTGCCGCCTTTTCGTTGAGGAACTCAAAGCGCCCGTCGAGAATGATGTAGACGCCGGCGTGGGAGCTGTGGGCCAGGGTTTCGTAAAGCTGCCGGGATTCGGCCGGTTCCTCGCGGCGGGGTTTCTCGCGGGTGTCGAGTTGCTTCCGGAGGGCTTCGATCTCTTCGATCAGTTGCTGTTTTGTTTTTCTGCTGGGGGCGGCCATCTACTCTCTCGGGAAGACCGGTTTTGTATGAGACTCTACCCTCGGGAAACGGTGCGGCTGGAGTACCCGCAGTCGTGCAAATACTCTGCCAAAGAGAACACCCTTCCGGCCACAGCGACAGCCGCCTCTATCCTGCCGTAATTGCGCGCAAAAATTTGACTTCATTCCGCGCTTCACCTGGGATATAACTTCAAAGAGCGTCAGGAACCCGACTCGATGATGCGATCTGATGACAGAGGGCATGGACATGCCCGCATACAAAGGACCGAACGATACCGGTGATGAGACGTCTGACGACAGCACTCCTTCTGATCTTCGTGCTCGCCTTCCAGGCAGGGGTTTGCGCTGCAGCGGAGCCTCCCTTCCCCCGCCCGACAGGCGCCGTCAATGATTTTGCCAACGTAATCCCGGCGGATCAGCGGGCCGTCATGGAGAATCTCGCCCGGGAAATCTGGCAAAAGACGGGCACGGCCGTCGTCGTGGCCACAGTGCCTGACGTGGGGGATATGGTGGTCGACGATTACGCCACCCGTCTCTACGAGTCCTGGGGCATCGGGAAGAAGGGCGAGGACAAGGGGGTTCTGATCCTATTGGCCCTGAAGGAGAGGCGGGTGCGGATCGAGACGGGCTACGGCGTCGAGGGCATCCTCCCCGACGGGGTCGTCGGCGAGATCCTCCGGCTGCACGTCATCCCCCACCTCAAGCAGGGCGACTACGGGAAAGGCCTCTTGAACGCCATGACGGCCGTGTCGGACGTGATCGCCCGCAATGCCGGCGTGACGCTCACGGGCAGGCCGCAGATGCAGCCGGCACGTCCGACGGGAGGGGTGCCAGTGAGCCCCTTCACCCTGCTGCTCCTTGCCATTGTCGTCATGCTTTTTTTATTCACGGCGACGGGACGGCAGATCCTGGCATTGCTTTTATTATCGAGTTTCGGTGGCGGCGGCCGGAGCCACGGGGGCGGCTCTTCCGGTGATTTCGGCGGCTTCGGCGGCGGCTTCGGCGGCTTCGGCGGCGGCATGAGCGGGGGTGGCGGTGCAGGGGGGGATTTTTAATAGCCCCCTCACCCCAACCCTCTCCCTCGGAGGGGAGAGGGAGATCAAGGTAAGTGTTACCGCAGGTGGCGGTGCAGGGGGGGATTTTTAAGGCAGTGATTCGTGGCTAGTGGTTAGTGGCTTGTGAAAAGAAGGAAAGGACTATGAGCAAGATACCGAAAACGCCTCAGGAGATATTCCCGGAGATCGTCGAGGATCTCAAGGGGATCTATGGCGCAGCGCTTCAGTCGGTCATCCTTTACGGAAGCGGGGCCCGCGGCGAATACGTGGCCGGGAAGTCGGACATCAATTTCCTCGTCGTCCTCGCCGATGATGCGGCGGATGATCTCGAGAAGGTCCTGTCATTCGTCCCGAAGTGGAAGAAGAGGGCGGTGGCAACGCCCTTCTTCATCACAAAGGCCTTGATCGGCTCCTCCGTCGATGTCTACCCGGTGGAGTTCCTCAACATGAAGCGACATTACCAGGTCGTCCACGGCGAGGATGTCCTCAGGGATCTCGTCTTCGAAAAGCGCGCCCTGCGGCTCCAATGCGAGCGGGAGCTGAAGGGGAAGCTGATGCTGCTGCGCACCCGGTTCCTGGAAACGGCGGACAAGGCGGAGAACCTGCAACGGCTGATGGCGGCATCCATCACGGCCTTTCTCTCGGTTTTCAACGCCCTGCTCACCCTGAAGGGCAGGGAGATGCCCCATGGGCGGCGGGAGATCGTTGCGGCCGTGGCCGGTATATACGGGATCGACGCCGCGCCCTTCCTGCGCTGCATCGACCTGCGGGAGGGAAAGAAGGGCCTCTCGCTCGAGGACTTGAAGACCATCTTCCAGTCGTACACGGCGGAGATCCAAAAACTGATCAAGGCCGTCGACGGGCTCGAGCCATGAAAAGAAAATCCCCCTCTATCCCCCTTTGTAAAAGGGGGATAGAGGGGGATTTCATGACCGGATAGACGAGACAAAGAAGTGATCAGTGGCTAGTGGCCAGTGAAAAGACAAGATAAAAAGTCATTGCGAGGAGGCCGACAGGCCGACGCGGCAATCTCGTTTTTAACACTCAGGCATTCAGACGCTATTCTGACGAAATAGACGAAAAAGACCAGATAGACTAGACAGACCAAGTTTGAGGAAGGGGATCATCCACCCTCACCCCGGCCCTCTCCCCTCAAGGGCGAGGGAGATTAAGGAAATGAACTTTTTATAGGAGGTTATATGGCAAAGAAAGGACTCTGGATTGCGTTGGCCGTCGTGGCCGTCATCGCCATCTCGCTTTACGGCTTCTTCAAGGGGACCTACAACGACTTCGTCGCCCTCGACCAGCAGGTCAAGTCCTCCTGGTCGCAGGTTGAAAATCAGCTCCAGCGGCGCTACGACCTGATCCCGAACCTCGTGGAAACGGTGAAGGGCTACGCCAAGCAGGAGAAGGATGTATTCATCGAGGTGACCAACGCCCGGTCGAAAGTGGGCGGGGCCGGAACGATCCCGGACAAGATCGCGGCGAACAACGAGATGTCCTCGGCATTGAGCCGGCTGCTCGTCGTCGTGGAAAATTATCCCGAGCTCAAGTCCAACGTGAATTTCCTCAAGCTGCAGGACGAGCTGGCGGGGACGGAAAACCGCATTGCCGTGGAGCGACGCCGCTACAACGAGGCCGTCCAGGCTTATAATGTCAAGATCCGAAGCTTCCCGGCCAACCTCCTGGCAGGCATGTTCGGCTTCAGCCCGGCGGCCTTCTTCGAAGCCCCCGCAGCGGCCAAAACGGCACCGGCGGTGAAGTTTTAGTAATTGGTAATTGGTTGATTGGTAATTAG
>DCVI01000210.1 GCA_002327315.1 Syntrophaceae bacterium UBA2192 | reverse complement strand
GGTTACAGTTTCCGGATGGACACTACTTAGCTCTCCGGGTGCTTGACAGGCCGGCGGGCCGCTGGTATCAATGTCTCATCATCTGTCCCGGCCCGATTCACACTCCGTGATTCCACAATCAATCCCAAGGGATGAGGCCGAACCCATGCCGCGCTCTTCCCCGAAACCCCTGGAACGCATCTACCCGCTGTGCCGCGTCCTGCTCGGCACGAGGAGATGGAAACGTCTTGCGGCGTTGTGCCGCAAACCCTCGGCGCTCCCGGATCTCCTGGAAGGAAATCATCGCCCGAAGAGCATTCCCCCTTTCCTTACCGATCTTGCCCGTCTCGAGCGGGCCGTCCATGAGGTGGAAAAAGAGAAAATCCCCGGGCTCGACACCCTTGATCGGCTGACGGTGAACCCGGCCCTGCGTCTTTTGTCCGTGAAGTGGAAGGGCATTCCCGCCTGGATGAACGACGATCGCAGGAACGCCGAAGCCCCGAAACGGGGAGACGAGGTCGTGCTCGTCTGGCGCCGGCCCGAATCGGGATCGGTCATCGCCAGGAAGGCTTACGAGGAGGACCTCCTCGTCCTCAAGATGACCGTTGAGGGCATCTTGCCTCACGAGGCGGCCGAGACGGGGTCGATCCCTGTCGGCGCCGTCGACGGGGCATTACGGCGTGCCGCCGAGCAGGGCATTCTTCTTTCACCCCCTTCCCGGATCCGGCGCGACCCCGCCGTATTCCCTGCGGAGGCCGGCGTCGAATTCCTCGTTTCGCCGATGTTCACGCTCCAGTGGCATATCACCCAGGCCTGCGATCTGCGATGCAGGCACTGCTACGACCGCAGCCGACGCTCGCCCCTGAGCATGAAAACGGCCCTGCGGGTTCTCGATGAGCTCCGGGAGTTCTGCCGGGAGCGCTTCGTGGGAGGCCAGGTGAGCTTCAGCGGTGGCAACCCCCTGCTCTATCCGAAGTTCCTCGATCTCTACCGGGCCGCCGTCGATCGGGGCTTTCCCGTCGTCATCCTGGGCAACCCGACGTCGCGGGAGATGCTCGAGCGGATCGTCGAGATCCAGAAGCCCGCCGCCTTCCAGGTGAGTCTCGAGGGCCTGGAGATCCACAACGACCGGATCCGGGGGCGAGGGACCTTCCGGCGGGCCCTGGAATTCCTCGATGGGCTCAGGGCGTTCGGCATCTACTCCATGGTCATGCTGACGCTCACTGCCGACAATATCGGCCAGGTCCTGCCGCTGGCGGAAATCCTGCGAGACCGGGCCGATCTTTTCACGTTTAACCGACTCTCGAGGGCGGGCCAGGGTGCGGCCCTTGCCCTTCCCGGGCAGGCCGACTACATAGGCTTTCTCGGCGAATACCTGGAAGCGGCAGAGAAAAACCCCGTGATTGGCCTCAAGGACAATCTGCTGAATGTCTTCTGCCACGCGCATGGCAGCGGGGTTTTCGGCGGCTGCACGGGGTACGGCTGCGGAGCCGCCTTTAATTTCCTCACGCTTCTGCCCGACGGCGAGGTACACGCCTGCCGCAAATTCCCTTCCCCCATCGGAAACATCCACGAATCAAGCCTTGCCCGGATCTATGACTCCGCGCCGGCCCGCCGCTACCGCTCCGGCTCGCAGGCCTGTCTGGGCTGCCCGATCCGGGCCGTCTGCGGGGGGTGCCTTGCATCGGCCTACAGCTTCGGTCTGGATGTCCTGACCCATCGGGATCCCTATTGCTTCATCGACGCAATTCCCTGAAGTACGGTGACCCGTGACCCGTGACCNNCGCCGGCAATCTGGTAAAAGGGCCGCTGATCACAATGGCGGGAGGTTCTCCACAAACGGTGCCCGAAAAACTTTTTCTCTTCGACTTCGACGGCGTTCTCGTCGATTCCCTCAGCCTCTATGAAAAGTCGGTGAATCTCTGCCTCGAAAAGATCGGCCAGCGGCCGATCGAAACCCGCGAGGAGTTTCTCGATCTCTTCGAAGAGAACTTCTTCAGCGCCGTCACGAAGCGCGGCGTCAACGTGGGCGAGTTCATGGCGGCCTCGAAGGCCGTGACACCCACCCTGGACTACGACGTCGTCCGACCCTTCTCAGGGCTCATCCCCGTGCTGGCGGAACTGAAAAAGCGCCATGTGCTGGTCATCATTTCCTCCAACTCTTCTTTCGCGATCCGGCTCATGCTGGGAAAGTACGGCTTTTCTCCATACTTCGACGACATCCTGGCGGCCGATTTTGCCTTCAGCAAGATCGAGAAGATCCGGTATGCCGTGGATCGCTGCGGGACCAACGGCAATCGTTCCCTTTACGTCTGCGACACGGCGGGGGACGTCCGCGAGGCGAGGGAGGCAGGCGTGAAGACCGTGGCCGTCACATGGGGGTGGCATCCGCGGAGCCGGCTGGAGAGGGCCCTGCCGGACGTGATTGTCGACGATCCGAAGAAACTGCTTGATCTTGCATTGCCGGCCTGAAGCGGCGATCCTTTTTGAAGCGGAGCAACCCACGGGCGCTCATCGGGCATAAAAAAGGCAGAGCCTTCGGGGCCCTGCCTTTTTCTCTGAGTGCCAACTGCACTATCTTTTCGTTCCGCCTCAGCCGCTCTGCCCGGGCTTCTGCTCGGGTGTCTTCTGCTCCTTGTCCTTTTCCTCCCGGCTTTTCTGCTGCTGGGCCTTCTCTTCATCCATCTTCTGCTGTTCCTGGGGGGTACGAACCGTACCCGGTGTGCTTCCGCTTCAACCGGTTTGGGGGGCGCGGACCGCGCCCGGCTTCTGACCGCCTCAGCCGCTCTGACCGCTCTGCTGGGCATTCGCAGGCGCCAGTCCCGCCCCTGTCAGAAGCCCCGTGAGACAGAGTCCCGCGAGAAATTTTTTCATCTGCTTTTCGTCCATCCTGCGCCTCCTTTCTTTTAACAATCGCGAGGGATCTTCTCCCGCGCCGGAAACTCCCTGAAAGGCTGCTTTAGGAACGTGCAACAAATGTTGACGAATCGGATGCCTGCGCGCCAGAAAGATAGAGGCGATCAGACGATTCAAAGGAAACGGTAATATCTATTATTTTAATCCTTCCATAATCGGATGCAATCGAAATCTTCACAACCTGTACCCCGGGATGACAGACATGAAATTCCTTTGACAAGGGCCCGCGAGGGGCCTATAAAAAATTAAGGATGTTCACGAAAATCGTTTTGCATTCTGAAGAAGATCTCTCTTCCGGATCCCGTTAGCCCTGAGCGCCTCATCGCTTCAATCCCACTCCTGCCGCCCTCAACTCGTGTAATACCGCGGAACGGTTTTCCTGCCGCAGATGGACGGTTTTTGACAGCATGCAAATCGTTGAAGGGAGGTGATGATGATGTTTGCACCGAGAAAGATCCTCGTGCCGACGGATTTCACCGAAGATTCCGAGCGGGCGCTGAGGGAGGCGATCGGCATTGCCGCGGTCTCCCGTGGGAAGGTCTATCTGCTTCACGTGGACGAACGGCTGCCGATAGCCGTCGGGGATGCCGTCATCGACCCGGAGGTGATCGCCACCGTCGAGAAGAATGACGAAGTGATCGCGCGGCAGAAAATGCTCGAGGAGATCAGGAAAGTGGCGATGCAAACCGATGTCGAGATCGAGATCGACGAGCGCCACGGGGTGACCTTCGAGCAGATCCTGGTTTACATGAGGGACAAGCTGATCGATCTGGTCGTCATCGAGCCGCACGCGAAGAAAGGGGTCCTGAAAAGCCTGCTGGGCGGCGTGACCGACAGGCTGGTCAAGGAAGCCACGTGTACGATGCTCGTGCTGCCTGCCACGGGCTGACCCCCGGTTCACAGAGCCTGCACCCGGAATGCTGCCGGTCAGCCTTCCGGCCCGAGGGGTATCTCTGCGCCCCGTGCGGCCCGACCCCTCCCGTCAAAGTCCCCAGGTGAGCCGTAGCTTCTCCCGGTCATCGAGAAGAAGATGGAGGTAGTCCGTCTCCATCTCCACCATCTCCTCGTCTTTCTTTCTAAGCCACTCCGACAGCCATGCAAAGCGCAGGGCAATCACAAACTCGGGAAGCACGGCAAAACCCGAGACGCCGAAACAGCCTGCGGCCCGCAGATCTTGAATGAACGCCATGACCAGCGGTCCCGTGAGGCTTTCCGGATCCTCCATCCCGATGCAGCCGACGACGAGGGCCGCGTCATAGATGTCCGGCTTGTATCCCAGGAATTCCCAGTCGATAACAGCCTGGATTTGATCCTCGCCCCAGATTACGTTAACCGGGTGGGCATCGCCGTGGCAAAAGGCGACGGGAAGACCGTCATGGGCGGGGAATAAATGCTTCTCCACATGGTGGTAGGGCTTCAGCGCGGCAGCGGCCCGTTCGGGGTTGTGGCGGGTCATTTTCGCCATGAGATCGCGGGTGAACTCCGCAATCGAAAAGGGGCGCCCCGGGTTGCCGAAAGGGATGCCTTCGGATTTTTCCTTCATTTCGATGAGGAACCCGGCCAGCGCCCTTCCCCGCCAGGCCTCGTGGGTGTATTCGGGGCGCCTGAGCTCCACGCCGTCAATGAAAGGGGAGACCTGCCAGAAACTGCCTGCGGCCTGCGTGATGAAATTCCCGTCCCGGTTCCTGAGATAGGGGTGGACCCCCGCCAGTCCCTGCCCGGCAAGGTACTCGACCGCTGCGGCAATCTCCCGTTTCCGATCGACCATGCGAGGATCGATCTTCTCGAGGACAAAACGCTTTGCGCCCGCGTCTTCGATCACAGTGCGGAACAGCGACCTCTCCGGGCTCCCGGCCAGCGGCACTTCTGGGTGCTCGGCCTTGAATTGCAGGTCCCAGGAGCAAAGGATGTCCGCAAGCGGAGAATGATTCACCTATCGCTCCCCCGTTTTCGACCGACTAGACGGACTAGACGGAACAGACGGGATAGACCCCGCATCATCGGTTCACCCACCTCATCCACAGCGCCGCCGTCCAGCCCCAGGCGGCGTTGAAGAAGATGACGAAGGCGGGTGTCCACGTCCCCAGGTTGAGGCCCATCATCCCTTTGCCCAGCCTCAGGGGGAAGATCACGAAGAGCATGACCAGAGTCGGGCCGATGCTGAAGAAAAGCCCCCGGAGAAAGGGGTTTCTCTCCCAGAGGGGGACAACGAACAGAAGCCCCCAGATCCCGCCCCATACAATGCGCGGGTAGATCCACGCAGGGGTCAGGGGGGCGGCGAGGCTTACACCGAGGGCCGCCGTGAGGCCGTACTTCACGGCAAGCCAGACACAGAGGCTGTTGACGAGTCCGCCCAGCGCCCCGGCGCTGAAAGCCAGGGTCAGGGTTCTTGCAAATTTTCTCATGGCCGCTCCCTGGAGGGGTTTTTTTTGAGTCGTTTCGTGACGGGCCTTGTCCGCAGGAGGATGCACGTCGCCCCGGCGCCGCCATCGCAGAGCCTGGCGCTCGAGTAGGCGATGACCCACTTTCGCCAGGGCCCGCGGGTGAGCCACTCGGTCAGCCTGGCCTTCAGGACGGGCTCTCCCTGCGAGGAGAGGCCCCGGCCGTGGATGACGAGCAGCGAGCGCCGGTTGCGGATGACCGATTCCCGCAGGAAATCCTCGAAAGCGATGCGGGCCTCCTCGGCGCCGAGGCCGTGAAGGTCGATGTGGGCCTGGATGGAGAACTCGCCCCGGTGCAGCCGCTCGGCCATCTTCGGGTCCACCCGGTATCCCGTCCCCTCGATGTATTCGGGCGTGTCGGCGACAACGAATCCCCGGCCGGAGGCAATGAGCGCCTTCATCCCTTCCAGCGCTTCCTCGCCGGCGCTCTTCGGCGCCAGGCCGGCCGGGGCAGGGCTCCCCTTTCCCTCTTGCCGGTTCGAGCCTGTCAGGGGGCGGGCGCCCTCCATGGCCTGGCGGAAGAATTCCCTGTCCGCCTCGGGGTCATGGGCAGCGGGCTCAACGACCGGCCTCCGGGGCTCCTCCCGCTTTTCCGGGGGCTTTTCCTTGATGCGGGATTTCAGGTCCTTGAAAGGGGTATGACCGAGAGACGATCGGCTTGAATCCATAATCCTCACCACAGCGCATCACGCTATCGATTGAAGAGTAGCTGATCGGCAGTGTGGATTCAATTCTTTCTTTTCATGGCACGGCTTCCTGGTCTTCCCGAATCCGGAATCCCGAGATCCTGCTGGAAGGAAGGGGATTATTAAAATTCCTTGCATCAAGATGCCAGGAATTTAGAAACTTAAGGAATGGGTTTGTCTATTATTATGCTCGCTTCCCCCGCAGCTTGCTGCGGGGGAAGCGAGTGCATTCGTTTTCACCCTCACCCCGGCCCGCTTCAAATGAAAAAGGAAGGATTCACCCTCACCTCAATCCTCTCCCCTCAAGGGAGAGGAAGATCAAGGAAAATGTTTTCCATAGGGAGAGGGAGATCAGGGAAGGGGTCTGTCATAGGTTGACCCCCCCGATGACGATTTCCATCCGGTCTGCGATGTCGAGGATGGAGGTCTCGTGCAGGACGATGTAGCCCAGGGAGCGGAAGAGTTGTTGCATGCCCTCATTGCGGGAGTCGAAAAGGATCTCGATCCTCTCGATGCCCTTTCCCTTGGCGATGTTGACGACACGGGTGGCCATCATTTTGCCGAGCCCGAGGCCCTGCCAGTCGTCCCGCAGCACGATGGTCAGCTCGGCATGGTCCATCCGGTCCGTCGCGATGTAGCGGCACATCCCGGTGATCGTTTCCACCTCGGCTTCCATCTCCCAGACGACGGCGACGAGACCGAAGTGCCTGACGTAGTCGATCTCGACGAGATGCCTGAGCATCTCGGGGCGCAGCCTGTCCAGGTGCGTGAGAAACCGGAAATAGATGGTCTTGGGGGAGAGTGGCCCATTCCTCGTATTCGGCGGGGTAGGGGCTGAGGGCCCTCGATGCGTCCATGGTCCCTACGCCTCACGCCGTGAGCCTGCATGTTCACAGATCATAAAGTTTGTCGTCGACCCGCGGCGCGGCGCCTTTTTTCCCCTTTGCGGCCTTTTTCGCCATCACGAACAGCTCGTCCTCGCCGATGCTGTCGCCCATCTCTTCCTCGATCTTTTCCGGGTCCTCCCCTTTTTCCATCCGGGCAAGGGCCTCCTCCATCTTCGGCCCGAGGGAGAGCCCCGTGGCATCGGTCAGTTTCCGCATCAACCGGGCGGCCTGGCGGGGGTCGTTCTCGTCAAGCCCGCCGGATTCCCTGGCGATCATCTCCATCGCCTTTTCCATTTTCGACTCGTCGAGGCCGGGCATGTCTTCTGACGCGGCATCGTCGCCTCTCTGGGAAATCTTCGCGAAGACCGACATCCGGCGCTGGAGCTTCACCTTTTTGCAGCGCGGACAGGAGGGGATTTTCTCCGTGTTGACGCTCCGGGAGAAGAAATTGTAGAGGGTGTTGCACTTCCGGCAGTAGAACTCGTAGATGGGCATGCTTTCCTACCTTTGCAGCCTGTTTTGCCTCATTTTATCGATTCACGGATCAAAATCAAGAGGCCTGTCGGCCCGAGTGCCGGAAAACAATTTTGCCGGCTCGAGAGGGCAGAGGGTAAGAGGGTTGGAAGGTGAGAAGGTTGGAGAACCGGTGACATCTTTGTAGCCGACAACCTGTCCGACCTTCTTATCCTCTCACCTTCACAACTTCTTCTCCATCCATGGCCTGCAGGCGCTCCACCCGCTGGGCGAGCGGCGGGTGGGAGTAGTAGAAGGCAACGTAGGTCGGGTGGGGGTGGAGGTTGGCCAGGTTCTCCTTCGCCAGGCGTTTCAGGGCCTGCGCGAGGTAGCGGGTTGAGCCGACAAGTCCCAGCACGTAGCGGTCTGCATCCTTCTCGTACTTGCGCGAGATGGCGGCGCCGATGGGTGTGAAGAAGAAGGCCGCCGGTTTCAGCACGATGGCCGCAAGCAGAAGTCCTGCGTAGGGCAGGGGCCCCGCAAACCCGAAGGTCTCGTAGAGCAGGGGCCAGCCGATGAGACGGTAAACCAGGTAGAAGCCCGCGAGGGCGACGACCTCCATGAGGAGGAGCTGCTTCAGGACGTGGCGGAGCTTCCAGTGGCCGATTTCATGGGCGAGCACGGCCACGATCTCGTCGTGGCTGTGGGTGGCGATGAGCGTGTCGAAAAGCACGATCCGCTTCGATCGGCCAAGCCCCGTGAAGTAGGCGTTGGAGTGGCGGCTGCGCCTGCCGGCGTCGACCTCGAAAATGCCCTCGGCCCGCAGGCCGGCTTTTTCGGCCATGGCCAGAATGCGATCCCTCAGCACCTCGTCCTTGACGGGGAGGTACTTGTTGAACAGCGGGGCGATCACCAGGGGGTAGAGCCAGATCATGAGCATCTGGAAGAGGGCGAAGAACACCCAGGCGGCAAACCACCACGACCGGGGCAGCCAGTGGATCAACGCAAAGAAGGGGATGAAGAGCAGGGCCATCAGGATGACGGAGACGGCCAGGGACTTGACGAGATCGATGAGCCAGAGCTGCGGTGTGATGGTGCTGAAGCCGTATTTCTTCTCGATGACGAAGGTGCTGTAGAGGCTGAAGGGGATGTCGAGCAGAACGCTTGCCGCGTAGAGAATGCCGATAAAGAGCGTGCCGGACCAGACGGCGTGGAAGTTCCACGACTCGATGGCGCCGCAAAGCCAGGGGAGCACCCCGCCGGCCAGCACGGCCAGCAGGATGGCATCGTCGGCGAGAGACTCCAGGGACTGAAATCGCGACGATTCCACGGTGTAATCCCGCATGCGGGCAAGGGTCGCACCGTCGATCTGATCCCGGAAGGCCTCGGGGACGATGTGGCCGTGCTCGCGCAGGTAGGCGATATTCATCCGGGCAAGCCCGTACCGGGTGAGGGCGGCGGCGGCAAAGAGGACGATGAAGCCCGCGAAGAGGGCGTTGAGCTGGATCATTCCGTTTGTTTCCCGGGTCAAGTCGATGGGAAGTTTTCCCGGTAGAGCTCCGCGAAGCAATCCTTGCCGCCGGCCATCATGAGGGTGAGCGGCATGGCCTTGCGGGCCTGGGCCAGCATTTTTCCCGTGAGGTGCCGGATGTCCCACTGGGCGTGGCGGTCGGCCCGCAGGCGGGCGATGTGGTAGAGCTCCCGGGCGTTGAGCTTCATGAGGACGCGCTTGCGGTGGGCGTTGGTGAGGATGTAGGGGGCCGCCAGGGGCACGGCTCGCCGGATCGTCTCGAAGGTCTCCTCCGTCCGGGCCATCATCTCGCGGAAGGGCCTTTCCATGCCGATGGCGGCAATCGACGGCGGCACCGTCACATCGAGGGCCGGGTCGTAGTCCTGTGTCACGAGTGTGGCCATCCGGTGCCGCTTGAGCTGGGCAAAGCACGAGGCGCTCACGACGAGGTCAAACTGCAGATCCACGTTCTCGAACTCCCGAAGCGGCGTGTCCCAGGCCTTCATGCAGCGGAAGGAGGACTTGAAGAGGGCTTCCCGGTCGTCGGGAGCCATGGAGGCGGCAATTCCCTGGCACTCCACGAGGGGGAGGCGGGATGCGGCATGAAGGAGCGCGGCGGCGGTGCGGGTATCCGCATCGGGTGTTGCCCAGGCGAGGCGGACCTCTTCGGGCGGGCGGGCGGCGGGGCGGCCCCCGGCCTTGCCGATGATCGTCCCGGCGATCTCGCGGAGATTGTCCCTTGTCAGGCAGTCGTATTCCGTGGCCGCCGTGTAGCGGACAAGGGAAGGTGCAATCTCTTTTGTAGCGTCGTAGAGCTGCCGGCTGTACTCCCTGGCCTCGTCGAGCGGGCAGGCGGCAAGCCGCCGGAGCATGAGCTCGAGGTTGCGCGTGTTGAGCGTCATCCCGAGCTGGGCCTCCGTGGCCAGGCAGAGCACGTAGCGCGCATCCTCCTTGGCCCAGCCTTCCAGCATGGAGCGATTCGCCGGTGAGGCGGCAAGCTCCGGGTTCCGGTCGAGGACCCAGGGCAGCAGACCCTCGTAGAGCCTGTGGTAGAAGGCGTTCTGGGCCTTCACAGTCCGGGTGAAGCTCTCCGCGAGGCCGGTCTCCCGGATCTCCCGGGGGATGACGAAGTCATCGCGCAGGAGCACGTAGCGCTGGGACTTCTCCGTGTAGGAGCACAGGCGGAACTTCTCGATCTCCTCGACGAGCAGGCGCGAGACCCCCAGCACGTCGATGTTGAAGACGGCGTGCTCGGCAATCGAGCTGTGCCCCATGTCGAAGACGATCGCCTGGTTCGAACGCCGCGCCTTCTCCACTTCCTTGCGGGCGGCAGCCCTCAGTTCGTTGACGGGCGCCGGGTTGCGGCTGATGCGGGCGTAGGCCGCCGAGAGGGTCTCCGGCGTGAAATGCGTTGCTTCAGGGTTGGCGGCCTGGACTTCTCGAATCGTCTCGTAGTCGAGGTTGAAACCGGCAAGAATGATTTTCAAGTGATGCGTTCCCTCCTGTTGCAGGCGAAATTTATAACAGGATTTCCGGCACCGGTCAAACCGCTTTTCGCTGCCCGCAAACGCCGGCCGGAAGGCCGCTGGCGGGCCTTTCGGGGCTTTCGGTAAATTTTGGGGTAGCGTTTTGAGCAAAATGTGTTAAATAAATACGACGAATTCAAGGCGCGCTGCTTGCATGGCGAATCAGGGCAGAGGTTCTTATTAAAAATAAACGGGTATACATACACCGATGGACATATCCATTCTTCTTCACAGCTTCCGGATCCAGGATTTTTTTGACATCCTTCTGATCGCCTTCATGATCTATGGACTGCTGGTCTGGTTCAGGGACGCCGCCTCGCGGTTTGTCCTCGTGGGGATCGGTATCCTCGGCATCATCTACTACCTGGCCCGCTCGTTCCAGCTCTACCTCTCGGCGGCGGTGCTCCAGGGATTTTTCGCCGTCATCCTCCTGGCCATGGTGATCATTTTCCAGGAGGAGTTCCGGCGGTTCTTCGAGCGAATCGCCACCTGGGGCCGCTTCCGCAAAAGCGGCCGCGTCTCCACGCTCCACGCGGAGGTGGAGATCATCGTCCAGTCCGCGGCGAACCTGGCCCGCCAGCACATGGGCGCCCTGATTGTCATCCAGGGCCAGGACCCCCTTGACCGGCATCTGGCCGGCGGCTACCCCCTGGACGGGGTGCTCAGCCAGCCTCTGCTCGAGAGCATCTTCGACCCCCACTCCATCGGTCACGACGGGGCCGTCGTCATCGATCGCGGGCGGCTCGTCAGCTTCGGCTGCCACCTGCCCCTTTCGACCAATGCGGAGAGAATCGGCAACCTCGGCCTGCGCCACACGGCGGCCCTTGGACTTTCGGAGCGCACCGATGCCACCTGCATCGTCGTTTCCGAGGAGCGGGGCACGATCTCCGTGGCCTTCGCGGGACGGATCGACGTCCTGAAAAATCCCACCGAGCTCAGCATGATCCTCGAACGTCTCTACGGGAAGAAGATGCCGAAAGGCAAGACAGACCACTTCCTGGGCTGGTTCCGGCGCAATCCCCTGGAAAAGGCAACGGCCATCCTTCTGGCCTCCATCCTGTGGGTTGCCTTCGGATATCAGAAAGATCTCGTCCGGCGCGACTTCACCCTACCCATCGAGTACAGAAACCTCTCGCCCCAGTGGGTCATCGAGGGGACGAAGATCACCGAGGCGAAAGGCACCCTGTCGGGGCCCGAACAGGCCTTCAACCTACTGAATCCCTCGAGCCTGCGGGTTTCCGTCGATCTGTCGGGCGTAAGGGAAGGAAGGCAGGAGATCGAACTGACCAACGACATGATCAAGACGCCGGCCAACATCTCCGTGGTGAACGTGACGCCCAGCCGCATCATCGTGAATGCCTCCAGGCTGCGCAACGCGGTCCTGCCTGTGGATGTGCGCACTGAAGGGTCCTTGCCCCCGGGGGTAATCCTGCAGCGCATCGATGCAAAACCGACCCATGTGTCGGTGCTCCTGCCGAAACGGCTCATTGGGACAGACCTGCAGATTCCTACGGAACCCGTCGACTTGAGAAAAGTAACGGCCACAACCTCCTTCTCGGCCAAGCTGATCACCCCGCCCGAGGTGTCTTTCGAGGGGGGCAAGCCCCTGAGCGTCGAAGTGACGATCCGTGTGAGGCCAAAAGCGGCACCTGTCAAGGGTGCGGAATAGCCGCTGACGCGGAGCCTCAAGCCACAAGGATACAAATCCCCCTTCCTCCCCCAATGCAGCTTCGCTGCAGGAATTGGTTGACTGGATAATTGGTTGACTGGGGAAGAGCAGACAGCCTGCTCTAGCGCTGCCCGTTCTCCCTAATCAACTAGTACTTACTTGCGTAAGT
>DCVI01000120.1:5018-9705 GCA_002327315.1 Syntrophaceae bacterium UBA2192 | reverse complement strand
CAGTTTTGCCAGACCCGCTCTCTTGCTTCGAATTAGTCATTCCCTCTATGTTGAAAAGCAAGACTCTTTTTCAACGCAGAGGGAATATGGATTTTGTTCTTTGGTAACGCAATCCTTCAATCAGCCTTCGAAAGAGGGAATCCAGGATGGATGCCCTCTTTCACGGGCATGACATTCTTGTTTGATACCCCGTAGCTCGCTGCGGGGTAGTTCATTCGTTCTGCTGCCATCCGCCAGCCTCAAGCCCGCCCCCCCTGGTCTTCCACCCGCCTGCCTTTCCCCGGCACCCTTCCGCGAGAGGCATTCTCACCTCACGTTCGTCGGGCAGGCACGATGACCGCCGTGCCCGATTCCTTTGGGAATTCTCTCCATAAGGCGCCATCCGGTTTGACTTTTGCATTGCACTGGCTTTACTGCCCAATTTTTCACGGGGAACTGACAGAAACGATGAGCGCACCACACTATGACAGGATGTCGAAGAAGGCCTTGATCAACAGACTGCTCGAGGCCGAAAGGCAGCTGCGCACAGTCGATGCGGAGAAGGAGCCCTTCAGGTCGCCAGCCGCGAGACGGCGTGCCGGGAAAGAATCAGCGTCGGAAAATCGTCCCGATCCGGCATCCGTCCGAAAGGAGTCAAAAAGTGCCAGGTCCGCCCGACCCGCCGGCGCAGACATCAAGTCGGCAACGGAAAGCGATTACACGATCCTCGACAGGGACGGCCGCATCCGAAGACTCTACAAGGTAGTGAAGGATATCCGGGACGATGCAGGCGAGCCCGTTTTTTCCGAGGGGGCGCTGTACGAGATCAGCTCGAAGCCACGCACGACCTCCGGCGCCGATCAATCGGATCATCCAGGAGAGTCGGACCAGACGGAGCTCATCTGCCGTTTTCGCCCCAACGGCGCCCTGACCTATGTCAACGAAGCCTATTGCCGCTACTTCGGCGTTGAGAAAGAGGAACTGGGCGGCCGCAACGTTCTATTGTCCATTTCCGAGGCGGACCGCCAACAGGTCTATTCCCGCCTGAAGGATCTCCGGCCGGAGCACCCCGTCGATACCTTCGAATATCGCGTCGTGACCGTCCTCGGCGACATCCTCTGGAATCAGTGGACCTACCGGGCCCTTTTCGACGAAAGCGGAAACATTCTTGAATACCAGTCCGTGGGCCGGGACATCACCTACCGGAAGTACACACAGGAGATCCTGGAAAAACGGGCCACCATCCTGGAGGCCGTGACATTTGCCGCCGAGGGATTTCTGAAGGGCTCCTCCTGGAGGGACCGGATCGAGAGGGTCCTCGAGCGCTTTGGCGCCGCCATGAACGCCTCCCACGTCTTCCTCTGCGAGAATCGCATCGGGGAGGGTGGCGATATCGCCGTCCTCAACAGCTACGAATGGCTCTCCCCGCAGGTAGAGGGTACCCGGAACCGGCAAAAGTTCCTTCGAAATTCAAAACTCGCCGTCCGCTTTTCCCGGTGGGTCTACGAAAAGAGCGAGGGGCGGCCGATTTACGGCACGATCAGTCAGTTCCCCGACAAGGACGTGGAAGACCTCTCCCTCGACAGGAAGCTCTCCATTGCCGTCATCCCTGTCCTGATAGGCGAGCGCTGGTGGGGCTACATGGGGTTTGTAGATTACTCGGGCGATATCCATTGGACCGAGGAGGAGGTCGCTCCCCTGGGGGCAGCCTCCGAAATCCTCGGCGCCGCCATCGAGCGGGAAGAGAAGGAACGGGCCCTGGAGGAGACCCACGCAACCATCCGGCAGCAGGAAGCCATGATGCGAAGCATCCTGAAGGCCGCGCCTGTGGGGATTGCCTTCGGCCGTGAACGGACGCTTCAGTGGTCCAACGAATACTATCAGCGCATGACGGGCTACGGCGAGGATGACGTAAGCGGAAGGACCGCCCGGCTCCTCTACGAAAACGAAGAAGAGTTCCAGCGGGTGGGCAAGGCGCTCTACGGCAGCATCGGGAAGGACGGGATCGGGGAAGCGCAGACGAGATGGAAGCGCAAGGACGGATCCATGATCGACGTCCTGCTGTGCGTGTCGCCCCTCTATTCGGACGACGCGGCAGAGGGGGTCGTCATCACGGCCCTCGATGTCACCGAGAAAAAGAAGGCCGATGAGGCCCTGCGAGCCAGCGAAGCGCGATACCGTGAACTGGCGGATAACATGCCTGCGGGAATCTATGAGGCGACACTGGACGGCAAGGTCATCTATGCGAACAAGGCGGCCCTGGACATGTTCGGCTTCAGCGCCGACGAGGTCGAAAAAGGCGTCAAGTTTTCGCAGGTCATTGATCCCCAGTCGATGGAAGCCCTCGTCCGTAACGTGCAGAAGATTCGCGAAGGGGTCGCATTCGATTATGAGTACACCATGTTGCGGCGGGACGGGAGCCGGTTTTTCGGCCTGAACATAGCCCGACCGATCATCAAGGACGGCCGGGTGGTCGGCTCCACGGGCATCGTAACCGACATCAGTGAGCTCAAGGCGGCCCAGGAAGCGCTGCGAAAGAATGAAGCCCTTTTGCAGAGCATCCTCCAGGCGGCCCCCATTGGTGTGGGAATCGTCCATGACCGTGTCCTCGGGTGGGTGAATGAGGGCATGACCGCAATGACCGGATATGCTGTCGGTGAGCTCAAGGGGAAAAGCGCACGCTTCGTTTACCCCGATGATGGGGAGTTTGAACGGGCGGGCCGGGAGAAGTACGCCGAGATCGCAGCCAGGGGCAAGGGGGCTGTCGAGACGCGCTGGAAACGGAAGGACGGCACCATCATCGACGTACACCTGAGCTCCGCCCCCATCGACCCGGCCAATCTTGCAGCAGGGGTCGTCTTCACGGCCCTGGACATCACGGCCCAGAAGAAGGCCGCCCGGATCCTGCTCTTCGCCAAGGAAGATCTCGAGAAACAGGTTGCCGACCAGACCCGGGAGCTCGACATCGCCAACATGCTGTTGAAGATCGAGCTCGAGGAGCACCACAAGACGGAAGAGGCGCTCGTCAACAGCGAGCAGCTCTACCGGGCCATCGTTGAAGACCAGACGGAGTTCATCTGCCGTTTCCGTCCCGACGGGGCCCTTTCGTTTGTCAATGAGGCCTTTTGCCGTTTCTTCGGGAAAAAGCGCGAGGAGCTCCTGTGGACAAGGTACAGGCCCACGCCGCCGGAGGATCAACGTATGATCAAGGCGGCCCTGCGCTCCCTGAATCCGCAGAACCCCGTGATCCACGTCGAGCTCCGGACGGAGCGCCCGGACGGTGAGATCCGCTGGATGCAATGGACCAACCGGGCAATCTACGACGGTGCGGGAAACCTTGTCGAGCATCAGGCCGTGGGGCGCGACATCACGGACCGCAAGCGTTCGGATCTGCAGATCCGGGAGAGCCGCAACATGCTCCGAGCGGTATTCGACGGCATCTCCGATCCGCTGGTCATGGTCCGGGAGGACATGACGCTGATCATGCTCAACCGTGCGGCCCTGAGCTTTTTCGGTGCGCTGCTGTACCGGGATGTGATCGGGACCTCCTGTCTTGAGTCCTTCCAGGGACGCTACGGCCAGGAGGCATCCGGCCTCGTCCGGTCGGCCATCGCCGAGGAGAGGCCCGCCCGTTACGAACTCGAAGCGAGGGGGGATTCCGCACGCTACGAGGAGGTGTTCGTCTACCCGGTCCATGCCAGTGGCGGGGATCACAGCATGGCCATCATCCGGATCACCGACCGCACGAAACAGAGGCTGATGGAAAGGGAGCTGATCCAGAGCGAAAAGCTCGCCTCGCTGGGGCTTCTCATCTCCGGGATCGTCCACGAGATCAACAACCCGAACAATTTCATCAGCTTCAACATCCCGATCCTCCACGATTATCTCCAGGAGATCCTGCCGGTCCTCGACGAGCACGCCGCCAGGACGCCCCATTACGAGGTTCAGGGCATGGCGTACATGGATTTTCGCAACGATGTGATAAAGCTGCTGGAGAACATCGAGCACGGTTCCATGCGGATCAACACGACCGTGGCCAAGCTGAAGGAATTCTCGCGAAAGAAGGACGAGAAGGGGGCAAGGGCGATCCTGCCCACCGGCGTCGTGGAAAGGGCCGTCGCCATCTGCCACACGCAGATCCGCAAGACGGTAAAGACCTTCGACGTGCAGGTGCAGCAGGACATGCCCGAAATAGTCTCCGACCCCGATGCCATCGAGCAGACTCTCATCAACCTGCTGATCAATGCCGCCCAGGCGGCGGACAAGCCGGACTCTCACATCCGGCTCGATGTGCGGCGAGGGGCCTCCGGGAAAGAGGGCCTTGTCCTGGACGTGCAAGACAACGGCTGCGGGATGGACGCAAAGACGGCCTCCCGCATCTTCGACCCCTTCTTTACGACGAAAGAGGAGGGGCTGGGCACGGGCCTTGGCCTCTACATCTCGAAGAATCTTCTCGAGGCCGTCGGCGGGTCCATATCCGTGGAAAGCGAAATCGGCAGGGGAACGACCATCCGCGTCGTGATCCCCGATCTGGGAGATCCGGATCACAGCAAAAAATCATCCGAGCAAAGGGAGTTGGCGCATGAGTGACGTGGTTCTTGTCATCGACGATGAAATGGATTTTCTCGACAGCGTAAAGCGGGGCCTGATCAGTGCGGGAATCCGGGATGTCCGGGCGGAGAGCGATCCCCGCGTTGCGGCATCTTCC
>DCVI01000120.1:0-4998 GCA_002327315.1 Syntrophaceae bacterium UBA2192 | reverse complement strand
TCAACGATGCCCGGACTGCCGTCGAGTGCCTGCAGAAAGGCGCTTACGACTACCTCACCAAACCCGTTTCACGAGACGAGCTTGTCTCCAAGATCAATCGGGCCCTCGAGAGGCGTCGCCTCCTGGAGGTCCTCTCCGTCGGCAAGGCAGGCAGCCTTCCCCAGATCAAGCACAAGGACGCCTTTGCGCCGATCGTCACCCAGTCGGAAAAGATGCTTCGCCTGCTGAAGGAGGCGGAGCTTCACGCCGCAAGCAATGTGCCCGCCCTCATCACCGGGGAGAGCGGCACGGGAAAAGAGCTCCTGGCCCGGGCGATCCACCGGTCCTCTCCCCGGGCGTCGTTTCCCTTTACCTCGATCAACATGGCCTCGCTGACAGGAAGTCTGTTTGACGCCGAGTTTTTCGGCCACACGAAAGGGGCCTTCACCGGGGCGGAAAAGGATCGTGCGGGATACATCGAGCACTCGAACCGCGGCACGCTGTTCCTGGACGAGATCGGGGATCTGCCCCTGGACTTCCAGGGAAAGCTGCTCCGCGTCCTGCAGGAAGGCGAAATCATCAAGCTCGGCACCAGCACGGCCCGCAAGGTGGATGTGCGCTTCATCGCGGCCACCAATGCCGATCTCGACAAGCTGCTCGCCAAGGGACAGTTCCGGAAGGATCTGTATTACCGGCTAAAGGGGGCCTGGCTGAGGATCATTCCCCTGCGGGAGCGCAGGGATGACATCCCCCTGCTCATCAATACCTTCATGCGGGAATTCCGGGGGGAGGAAAATCGTGCAGTCGAGGAGGACGCCCTCCAGATTCTCATGCATTACGACTATCCCGGAAACATCCGGGAACTGCGCTCCATCATCCAGTCGTCGTGCAACCTCGCACAGCACAGGCCCATCGCTGCGCGGTTCCTCCCGGAGTACCTCCGGGGGGGCAAACAGGCCCGACGGCAAACCGCCGTCCCGGCGGGAGGACCGATTGTCCCCCTGGCCGAGGCGGAGCGGGCGCACATCCTCCTGGCGTATGAGGAAACGGTCCACAACAAACTCCGGACGGCAAAGCTTCTCGGGATCGGTCTCAATACCTTGCGACGCAAGCTCGCTGCCTACGGGGTGGACTGACCGTCCGCCATCGACCATTCCATAATGGGTCATTTCGCCGGAACTGCTGATATCATTCGATATTTCATTCAGCTCCGGCCCATTTCGGCATAGCGGCCCCATTCGCCGGATGGGACCCGCTCGACTCTTCCGAGTTCAACTCCTCGAAATTATTTCATAAATATAAAAGTAAGCCTTTGGTACGACTGCTGCTCTTGATGGAGGCAGCCATCGCATACGAGACGATGCCTTGGCACAGAAGGGATCCCGTAAGGGTCCAAGACGTCACGGCAAGGAGTCTCCAGATGAAAAACGGCACAGACCGAAACCGGGCAGCAAAGGGGGACGAAGATAGTCCCCTGCGCGATGAAAGCCACACCGGGACCCCAGGGCCGGTCCTGAACCATGAAATCCGGCATTTCACGGATCAACTGCCCTACGGAATCCTGATCCTGCGACCCGACTTTACCGTGGACTATTTCAACGCGACCTTCGGGAACATGTTCGCGTACGAGGTCAAGGCGCTTCCCGACATCGGGTCTTGGTTCGAAAAGACCTTTCAACGGCCCCTGATGCGTCAGATGCTCGATCCGATCTCCGGAAAAAGGCAGGAGGGAGGCCGCTTCGAAACGGTCATTGCAATCCAGTCCCAGGAAAAGGGCCGGAGGCTGTGCCACATCCATGTCATTTCCCTGACCGACGGCTGCCTGCTGACAACCTGTCACGATATCACCGAGCGAAGCCGCATCGAATCGGAGATGCAGTACTCGAAATTCGACTCCGTCAGTCTTCTCATCAGCGGCCTCGCCTTGATCATGGACGATACCGTCGAATCGCTTCAGGGACTGCTTGAGACGACCTGGGGGCAAGAGCCCCCTGTAGTCAGGAAGCTCGAGGCCGTCGACCAGGAGGTGCGCTCCGGCAAGGATCTTCTGCTTCGGATCCAGACCTTCACCGGCGGCCGGACGAAAGAAACCAGGCCGGCGGATCTGAATGAGATCATCCGCAAGACATCGACCCTGTTCGCCAATACGCGGCAAGGGATCACCGTACGCAGGAAACTCGAGGAGAGACTCTGGGCCGCCGAGGCGGACCGAATCCAGATCGAGAAGATGCTCATCCATCTTTACATGTACCTGCAGCAGACAGCCCCGGACAGCGGCGAGTTCCAGATCGAAACCGAAAATACGGTTCTGCCCGGCGACGAATCGATCCTCTACCGGGTCAATCCGGGGCGCTACGTGAAGGTGACCCTGGCCGGGAAAGCGATGCCGAAGGGAGGCCTGGGCAGGCCGAAGGCGCTCCGGCTTTCCTCCCTGATGAATGAGATCGGTCTGCGTGACAGCCTTGGGATTACCTGTGCGCTTTGCATTATCCAGGGCCACGGCGGCGTCATGACCATTTCCGGCCTTGAGGATTCCGTGCCGGTTCTGCAAATCATGCTGCCCGCCACCGAAGCACCGGCCATAGAAACACCACTCCGGCGCAAAGCCAGAGCATCGGGCGGGACGATCCTTCTTGTGGATGACGATGAGGTGCTGATCGAGCTGAACCGGGAGATTCTGGAATCTGCCGGTTACCGGGTACTCGCGGCCTGCAGCGGCAGGGAGGCCCTTGAAATGTACGGGGTATGGAAAGGGGATATCGACCTGGTCATGCTGGACATGATCATGCCAGGCATGGGGGGCGGGGAAACCTTCAGGGAGTTGAAGAAAATGGATCCCCGAGTTTCCGTGATCATCATCAGCGGCTACAGTCTTCCCGATGAGGTCTGCAGGCTCATCGAAGAGGGTTGCAGGGGCTTCCTGCAGAAGCCGTTTCAGCTTCCCGCGCTGCTGAAGAAAATCCGCCAGGTCATCGGCGGCCAGGAAGGAAAGGGATGGGAGAGCTATGATTCCTGACAGCGTACTGCGGCACAAGAAGATTTGCATCTCAGGCTCGAGCCACTTGGAGAACACGGCCTTGGCCCGCTTTCTCATGCAGGAAACGGACGCCCTCTGCGAGGAGGTTTCCTTCGAGCAGATGGAGACCTTGGGGCGCGAGTCCCATTCCCCGAAGAGCCTGTTGTTTCTCATGGATGCCCTCGATCCGGGGCTCAGGGCAACGAGTCAGACGAAGAATGGCGGGACGAACGGTATTCTGCCCGCCGGGCTTTTTCCCATGCTTTTCCGGGAAGACCCCAATGGCGACGGGCCCGACAAGATCGCCCCAGGCAGTATTTGCGGCTTTTTCTATCGATGCAACTCCCCGGATCGGTTCCTGGATGCCCTCCTGGACCTGTTCACCGATCGGGAATCGAAACCTGAGAGACCACCTGTCGGCTTCATGAGGCCGGGAAACGCCCACGATCCGTCAGGGAGTCACCCCCTGAGCTCGAGGGAGTTTCACATTCTGTTCCTGATGGCAGGCGGCCTCCATAACCGTGAGATCGCCTCCCGTCTCTTCATCAGCAGCCATACCGTCCGAACTCACCTCTACAATATCTTTCGGAAGATCGATGTGCGCAGCCGCGTACAGGCTTCCCTGTGGATTCATGCGAACGTAGAAAAGTTTTTCTGCGTGATCTAGAGAAGCCGGGTCCCACATGGATCGGGCGGTGTCCCGTTGCAGGCGGGAGACCTTCAACCAGTCGGGGATCTTCTTTTTTTCGATTGCCTCCCCGGAAAACCTGTCTGTCGGTGAACAATGCCGGGACAGGCCTCTTGGTGTTGAATAAGCCATGAAGTGGCCCGGCACTTCTTTCGTCACCTCTTCATCCCGTTCGATCGCGTGATGAACCTTGCCCGTTGACGGATTTTTTCACGACCTTTGATTGAGCGCGGCGGGGTGATCTGTTAAGATAATATCATTGTGGCAGGAAGGAGGGAGGAGGATTGAGGATGAAAAGAGATCTGGCAGATTATCCCGTCGTTGTCGAAATTCCCGTCGCCTGGGGCGAGATGGATGCTTTCGGCCATCTCAACCACGCCGTGTATTTCCGGTACATGGAGACGGCAAGGATCCTCTATTTCGAAAAACTGGGAATTCCTGAATTCCTGGGCCGCGATCCCGTGGGGCCCATCCTGGGGGCCATCTCCTGCCGCTACCGGGCGCCCCTGACCTATCCCGACAAGGTGTCCGTGGGGGTGAAGGTGACCCGGGTTGAAAAGGATCGCTTTGTCATGGCCTACGTCATCTTCAGTCACAGGCTCGACAAACTCGCCGCCGAGGGGGAAGGGATCCTGGTCTGTTTCGATTACCGGCAAAATCTAAAGGCCCCTGTGCCGGAAAAGCTCAAGGGCCGGATCGCTGAAATCGAAAACCTGAAAGAGGGGAGATGTTGTTGACGAAATGGAATGAGTCGGCGAGGGGCTGAAACAGACATGTTCCGGTCCGCAGAAGGGCCAAAAAATGGGCCGGTAGCGCAACTGCCGGCCCTTACAGTTCACGATACGATAGATCAGTCCCTGTAGATCTTCGCAAAGCGCCACTTCTTCCGTTTCTTCCAGCTTCCCTTGTGGTACGCGTAGCTCGCCAGCAGCGGCAGGGCCATCGTCGCCTCGGCAAAGACCATTTGCTCGGAGACGGTGTCCACCTTTCCCCACGAGGCGGCCTCCTTCAGCGTCGAGCTCGAGCAGGCCCCGTCGCGCGCATCGGCCACGGTGATCTGCACGGCGTACTGGTGCATGGGGACGTCCTTGCCGAGGATCTCGGCGCAGATGACCGTGTCCTGGATGAAGTTCTTCGGCACGCCGCCGCCGATCATGAGAAGGCCCGACGCGGGTGCCGCGATCTTGATCTCCGTCAGTTCCCGGAAATCCTTCACCGAGTCGATGGAGACGTGGCTCTTGGGGCGCTTGTGCTGGTGCAGCACCAGGCCGAAGCCCGCGCTGGAGTCCGAGAAGGCCGGGCAGAAGATGGGCAC
>DCVI01000191.1:653-4068 GCA_002327315.1 Syntrophaceae bacterium UBA2192 | reverse complement strand
ACCTTGAGGCGGTCCTTCAGGCTCCGGTCGAAGACGATGTCGATTTCGCCGCCGTTGCGCATGGTCTCGTAGATCGTCTTCTCTACGTTGACCACGTCCTTTGGCCCGTGCGGGATCATCCGGCGCAGGCGCTTCAGGGCCTCGCTGAGCTGGGATTCCGTGATGGGGCCTTCCTGGGAGTAGTCCTTGTAGCGGCGCTCCAGCGCTACCTTGATGGCCGACTTGTTTCCGGACCGGCCGCCGACGCGCATCCCGCCGGGGTGATGGCCGGAATGGCCGACCGGCGACGTGCCGCCCGTCCCGATCCAGCGGTTTCCCCCGTGATGGGCCTCCTTCTGCTCCTTCAGGCGGTCGAAAAAGTACTTGATGAGCTCTTCCGGCGTCATCGCCTTGAGCTTTTCGGCGTCGAGCCCGAGGGCGTCGGCCATCTCCTTGGGGTTCTGCAGCCACTCCTCGAGCAGGGCCCGCGCGGCGGCCGTGATCTCCTGGTCATCCCAGGTCTCGAGGGTCATCCCCTGAAAATAATGGGAGAAGATCTGGTCGTAGAGGTCGAAGTAGCGCTCGCTTTTGACGAGGACGCACCGGGCGGTCGTGTAGAAATCCTCGAGGGAGTTCACGAGCCCCATGCTGCACGCCTTGTGCAGCCTCAAGAAAGAGGTCGGGGTGACGGGGATGCCCCGGTCCCGCAAGGTGTAGAAGAAATCGACGAACACGTTTCGCCCCTACCGCAGACTGGACCGGGCCGCCTGCTGGGTGGCCATCTGCAAGTCGTTGCTTTTCTTGAACAGGATTCCCAAAAACGGCGTTTCGCCCTTCTCCAGGGCGCGCACCCGGAAATCCGGGTCGGTCTTGAGCGCCCGGATCCAGTTGATCAGTTCGCGCGTGGCGGGCTTCTTTTCGATCCCCTTGAATTCCCGGATGCGGTAGAAGGCGGCGATGCAGGCGTCCAGCATCTCGTCGCTCAAGTTGGGGAAGTGGACGTTGACGATCCGGCGCATCATCTCCTGGTCGGGGAAGGCGATGTGATGGAAGTTGCAGCGGCCGAGGAAGGGGTCGGAGAGGTCCTTCTTGGCGTTCGAGGTGATGACGATGACCGGACGATGCCGGGCGGTCATCGTCTTGTCGATCTCGATGATGTCGAACTGCATCTGGTCCAGGACGTCCAGCATGTCGTCCTGGAAGTCCGTGTCGGCCTTGTCGATTTCATCGATCAGGAGGATGGTGCGCGTGTCGGCGGTGAAGGCCTGGCCGATCTTGCCCATCTTGATGTAGTCCTCGATGTTGCTCACGTCCCGTTTGGAATCGCCGAAGCGGCTGTCGTTCAGGCGCGTGAGGGTGTCGTACTGGTAGAGGGCGTCGATCAACTTCATGCTGGATTTGACGTTCAGCACGATCAATGGCATCTTGAGGCTTTCCGCGATGGCGTGGGCGAGCATCGTCTTGCCGGTGCCCGGCTCTCCCTTGAGCAGGAGCGGCATCTCCAGCGCCATGGAGACATTGACGATCCGGGCGAGCTCCTCGTCGAGGACGTATTTCGAGCCCCCGCGGAACTGATAGACGTTTTTTTCCTGACTCATGACGGTTCTCCTTCGGACAGGGTGTCCATGCCTTTTCGGTCAATTTTATTCTTTAAACAATACCGGGAAATTTTTCCAGATTTTTTTCTCGCGCCCGCCGCTCCCCCTGTCTTGAATTCTCTTCCGTTCGGGGATATAGAGGGACATCACGGGGTCAGGAGGATCGGCATGGGGGAACAGGACAAGGGCGAATTGCAGGATGCGCTTCAGGGGTACAAGGCCGGGATCACCCCCGGGGTGAAGGCGACCCTCGCCTGGAGCCGGGATCTGGTTTTTGCGGGGACGACGCCGCAGGGCTACGAGATCGAATTCGACGCCGATGCCCAGTGGGGCTGCAAGCCGACGGAGGCGCTGCTCCTTTCGCTGGCCGGTTGCATGGCCATCGACATCGTGTCGATCCTGAACAAGATGCGCGTGGTGCTCACCGCGTTCCGGGTCGATGTCACCGGTCAGCGGAACCCCGAACCGCCCCAGTACTTCCGGAGCGTCGCGATGACGCTCCACATCGCCGGTCAGAACCTGGACGCGCGGCGGGTCGAACGCGCCATCGCCTTGTCCCGGCAGACCTACTGCTCCGTGTACAATTCCCTGCGTCCGGATCTGGAGCTGACGGTCCGTTATGTGCTCGAAGAGGCCGCCGGCGCCCCTTCATAGCCCCGTGTCGCGGGGGGCGTTGTCTTGTCGGAAGAGGTGACGATGCGGCGGTCAGGGCCCAGATGACGATGACGCCGGCCGGACAACTGCGGGACGGACGCAAAGGGATGATCGGTCAACCGGCACATCGGAGGACATCCACTGACCCGCGCCCGCGAATCATGTTCCCTTTTTTGTGTTGACATCCCGGCGAATTTTGTTTATCGGTGGACCGGACGCGCGGTTTTGCGCCGGGTCGATTGGGTTGGGGACGCTAATATCCCCCCGCCGGACCGGTCACCCGGGCGTCCGCGGCGGGGGTGTCCGGGCCAGTCGTTTGTCCGGCCCCCTGTCTGTCGTGCCTGTCATCTCCTCCCGCTTTTTCCTGGCGGTGCTTTCCGCCGTCGTTCACGGGGGGAAGTCTCCAGAAACATGAAGGTGTTGTAGCCGTTTAGGGGTTTCTCGGAAGTGTGGACCTGTCTTTGGCCGCCCGTCGCGGCGAAGGAGTTTTCTCCGGACGTGGGATCGCTCAGGCTGAACAACCTCGAGGTCATCTACAACGACATCATCCTGGTCCTGAGGGGGATTTCCCTGGAGGTTCCGGAGGGGGCGATCGTGGCCTTTCTCGGATCCAACGGGGCGGGCAAGTCGACCACCCTCAAGGCCATCTCGGGGCTTCTCGATTACGAGGACGGCGAAATCAAGAAGGGGGTGATCGAGTTTGACGGTCACCCCATCCATAAAATGGATCCGCAGGAGATCGTGCAGCTGGGGATCACCCAGGTTCCCGAAGGGCGGCGCATCTTTGCCGAACTCACGGTCGACGAGAACATCCGGGTCGGCGCCCACACGCGCCGCGACGGCAAGGCCGAGATCGCCCGCGATTACGAGCGGGTTCTGGGCTACTTCCCCCCCCTCCGCCAGCGGCTGAAGATCCAGGCGGGGTTCCTGAGCGGCGGCGAGCAGCAGATGCTGGCCATTGCGCGGGCCCTGATGGCCCGGCCGTCCCTGATCATGCTGGACGAGCCGTCCCTGGGCCTCGCCCCCCTGCTCGTCACGGAAATCTTCGACATTATCCGGCGCATCAACCGGGAGGAGCGGGTCTCGATCCTCCTCGTGGAGCAGAATGCCTTCATGGCCCTCGCGGTGGCCGAATACGGGTACATCATGGAGAACGGCAAGATCGTTCTGGACGGCCCGAGCGG
>DCVI01000191.1:0-626 GCA_002327315.1 Syntrophaceae bacterium UBA2192 | reverse complement strand
CCCATGGGATTTCTGGAGATCCGCGAGATCAGCCTCCATTTCAAGGGCATCGTCGCCCTGGATCGCGTTTCCCTGAATGTCGAGGAGGGCGAGCTCGTCGCCGTCATCGGTCCCAACGGCGCCGGCAAGACCTGCCTGTTGAACTGCATCAGCGGCTTCTACCGGCCGGACGGCGGGAACATCCTCTTTGCGGGCCGGGACCTCGCGCACTGGCGGCCCGATCAGATCGCCAAGCTGGGCATCTCCAGGACCTTCCAGAACGTGGAACTGTTCGCCCGGATGAACGTGATCGACAACATGATGCTGGGCCGCCACCACCATTTCCGGCACGGATTCTGGCACAACGCCCTCTTCGGCTATCGGGCGACCGAGGAAGCCGTCCACCGGCGCAAGGTCGAGGAGATCATCGATTTTCTCGAAATGGAGCGCTGGCGGAAGCACCTCGTGTCCAGCCTGCCCTACGGGGTTCAGAAACGGGTGGAACTGGGGCGCGCCCTGGTCCAGGAGCCGCGGCTGCTCCTTCTCGACGAGCCGATGGCCGGGATGAACCAGGAGGAGACGGAGGACATCGCCCGCTTCATTCTGGACATTCACGAGGAGTTGGGGACGACGATCGTGATGATCGA
>DCVI01000185.1 GCA_002327315.1 Syntrophaceae bacterium UBA2192 | reverse complement strand
CACGACCGCCCCCTATCCCGATTCCAGAGGTATTGTTTTTTTGCCTTTAGCCCTTAGCCCTATGCCTTAAGCCTGTCTTCTAGTGATGCTCCTCCATCGCGCCGGCGATGTACATCATCGAGAGAAGCATGAAGACCAGCGTCTGGATGACGGATATCAGGATCTTCAAAATCAGGATGGGCAGGGGGATCAGCAGCGGCACCAGGATGAAAATAACCGCGAGCACGATATGGCCACCCGACATGTTGCCCATGAGCCGGACCGAGAGCGACAGCGGCCGAGACAGGTGGCTGATGATCTCGATGGGCATCATGAGCGGGATGAGCCACCAGACGGGCCCGACGAACTGCTTGAAGTATTTCATCCCCTGCATCTGGACCCCCACGATGTGTGTGAGGAAGAAGACCACAAGGGCCATGGCTACCGTCGTGTTCAGACTCCCCGTAGGCGAGTCGAAGCCGGGGACGAGGCCGATGAGGTTCGAGAAGAGAATGAAGAACCCGATGGTTGCGATGAGGGGGAAAAACCGCATCCCGAGGGGTCCCATCGTGTCGATCAGGAGGTTTTTAAATGCGGCTACGATGACCTCCATGACGTTCTGGATCTTGCCCGGGTAGATGTCCATTCGCCTCGTGGCCAGCCAGCCCAACAGGATCAGGATGGCGATGACCAGGAGCGTGTAGGTGATGTTATTGTCTATGTATTTATTGTGTAGGAGTAAAAGGGGTTCCATACTCTGTCAGCTAGCCTCCTCCGGCAGAATTTTTTTTTGAGACTCAAGAATCGCCGTGATGGCGATGTTGATGACGACAAGCGACAGTCCCACAAGAAGCCCGATGATGTCTACGGGCAGCTCCGTGATGACGAAATAGAGGACAACGGCCGTGGCGGCCATCCGGATGTAATACCGAATCATCATGGCCGATTTAACCGTGCCGGACAGATTGGAGAAGATGACTCGAAGGTCCCGGCCGAGCCAGTAAAGGTTGACGATGCTGATGAGGCCGCCGACGAGGATCCCCAGCGTGAAGGGGGTGGGCATGGCGAGAAGACTCACAAGGAGCATGATGCCCAGGATGACCACGTTGCGGTACTCAATTTTTCTTTGCAGGAGGTCTTTGCCTGTGGGGTTCATCTTTCAGCCGCCTGATGACCGGTTCTTCGTAGCTGTCCTCGAATGTGTTCTTGATCCACACGTAGAGGCTCCGGAATCCAGCATATACTCCGACGAGAAGGAAGACGATGGCGAACTTGTTGCCGGTCCCGAGCTTTCGGTCCAGCCAGGCCCCGATCAGAATCCCCCCGAAGATCCCCAGGACCAGCGCGATGCCGAAGGTGCTGGCATAGGCCGCCTGCATCATGGACTTCTTGGATTCTTTATCTTCCTCTCTCATGTAAACCTCGGGCGCTATAACATAATGGTGCCTGGAAGTCAATAAAAATAGGCTCCGGGAACCCGGCATCCGGCATCGGAAAAAACAAAAGAAAAAAGAAGGGTTGCACCCCTGTCAGGGGCCCTCCCGGACGAGGGCGGAAAAGGCCTCCGAGACGAGGTCGAGGTGGCCCGTTTCCAGGTATTGATGGCAGCCGATGTAGAACCCGTTTTTCCCCACAAAATCGGCATTGGGCAGCCTGCCTTCGTAGCGTTCCTTCAGGTATCGGAAGGCGGGCTGCTGAGTGGGGATGGAGCCGAAAAGGGGTCTTGTCTCCACCCCCGATTCTTCAAGGGACTTCATGATCCTCTCCCGCGACCATCGGGGGTCCCGAATGACGAGAGGGTACGCGAGGTAGCTCACGTCCTCGGAGTAGATCGGCAGATGGAAGATGTCCGAGAACGATTCGAGTTTTTCATTGAGGGCTTGCACGTTTCGCTGCCTCGCACGGACGATGGCATCGGCCTTGCCGATCTGGGGGATGGCGATGGCCGCGTGGAGCTCGGCTGTCTTGAAGTTGAAGCCGATGAGGTCGTGGGTGAACCTCGGGTCGAACTCCGCGTCCCGGTGAGGGCATTTGCCCTCGCCACGCCGGCAGATCCGGCAGGCGCAGAGCCGCCCGTTGGCCTTGATCCGCCGGATGAGGCGGCAGAGCCCGTCGTCGCTTGTGACGACGGCCCCCATCTCGCCGACCTGGATGTTGTGGGCGATGTAGAAAGAGTATTCGGCAAGGTCAGAGAGGGATCCCGCCCTGCGTCCCTTGTAGAGGGAACCATGAGCCTGGGCGGCATCCTCGAAGACGGCCAGACCGTATCGGCGGGCCCGGTCGTTGATGGCGTCCATGTCGTTGACGTAGCCCATGAGGTGGACCGGCAGGATGACGGCGTGACCGTCCGGATCCTTCCGCAGCACGTCCTCGACCTGATTCATGTCCAGGGTGAACGTGCGGGGGTCGATGTCGACATAGACGGGCTCCATTCCCGCGAGCACGATGGCGTTGCTCGTTGCCACGTAGGTTACGGGCGAGGTGATGACCTTGCAGCCCGGTCGGACCCGGGGTCTCCGGCGGTCATGGATCAGGGCGTGCAGCCCCGCCAGAAGGGCCGAGGACCCGGAATTGACGGCCACGCAGTATTTCGTGCCGATGTAGCGGGCCCAGAGCCTTTCGAATTGCATCGTTTTCGGGCCTTCCGAAAGCTGGCCCTGCTCGAGAGACTCCAGGACGGAGGCTTTTTCCTCTTCGCCGATACGGATGTCGCCGATCTTTACCCTGAATTTCATGCCTTTTTCCCGCGGGGACCGTCCGTGCCTTGTGCGTACCACTCGTAGGTTCTCCGGAGCCCCTCATCGAGGCTCACCCGGGGCGCCCAGCCGAGCTTCTGCATGACGGAGACGTCCAGGAGCTTCTGCGGCATGCCGTCCGGTTTCGTCGGGTCGAAGGCGAGCCGTCCCCCGTACCCCGCAATTTCCCCGATCAACCGGGCCAGCTCCCCGATCGAGATGTCCATTCCGGCCCCCGCGTTCACGGCCTCGCCGCCCGAGAGCCGGTCGATGAAGAACAGGCAGGCATCGGCTGCGTCGTCGACGTACAGAAACTCCCGTCGGGCTCGCCCGGTTCCCCAGATTTCCACCTGGGGAAGTTTTTCGGCGGCGGCCTCATGGAACCTGCGGATCAGCGCAGCAATCACGTGGGAATCCCTGGGGTCGAAGTTGTCCCCCGGCCCGAAGAGGTTCGGGAAGATGACGGAGAAGAACTGCACGCCGTGCTGGCGGTGGTAGGCTTCGATCATCTTCATGCCGCCGATCTTTGCGATGGCGTAATATTCGTTGGTCGGCTCGGGCGGACCGGTCAGGATGGCCTCTTCCTTCATGGGTTGCAGGCACATCCGGGGATAGGAGCAGGAACTCGACACGAAGAGCAGCCGCTGCGTGCCGAACGTGCAGGCCGCGTGGACCACGTTCAACTGGATCATCATGTTGTCGTAGAAGAAGGGAGCGGGGTTGTTCATGTTCGCCCAGATCCCTCCGACGCGGGCCGCTGCGAGGATCACGACCTGCGGTCTCTCCCGCTCGAAAAAGGCTTCCACGTCGGCCTGGCGGCGAAGGTCGAGCTCCGAGCTCGTGCGCAGCACCAGGTTGTCGTGACCGCGCTCTCTCAGCATCCGGACGATGGCCTTGCCGAGCATGCCGCTATGGCCCGCCACGTAGATTTTCGCGCTTTTTTCCATGACCGTTATTCCCCGACGGGTCAGGACAGGATCCGCTTGGGCTCGCACGTAAACCCGGCATCCGTGAGGGTTTTTTCCTTCTGCGCCTGTTCGAGGTCGGCTGCCACCATCATGTCGATGAGCTGCTCGAAGCCGACCTTCGGCGACCAGCCCAGTTTTTTTCGAGCCTTCGATGCGTCGCCCAGCAGGACGTCCACCTCCGTGGGTCGGTAGTAGCGGGGGTCGATCTCGACATGGTCCCGCCAATCCAGACCCAGTTTCTGAAAGACCTTCTCCGTGAATTCCCTCACCGAGTGCGTCTCTCCCGTGGCAACGACGTAATCGTCGGGCTCGTCCTGCTGGAGCATGAGCCACATGGCCTCCACGTAATCCCCGGCGTATCCCCAGTCGCGCTTGGCATCCAGGTTTCCGAGGAAAACCTTTTCCTGCAGCCCAACCTTGATGCGCGTGGCCGCGCGGGTGATCTTCCGCGTCACGAAGGTTTCCCCCCGGCGGGGGGATTCGTGGTTGAAGAGGATTCCGTTGCAGCCGAAGAGGTTGTAGGCCTCGCGGTAGTTTTTCACGATGTAGTAGGCATAGACCTTTGCCGCGGCGTAGGGACTGCGGGGATGAAACAGCGTCTTTTCACTCTGCGGCGGCGGGGCGGCCCCGAACATCTCACTCGACGAGGCCTGGTAGAAACGGGCCTGGATGCCCGTCTTGCGGATGGCTTCGAGCAGTCGCAGGGTCCCCAGCCCCGTCACGTCCCCCGTGTACTCGGGCATGTCGAAACTGACCCGGACATGGCTCTGGGCCCCCAGGTGGTAAATCTCGTCGGGCTTGATGTCGTGCAGCAAATCCGTCATCTGGCCCGACACGGATAGATCGCCGTAATACAGGAAAAGGTGTGCGGCCGGGTCGTGCACGTCCTTGAAGAGATGGTCGATCCGGTCGGTATTGAAGGTGCTCGAGCGGCGGATGAGCCCGTGGACCGCGTATCCTTTGCAGAGGAGCAACTCCGCGAGGTAAGAGCCATCCTGGCCCGTGATGCCCGTGATGAACGCTTTCTTCATCGATTCCTTCCTTTCTTGTGCTTTCCCCGAGACGCGGCGGGTCTTTCCCTGTCAGCCGCCGTCGGAGTGCTCCGGCTGCGCACCTCGTCCTTGATGCGCTTCACGTGACCCCGTCCCAGGCCTTTGACTTCGCAGCCGAGCTCGAAGTAGCGGCGGATCGCCTCATCGCCAAGGAGGCCGAAGCAGTCGATCATGGCGGCGGGCTTCCCCGTTTTCTTTACGATTCCGTCGGGGTCCAGGTTCCGGTATTGCTCGTGGCGTACCGCAAGGACCACGGCATCGGCCCCTCGCAGGGTTTTCGCGAGGTCCTTGTGCACGACGAGGTCCTTGAGCCTCTCCTGGTTGCGGAAGAACCGGGCCCGGGAGTGCCCGGGGGCCGGGTAGGTATCCTGCTTCTCCATCTCCCACCAGTGCTTCACG
>DCVI01000141.1 GCA_002327315.1 Syntrophaceae bacterium UBA2192 | reverse complement strand
CCCAGGTAAGAACGCAATCCTTCCCCGCACGGCCGCCGGATTTACGCCGCCTTGGCTTTGACCACGAGAGCTTTGCGGTCTCTTTCCCGCTCGCCCTGCCGGGCGTCGCCTTATATCCGGTTTCTGTTCGTCGGCCCGCGGTTTCGCTCCCCGCTTCCTCCAGACCCCCGGTCGCCCGGACGCCCTTGCGGCTCGCTTCACTCGCTGTGGTCAACTCGTGGGAGGACTTGCACCTCCAAGATTGCGCCCATGCTGGGCGCACAAGAACGAAGGGGCCGCCTGCGTCCTGCAGGCGGCCCCTTTCGGTTAGAATGCATAGACGAAGTTGAGCCAGAACTTGTTGCCCTCGGGTTTGTTCTCCGCATCGAACTCGTACTGCCACTTCGCCGTGAAGCTCATGTTCTTGTAGTTGTACTGCGCCACGGGACCGATGGAGTACACCTTTCCCTTGAACCCGTCGGACGAAACGGTCGCGCCGTTCAGCTCGTCATCCGTTATCTGCTGGTAGTAGTAGCCCCCCACCCCGACGGCCCACTGTTTGTTGATATGGTAGCCGATGGTGTAGTCTACGTGGAACTCCTGGCCCGACTGGTAATTCGTGTCGTTGTTCTCCGTGTTGAAATCGTACATGAACTTGGCGGAGATCTCGAACCCGCCGTCGCTCAGGTACGTGAAGGCGACGATGGGCTCGAAGGTCCAGTAGTTGCGACCGATGTTGGCCAGGTGGGTCTGGTCGTAGTTGCCGGTGGGGAGGTAGATGTCGACGCCCGTCGTGACGTGGAAGTTCTTGGAATGCCAGCCGAGGATGATCGGGTCGATAATGATGTCGCCCAGCCCGAAGCGGTCGTCGCTCCGGCCGCCGAGTGTCACGTCCTGATAAGCCAGGGGAATAAAGGCATGAACGGCCCAGTCGGCCCCGAGGATCTTGTAGTTGGTCACGTGGATGAACCGGAGCACCTCGGCCGCCGCCTTCAGCTTGAAATCGGGGATGAGGTCATTGCCGTTATTGTCTTTGAAATTCGAGGACGTGTAGTAGACCAGGTAATTCTTGAAATAGGTCCCCGGCGGCGGCAGCGCCCCCGCCATGAAGTCCTCTGCGCCGTTCGGGTAGGCCCCGCCTCCGCCCTCGGTGGCGAAAGCCGGCCCCGCAAGGACAGCCGGACCAACGAGCACGGCTGCCGCAACAAAAACGATGAACAATTTCCTGAATGACTGCCCCTTCTTCATAACCCTTACTCCTCCTTTTGTGGATTTTGCTTGTCGTAAAAAAAGGCCACAGGGCTTCCCGCCCCGTGGCCTCTGCATAAATAAAAAAGCCATGGGCGGTGTCTGACCCACCCATGGCTTTGTTTCCGGCTTTTTACTCTGTGCCTTCGTGCTTCCTTACGATGGGCGGACCCCTGCGCTTATGTTGGCCCACCACCACCAACCGAAAATGTTTTTGTGCGCGAGTCCTGGCATCGTGATTGCTTCCTTAAAAAAGTGCGCTTATGTAAACATGGTTCGGCAGGCTTGTCAAGCGTCTTCTGACCGCCTCGGGATCGGAGGCGATTCCGCTAAAGAATTGGTCCCCGGCAACCGAAGTATGGTTAAGGATGCATTACCAGACGGACGCACTGTGTACCCGGCCCGCCGAGCCGGGGCATACACCGTCACGAATCTGAACGAGATGAGGCTGACTCATGACGACCTTTACACCCCGTGAAATCAAGAACCGGAAATTCAAGCAGAGCCTGATGGGCATCGACGCCGAGGAGGTGAAGAGCTTCCTCAAGGTCGTGGCGGCGGAGTTCGACAAGATCCTCTCCCAGAATACCCAACTGGAGAAGAGGCTCACCGAGCAGACCGTCCGGTCGACCCTCACCACCCGGAAGGAAGCGGAAAAGAACGCCGAGAAGAACAGGCAGTCCCTCGAGGAGGCCGGCAAGACCGCCGGGGAAGTCATCGCCCGGGCGAAGGAAGAGGCCGACGAAATCGGGCAGAAGGCCGAGCGGGAGGCCGCTGAGATCCGGCGAAAGATCGAGCGGGAGGCCCAGGAGAAGGCCCGGAGGGAAACGGCCCTGATGCTTTCGCAGGCGAAGGTGATGGCCGACGAGATCACCCTCAATGCCAAGCAGAAGGCAGAGAAGATCGAGGCCGACGCCAGGGCGGCAGCCGCCTCGATGACCGCAACCGCACCGAGAACCGCACCCGAGTTCGAGCGTCCCCTGTCCGTTTCAGAGGGACCGGTCGCGCCACCCGAGGGCGCCGGCGCCGGGACGGACGACTGGGACATGAAACATGCCGAGGAAGCCCAGAAGAACTTTGACAGGCTAATCGGCGAGGCCATGGCGAGGGCCGAGTCCATCATCCAGAGCACCCGCGCCGAGGCCGAGATGATCACGAGCAGCCTCATCGGGAGAACCCTGAGCGAGCTCAACAAGGAGCACGAGCGCTTGCTTGCCGCCGTGCAGAATGCCGTCCACAAGTCCGAGGAGATCGTCAAGACGGCCCGCCAGGAGGCCGAGCAGTTCGCCCTGCAGCGCAAATCCGACGCCGTCGAGCAGTGCAACGCCGTGCTGCTGGAGGCGGAGCGCAAAGCCGGCGCCATCTTCAGCAGCCTCAAGGTCCAGGCAGACTCCCGGAAAATGAGGCCCGAGGGCGAGGGCAAGCCGGCCCCCGGAGGCAGGCGTTCAAGCCAGAAATACCAGTGAGCAAACCCCGGAGGGCCGACGACACCCCCTCCTTCCGTCGCCCTTCATCGGAAAGCCCCGTCCATTCGGCGGGGCTTTCTGCTGTTCGATCCCCCCGGCCTTTTTCCCCGCCAAATTATTTTGCATTTGACCCGGCGATATGGAAAACTACCCCTTGTCCGGAATCCCCGTGAGGAGAGCCGTGCCATGAAGAAAGGGAAGAAGATCCTTGTCCTGCTGGGAAGCCCCAGGCGAAAGGGCAACAGCGCCATCCTTGCGGAAAGGATCGCCGGGGGCGCCAGGAAAGCCGGTGCGGCCGTTGAAACGGTCTTTCTCCACGGACTCGCGATTGCCCCCTGCAAGGCCTGCTTCGCCTGCCAGAAGCCAAAGAGCAAAGGGTGCTCCATCGACGACGACATGCAGCCGATCTATCGGAAAATGATCGAGGCCGATGCCTGGGTGATCGCAAGCCCCGTCTACTGGTTCACGATGTCCGCCCAGCTGAAGCTCTGGATGGATCGCTGTTTCGCCCTGCCCGCCTACGGGAAAGACCCCTTCGAGGGCAAACGGATCGCCGTGGCCATGGCCTACGGCGGCGAGGACCCCTTTGACTCGGGCTGCGTCAACGCCCTGAGGACCTTCCAGGACGCCTACAACTACGCGGGGGCAAAGATCGTGGGGATGGTCTACGGGAGCGCCATGGAGCCCGGTGACATCAAGGCCAACAAGGCCCTGCTGAGAGAGGCGAAGGCACTGGGGAAGAAACTGGCGGAGAACAGCGACTGACGGAGGGATGAAGGATGAGCACAGAGGGTTTCGGCTTCGAGAAGTGGTTCGTCGAGACGATGATGGGCATGGCGCCCGACCCGGACAAGATCCGGGTGGACGGCGCACCCCTCGACATGACGGATATTGCCTCGAACAAGTGCTTTTCGCTGAGCTTCGCCTCGGGGATGATGCCGGGCCCCTTCGGGATGGCAACGATCCTGCCGGAACTTGCGGCGATCACGAAGATCCAGATGGATCTCATCTACAAGATCGCCAAGTACCACGACAAGCTCGACAAGGTGAACCGCCCGCTTGTTCTCTATGTCTTTGCCTGCGCCCTGGGGGTGACGGCGGGTCGGCTGCTGGTGCAGAAGGTGGGCTCGCGGATGATCGTCAAGGCGCTGAGCACCCAGGCGGCGCAGAAGACGGCCACGGCCATCGGTGCGCGGATCGGCTCGAGCTTCGTGCAGCGAAGCGCCGGCCGCTGGATCTGCCTGGCCACGGCCCCGGTGTTTGGCTGGCTCTCCAAGAGGATGACGGAAAAGGTCGGCGAATACGCCGACGATCTCTTCAGGCAGGACATCGAAATCGAGAAGATCGAAGGCTAGTGGGCGGGACGCCGCTCCGGCCGATCGCTATTGCCGGAGGGACATGGACGATCACATTGCCCTGGATCAGCTCGAGGCGCTGGCGTACGGCCTCGGGATCGAGGTGCGGTACGAGAAAATCCCGCAGGACGACGTCACGATCTCCGGGGGGCTCTACCGGCTCAAGGGGAAGAACGTCATCGTCATCGACTCGCGGGCGAAGGCGAAGGACCGCATCCGGACCCTTGTGCAGGCCCTGAAGCCGTTCGATCTCACCGACGTCTACGTCCGCCCGGCCCTGCGGGAGCTGCTGGAGAAGGAGTGAGGCGCCCTACTTCGTCCCGCCCGTCTTTGGCATTTCGGCCATGCCCACCCTGTAGTCGAAATCTCCGAGGGGCCTGGAGAAGGTGTACTTGAAGGGATCCGCCACGAGCAGCTTCCCCGCCTTATCGACGCTGTCGCTGGGAATGGAAAAGGGCAGCGCGACGATGTACATCACCGATCCGAAGACGATGGAGACAAGGCCCACGGGCCTCGCGATGAGGACGTCGGCCACGATGGCCATGCCGTCCGTGGTCTCTCCGAAGGCCGGCACCGTGCCCACGATCAGGGCACAGACCACCAGCAATGCAATCGATGTCTTTTTCATGAAGCAACCTCCTTAAGAACCTCTTTTTTCGGGATCCAACTCATTTTCCTCGACTACAGTTTCGCTTTACCGCCGCCCGAAGTCAATACGACGATAGCATGATTTCCGTCTACGAAAATTTTCCGATGCCGGCCTCATCCGTCTTACCCGATGCGGAAGGCCCGCATGGAGATGGTGCCCAGCGTCACCCCCTCGGCAAAGAAGCTCAGCGGCTCCCTCTCTTCCCGCAGGGCAAGCACATAGAGCAGCGGCAGGAAGTGCTCGTTGGTCGGGATGGCCAGGGAGGCGTTTTCCCCGAGACCCTCGTAGTGGACAAGCGCGTCATGATCGCCCGACAGGATCAGCCGCTTGACGGTCTCATCGAACTCGCTTGCCCAGTCAAAGGCCCTCTCCTGCCAGACGAGCCTGTAGAGATTGTGGACGACGTTGCCGCTTCCGAGGATGAGGATCCCCTTTCTCCGGAGTGCGCGCAATGGGCCCGCAAGCGCGTAGTGGTGCGCGGCCCCCTTTGTCCGGTCGAGGCTCAACTGGACGACGGGGATGTCGGCCGCCGGGAACAGGCGGCAAAGCACCGCCCACGTCCCGTGGTCGAGGCCCCACTTCCGGTCCGGCCGTACCTCCTTTGATTTCAGGGTTTGCTGCACAAGCGCCGCCAGCTGCGGCGCTCCCGGAGCGGGGTATTTCGCCCGGAAGAGCTCCTCGGGAAACCCGTCGAAGGTGTAGAGCGTCCGGGACCTCTCCATCGCCGTGACCCGCGAGCCCTTCGTCTCCCAGTGCGCCGAGACGCTGAGGATCGCCCTGGGCCGCGGCAGGGCTTTTCCCGCCCCGATCCACGCGCGGCTGTAGACGTTGTCCTCGATGGCATTCATCGGGTTGCCGTGCCCAACGAACACAACGGGCATCGTCTCGCCCGTTTCGGGGAATGCCGCATTCAATTCATCGAGCGTCCAGTCAACGGTTTTCATCCTTTCGTCCTTTCACACGGGATTGCCCGGTCGACGCCCGCTGTCCGTCCCCGGGATCAATCGACCCAGTGGACAAGCTCCCTGATCTCCGCCCGCTTCCTTTCGAACCGGTTGAGGGGGTAGTCCGGATCGGGGTATCCCAGGGCGATCGCCACGACGATGCGCCGGTCATCGGGGATCGAGGCGATTTTCCGCAACCGGTCGGGGTAGCGCACCGCGGCGGCCATGATGCAGGTGCCGAGGCCCTTTTCATGGGCAAGCAGGCAAATCGACTGCGCGACAAGCCCCACGTCGAGCATGGCGTATTCGACAAGCGATTCCTTCGGGATGCAGGCAACGATCATGCAGGGCGCGCCGAAGAGAGACGCCATGAGGGCGTAAAGCTGATTGCGGGCATCCTTGTCCGCCCGGTCGATCCCCAGCATGTCCAGCATTCCCTTGCCCAGTTCTCCGTAGCGCGCTTTCAACGCCGCAGGCCAGGCCTCGGGCATGGGGACGTCAGGCGAGGACGGCAGCCCCTCCTCCAGCATACGCCCGTTGTCTTCCTTGAATTCCGCCAGGGGCCTTCCCGTCAGCACGTAAAACTCCCAGGGCTGCGTGTTCCCCCAGGAGGGCGACCAGCGGGCCGCATCGAGGATCTCCTCGACAATGACCTCGGGAACCCCTCTGTCGGTGAACTTCCGGATGCTTCTCCTGCCTCTCACGGCCGCTTCCAGTTCCATTGTCCGCCTCCTGTTCCCTCAACGAAATGCATTATCACCCTGCCCCGGCAACGCAGGTTTCCCCTATGCCGTCGGCACCTGCGGCAGGATCCCCATCTTCTGATAAACCGGCCTGATGTGCCTGCGGATCTCGGGCAGCCGCCTGTAGAACATAATCGCCCCGATCATGCAGCAGGCACCCGTAATTACAATTGTGACCGGCGCGCCGATCACGGAAGCCAGCGCGCCAGCGAACAGGCTCCCGAAGGGAGCCATTCCCATGAACGCAATCGCGAAGAAGCTCATGACGCGCCCGCGCTTTTCTTCGTCGACGATCGTCTGGAGGATCGTGTTGCTCGACGCCATCTGCACCATCATCCCGAAGCCCGTCACGAACATCATGACCACAGAGAACAGAAACACCTTCGAGAGGGCAAAGGCGATGATCCCGGCCCCGAACACGGCAGATGTCAGGGCGATCCAGCGACCCAGCCCCAGAACCGTCCGCCTCGATGCCAGGAAGAGCGCTCCCGCGATCGCCCCCATCCCGGAGGCCCCCATGAGAAATCCGAGCGTGTGGGGACCGCCCAGGAGGATGTCCCTGGCAAAAACGGGCAGTAATACCGCATAAGGCATCCCCATGAAGCTTATCAGGGCAAGCTGAAGCAGGATGTACCGGATGGGGACGAAGTCCCGGACATACCGGTAGCCTTCCGTGAGGCCCTCTTTGAGATGCGTATGCCGGATGGAGATTTCCTTTTTCGGAATCCGCATGGCCAGCAGGGCCAGGATGATGGCAAAGAAACTGACCCCGTTCAGAAGAAAGCAGATCCCCTCGCCCGTGAATGCGATCATGACCCCTGCGACGGACGGTCCGATGAGCCTCGCCCCGTTGAAGAGAAAGGAGTTCAGCGCAATGGCGTTTCCCAGATCCTCTTTCCGGTCGAGCATCTCGATGACGAAAGACTGCCGAACGGGTATGTCCATAGAATAAACGAACCCGAGGAACAAACTCAATGCGATGATGTGCCAGACCTGTACGACTCCGGTGAGCGTGAGGAAGGCCAGGGAAAAAGCCTGAACCATGGCCAGGGTCTGGGTCGCGATCAGCAGGTGGTAACGGTTCAGCCGGTCCGCGTAGACGCCGGCGATGGGCGCGAAGACAAACGTCGGGATCTGGCTCGAGAAGCCGACCAGCCCCAACAGGAAGGGAGAATCCGTCAGGCGGTAGACAAGCCAGCTCATCGCGATCTGCTGCATCCAGGTGCCGATGAGGGAAACCGCCTGGCCGCTGAAGAAAAGGCGGAAGTTCCTGTGCTGCAGGGACCTCAGGATGGAGGTGATCTGTTGGCTCCGGCCGATGTTTGCCATTTCCTGCCTGAGAGGGGATTACCCTCGCCCGCGGGGCATCCGTCTATTGCTTCTGCAAATCGGGCCTTTCCAGCTCCGGTTCGATCAGGCGGATGAGCTTCTCTCTGACCATCTGGATGTGCTCTTTCAGGATGAACACCTCATCATAGAACGCCACCGACACGCGGATCTTGCAGACGGCCTCTTCGATCCGATCCAGCCTCGCGTGGTAGTCCGCGACATTCTCCGGGCGCTCATGCTCCTTCAACTCCTCCTCGAGTTCCCGGAGCTCGCGGTACCATCGATAGTACTTCGACCGGTTGCGCCAGGTGTAGAGCCACGGCAGGATCCCGATCAAGGGGACCAGCACCAGCCCGATCGAGATCAGGACCAGGAGCATGCGGTCTACAAAGGTGGCCGCCCAGAATGGCAGGTAGCCATGGAGCCAGGAGCCGCCTGACCGGTAGAACCGCTGCGCCTGCTCGCTGATCGGGAAGTCCTGCGTTTTCATCGATGGGAACTCGCCCGCCCTGTGGACCCAGCCGGCCCCGCCGTGGATCTCGACGGCGGCCTTCAGGAGAAGGTAAGCAAGGGCCGGGTGCAGGTCTTTCCGCACCAGCAGATTGGTCGTGGGTGCCAGCAGGTGGATGTCGGAAGAAGGGAATCGTTTCGATAGGCCGAGAAGCCCCTTCGGCAGGACCACGTGGGACAGATGGGGAAAGAGCCGCGTGTAGGCCTCAGCCTGGCTCATGCTCATCAGCTTGACGCCCGGCGCAGTGATCAGCTCCCTGACCAGCGCACTGTCGGTGTAGCCGAAGGTCAGGACCGCGTCCACTTTACCCTCCATGAGCGCCCGTCCCGCCTCGGGGTTGGGGTACTCGTGCAGGACCGTGGGAGGGACGGAGACATTGGCGGCCTTGAGCAGATCAAGCGAGATCTTTCGCACGCCGCTTCCCTCCGGGCCGATGCTGACACGCTTGCCCCTGAGCTGCGAGAGGTCATCGAGCGTTTCATCGCCCCGGTAAAATACCCACAGTGGGGTGTAGAACAGACTGCCAAGAGACTCGAGGTTCGCGGCATCCTCCGTTTTTCCCATGCCGTCCTGGACGAACCCTGCATCGACGGACCGGGACGAATCTTTCAGGCGCCTGAGATTATCCACTGCGCCTGTTGAAGGCAGCAGATTCAGATGAATCCCGTCGCGGGCCAGGATCTCCCTGTAGCGCTCACCAAAGATGACAAACGAACCGCCTTCCATTCCTGTCGTCATGGTCAGCGTGCTTGGCGGCATGGGTTGCAGGAATCGATAGCTCGCCCAGCAGACCAGCGCGATGATCAGAAGGACCGGGATAAAAATGATTGCCGCGGCTCTCGGCGTCAGCTCCCTGATCTTGTTCCGTCTCATGGCTGAACTCTCATTATGCATGCCCCGAAAGGACGCGTTGATCGGCGTTACCCCTTGAGGTACTTGCCGAACCAGGCGATGCAGCGGCCCCAGGCGTCCTTGGCGGCCTCGGCGCGGTAGCTCGGCCGGTAGTCGGCGAAAAAGGCGTGCGGCGCCCCCGGGTAGATCACGAACTCGGCCGTCCGGCCGGCCGTTTTCATCGCCGCCACCAGCGTCTTGAGATCGGCCGCGGGGATGCCCAGGTCCTCGGCGCCGTAAAGACCCAGGACGGGTGCATTGATCTTTGCCGCCACATCGAGCGGCCCCACGGTGCGCACACCGGGTGTCAGGGCCGGCCGCAGCTGGCCGTACCAGGGGACGGCGGCCTTCAGTTCCGGGCTGCGGGCCGCGTAGAGCAGCGTGTACATCCCGCCGCGGCAGAACCCCGTCATCCCGATCCGGTCGGGCTTCGCAGAGGGGTGCTTCTTCGCCCAGGCGACGATGGCATCCAGGTCGGCCATGACCCGTGCATCGGGGACGGGGTCGACGACCTTGCGCACGGCGTCGAGATCGGGCAGGTTCAGCACGCCCCCTTCCCGCGCATAGGGCTCGAAGGTGACGGCCAGGAACCCCTCCCGGGCGAAGCGGCGCGTCACGTCCCGGATGTGTTCGTGCATCCCGAAGACCTCGGGGATGATCACAATGACAGGGTATCTCCCTGGCGCTGCGGGCCGTGCCTCATAGATGGGGACCTGGAACCCGCCGGAAAGCACCGTGCCGTCCGAGACGGCGAGACCCTCTGCGGCCGTGTTGATGACCTTGCCTGCCACGGGGGTTGCGGCGATGGCAAACCCCGCCAGCCCGACGCCTGCCACACCCACCTTCGCGAGAAACTCCCGCCGCGACAGTCCTTCATAAGCATTTGCCAGCCAGTCTTCGACCATAGGAGCCTCCTTTTTTGACAGTTGAACTATTATTATAATGAGGAAGATGCGGGCCTGCTACTGTTTTTGTTTCCTGTTTTTTTATCCTGCATTCCCGTCGCCGTATCTTATAGAATAAGCGTACGGATTGCGCTTCGTTGTCGCCTTTGAAAAACGCAAATCCGCTTGCTCAACGTAAACCAAATACGCCATGAAACGTTTATTTGATTATAGTGTGTTTTATGCGGGCTTGTCCCGTGAGGTCGCGGAAGGCTTTTCCCTCCGTGACGGGTGGCACCGGGAATGAAAACCCGCGGTCGGGAATGTGAGATCCAACGGGGAATGAACATGAACACCTTGAAATCCTTACAAAATGTGTTTGTCTGGCTCCTGGTTCTGCTGATGGCGATGCCGTCGCCGATCTTTGCCCAGGATAGCACGACAGCGCCGAAGAAGTTCTCCCAGGAGGAGTTGGACCAGGTGCTGGCGCCCATCGCGCTTTACCCGGATTCACTCCTTGCCCAGGTCTTCATCGCCGCCACTTATCCCCTGGAATTGGTGATGGCGGACCGCTGGGTCAAGCAGAACAAGGACCTGAAGGGGGACGAACTGAACAAAGCCCTCGAGAAGCAGCCATGGGATGCCAGTGTGAAGGCCCTGGCGCCCTTCCCCGAAGTACTCTCGATGATGAGCCAGAAGCTGGACTGGACCCAGAAAGTGGGCGACGCCTTTCTCGGGCAGCAGGCCGATGTGATGGACACCGTCCAGAAACTCCGGAAGAGAGCGGCCGATGCGGGGAACCTGAAGTCCACGGAACAGCAGAAAGTGATCGTTGAACGGGAAGTCATCCGGGTCGAGCCGGTCAATCCGCAGGTGGTCTATGTGCCCGTCTATGACCCCTGGTGGGTCTACGGGCCGTGGTGGTGGCCTGCCTATCCTCCCTATGTCGTCTATCCCTATCCTTTCGGGGTGGCGATCGCCCCCGGGTTCATCTGGTTCGGGGCCGGCTTCTTCGTGGGGGCTTACTGGGGCAGCTGGGGGTACTGGGGCTGGCACAATCATGCATGCTATGTGAACCGGAATTACTATTCTCATGGCGGGGCCGTCGGCGCAGCCTTCGCAGGCGGCCGTGGCGGCTCCGGAAGCGGGTCTGCCGGCGGAGCCTTTGCAGTACAACCCTGGACGCATGATACCGCCCATCGCAGGGGGGTCTCCTACCGGGACCAGGCCACCCGCGAGCGGTTCGGCCAGCAGGCAAACCGTGCGGCCGTGGAGAGCAGACGGAATTTCCGCGGGTATGAAGGAAACTGGATCGAACGCGGTGCCAGGGCCGGAGGGACGGGCGGCGCCTCCGGCACGGCTGGCAGAGCCGATCGTGTAACCGGGAGAACCGGAAGATCGGATTCCCTGGCCGGCCGGTCGGGCAGACCCGACAGTATGGCAAACAGCGCGGGAAGACCCGATTCAGTCACCGGCCGGACAGGCAGAACCTCGGGCAGGCCTGATGCGGCCATGTCCCAGCCGTCAACGGGTCGCCAGGCCCAGGACGGCTCAATGCGACGCTCCACAAACGAGCAAAGCCGCTCGGGCCAGGTCTTCGAGGGTATCGGCAAAGGCAGCGAGGTCCAGCGGCAGAGCAACTGGGGCCGGGAGAGCCTGAACGCCGCGAGATCCAGCGGCGGGACGGTCGGCGATGCAATTCGCGGCGGGTCGAGTGGCGGAGCCGGGCGAGGAGGCTTCGGCGGAACCAGTGGCGGCGCCGGGAGAGGAGGCGTCGGCGGCGGCTTTGGGCGAGGCGGTCACCGGTAAACCGGAAGGCAAATGATACAGGCCGGGGAGGTTTCTCCCCGGCATTCTCAGAATCCGGGCACAAGGCTGTATGGCGTTTTCAGGTATTGTCTGGCCTCGACCTTCGCGATGCTTTCCCCGCTCTCGACGGCCAGGGCCATGGAATAGAGTTCAACGGCCTGCTCCCTCTCATTTTGGACGTCGCAGATCATCCCCAGGCGCACATAGGACCAGACCCTGACACGGGCGTTGTAGTCGGAGGTGTCCATCAGGGATCTCCGGAAACAGTCCGCAGCCCTGGCATAATCGCCCTGGTTGAAGTAGCTCCTTCCCAGCAACTGGTCGTGGCGGGGCTTGAGCTGAGGCGCAAAGGGCGGTTTGCCGGAGGCGATGCCCCTCTCGAGATCCCGGAAGATGGCCAGGACCTCCCTGAACTGCCGCATCTCCGACTGGATGTTGGCCAGGGCAAAGGAAAAATTGTAATTCCGGGGATACTTCCTCTGCAGCTCCCGGGCGAAGGGCAATGCCCGGGCGGGCTGCTTCTCGAAATTCAGATACACGGAGATGAGCTCGGACCGGGCAAGCTCCTTGAGAAGGTCTCCCCGCGTCGCAGCCCGCTCCAGATCCTGCAGCCCCCTGCGGCGATCCCCCTGCGTGATCAACAGGGAGGAGAGGAAGCGGGACAGGTCGGGCATATGGTCGATGTGGTAGCGGATCAGGCCCGTCAGCAGACAACTGTCATTATTCTCCGGGTCTTCCTGCTGTGCCCTCTCCAGGCAGGACCAGAGGCCATAGGCCTCCTGTGCCGCCGTGATCGTCTGCTTTTTCCGCAGGGCAGGGCCCAGCGAAACTTCGCAGTCCTCGCCAGGGCCATGGCAAAGTATGCCTGGCCATCACGGGGATTTTTTCCGACCCGCTCTTCCCCCCGGGCCAGGGCCTCCCCGACACAGCGCAGCATGGCTTCCTGGCTCGCCTCCCGCTGCTTCGGATCGAAGCTGACCTCGGAGCCGAACAGGTGGTTCAACGCCAAAAAGGCATATCCCGTCGGGTCTTCCGGGTTCATCTCCACGGCCTTCCGGAGCAGGGCGTCCGCGCCGGGGTAATCCATGTTGAACGCCCTGTCAATGCCCTGCCGCAGGGTGGCTCGCATCCCGGCCGGTTGAAGAGAAGAGGCCCCTGCCTCCGTACCCGCCATGGCCATCAAGACTGAAGCCCAAAGAACCGTGAATAGGATTGCCGCAAATCGCCTGTTCATCATTTATCGCCCCATCGGCCTCACCCTGCCGCACAAAAGCTGACTTCCGGGAAAGCTCCCTGTTCGTATAACATTATCCTAAATTCTATCTCAGGGTCTCCGCACTAAGCTATGGCATTCCTGTGCCCTGGAGAAAGAAATGCTGCCCTTTTGAAAATCCTCAATCATTCCTTCAGGTAACGATGGACGAAGACGGAAAAATGCGACCCCGCGGAATCTCGCCCCCTTTCCCGCAAGGGCAGGAGAAAAATAACCCTGACAGCAAACCCTTATGGCCTCGAGTGACCTGTTCTGCACATGCAGCCCCGAACAACAAAAGGGCTAACGCTTCATGCGCGGCCCCTTTTCCATGCCGGGACCGGGCCGGCATGCGTCAGCCAGAAATCATCGAAACAGATGGTCGACTCAAGACGGGCATTGCCGTCACGAGAACGGGACTAATCTTTTTTCAGAATGATCGAAATCAGCCCGTTTTCTTTGCGCACCTCGGCCCGATCGGCATCAACCGGGTAGGGCAACTCGACGGAATGACTGAAGAGGATCGGAGTCCGCCGCGCCCGGCGCCTCCCGGGCTTCTTGATTGCTGCATGGGAGATCAGAGGTCCGCTGAAGACCAGGCGCGTGCCCGTTACGCTGATCTGAAGTTCATTGAGATCAATCCCCGGAAACACCGCATTGATGATAAGAGCCCTCGGCCCTGCCCACAGGGTGATGCCCGAGTCCTCCCCTTCACGGGGCCTGTCTGCCGGCGGCAAGTATATTGCTTCGGTCCGGATAAACCCGGTTCTTTCAGCCCGGCTGCCACGGGGGTCGAGTGCAGGAATTGGTCGAGACATGGTGAAGCCTCCCTTTTGAAAGCAGATTGTTCATCACCGGCGAACAGACTGGCCCTGATGAGCCGGATGCCCGGGAGATCTACTTTAACTGTCTTCTGAATCAGCCCGGCCCAACTTTACGTTTTCGGAACAGCGACGGGCCTCATCGCGCGCTGACTCAATACACACAGGGCGGGTCTTCCCGGAAAGGAAAGAACCGGACATGATTGCGCGCCCTGACCCCGCTTACAAGGCGGGGCCTTCAGGACGCGCCCCGGTCAACCCGGGATGCCGATTTTATGAACGATTCTACCGGGACCGACTCATATCCGTTTCCAAGGAGTCAAGCCGACGGGAAATGTCTGTTCTCTCCTCGTTCGTGGCGTACCTGCCTCCTTCCGTCATCCGCAGATAATCACGCCGGATGGAGTCCAGCCTGTCTTGATAGGCTCTCCCGTCTGTCTCTGACAAGCGCCCGCTGGTCCTTCCATCATCAATTCTTTTTTGGACTGCGACAATCCTGTCCGCATTTCTTGGCTCTTCAATTCGTGCAGGAACGGCAGGCCGGACCAGCGCTCTGTTGATCTCCTCTCCAAGCGCATCGAGTCTTCCATTGAGCCTGTCCCATTCGTCCCGGGTGACCTCTTTGTCTCTCAGCGCCGTACAGTCTGTTCGAATCCCCTTCAGGGTCGTCAGGTACATCTGTGACTGATCGGGGGTAAGCGCGCCGGTCTTGAGCCCATCGCCGATCTTTTCCTGGATGACGACCATCTTGTTCTCTGCGCTTCTTTCCTGATCCGGCCATCTCTGAGGCATCGTGGCGCAGCTCGAAAGCAAGGCCAAGCCAAAAGCCATGAGGACGGTCCATAAAATAGCTCTCTTCATTTCACGCCTCCTATCTTAGATTGCATCGTTACCGGAACCCACGGGGCACGTTCAAACCGGCAACCCATTATTGTTTCTTCATCGTCTTCTTTGCCGGTTTTTTCTCACCCGCTTTCATGGGCATCATCTTCATGGGCATGATCTTCTTCATTTTCTTAAACTGTTCGTCCGTCAAAATGGTTCGCATTTCTTTCATGGCTTTCAACATTTCCAATTGATGGGCTGTTTTGATCTCTGCAATTTTTTTCACTTGAGAGTTGGCCTTCTCCAGGTCAAAATCTTTCACGTCCATGATTTCCATCAGTTCGATCTCTGCAATCCTCTGGTCCGCTTTGAATCGGGCCTGCTTTTTTTGCATTTCGCGATGGATGGGCTTCATTTTCATGATCTGGTCATCGGTAAGCCCCATCATGTCCGCATGTTCGATGCACATGCCCGCCATATCGCCCATNNGCCCATTTCCATCATCTGTCCATGCCCTTTCACGGGCATGTCCGTCATCTGTGAAAAAGCGGGCACGGCAAAAACAACCGTCAAAAAAATTGAAAGTGCTAATTTCTTCATAATTTCCCCCTCATGGTCTGAGTTGTAAAAAATGGTTATTGATTCTGTTCCGGCTTAAGGGTGCCTCATGGAGCTGAACGCTGACTTCAGCTTGCCGGGTGGAGAGATCGAGCTGGACTGAGCCTGTTTTGGGGGCGGCGCAAAGGCAAGCGTGGCCGCGCAGCAGCCGGCATGGTGCCGGTCGTCGGCATCATGGAGTGTGGCGGCCGGGCTCATGTCCGTGTTGCTCCGGATGTCTCGGCCGCCACGCTGTTGAAGCTCACCGTCAAGAAGGTATGCCGAGGCCGAATCGTCGTTTATACAGGTCTGCGCCCCTGGATGACCCCAAGCACAATCACAACGAGTGCGATGATCAGCAGGATGTGGATAAAACCACCGAGCGTATAGCTGCTCACCAGCCCCAGCAGCCACAGAACGATCAATATGACAGCAATTGTCCACAGCATGGGATCCTCCTTTCTGATTGCCGATATCCACTGCCGGCCGTTTCATCGTCATACCGGCCGGCAGCGGGAATTCTCTTTGGTCTTGGACCCGGACTACTCGATGGTCATCCGGTTCTTAACGCTCTTTACGCCATGCACGTCGTTGACATATTTGGCGGCGAGGTCCTTTTCCGCCGCGTTTTTGGCCTTGCCGGTTAATGTGACCACACCCTTGTTCGTTGTGACCGAGGTATTGAGGGCACTGGTCGAGCGATGATAGAGCAGCGTCATCTTGGCCATGCCGGTGATGGAAGCGTCATCGATCGTGCCGCCTGTCGTTTGTGTCTTTTTCGCGGGCGTTGACACCACCATCTCATTTTTTACATCTTTGACCCCGTCGACATCCTTGGCGTATTCCGTCGTCAAATCCTTTTGTGCCTGATTTTCAGCAACGCCTCGCAGGGTCACGATGCCGTCTTTGGCGTTAACCTCGGTTGCGGTGGCGCTCACGCTGCGATGGAACAGCAGGGTGGTTTTCACTTTCGTGATGAGCCACGCGTCCGAGTTCGCAGCGGGGCTTTCCCCTTTGACTTCCAGCTTGTTGTCCACGGTCTTGACCCCGCGCAAGCCCGCCACGGTCTCCCGGGCCAATGACTTGTGGGACTCCTCGGAGACGGTCCCTGTCAGGGTGACGGCGCCGTCCTTGGACTGGATCTTAATGTCATCGTCCTTGAGGTAGTTCTTGAACACATACGACTTTTTGGCTGATGATACGATCTGGTCATCCATCTTGGACGCGTGCACAGGCAGGCTGAACGCCACCAGAGCCACGGCAGCCACCATCAGAGATATAAAATATTTTGCTGTCATGAAATGTTTTCCTTTTTTTATGGTTGTTGCGGTTGTTTTTTGAACTCTTTTGCTCCGAAGGCCGCATGCCTTTTGGAGTCCCGGTTGTGGTGTATCATGCAATCGCAGCCGGGGGCCCAAGGGCACTCTGGTGCATGCAGGATAGGCCGCTCCCTTACTTCTCAAAAACCTCTTTGACATCACCGATCTTTTTCTGAACTTTGCCGGCTACCTTTTCACTGGTACCTTCAGCTTCCAACTTTGGATTATCGGTCAGTTCCCCGGCCATCTCTTTGATCTTGCCCTTTACTTCATGATACTTGCCTTCCGCCTTGTCCTTCGTGCTGGGTTTCATGGTATTTCTCCTTTAGATTTCGATTTGCTTTCCGGCAGTTAGCTGCAGTGAACTCCCTGTTCACGGCAATTATGAGGGTTTTCCTCACCGTGCCGCCCGGAAATGCGTGATCGGCACGGGAAGAAAAGGATAACGGCTGCCTATTTCACGATGAGAGCATTCTTGACGGATTTAACCCCGCCGACGCCGCGTGCGATCTGGCCCGCCTTGTCTTTCGCTTTTTGAGAATCAACGAAACCGCTCAGTTCAACGATGCCTTTGCGGGTTTCGACGCTGA
>DCVI01000080.1:31483-36108 GCA_002327315.1 Syntrophaceae bacterium UBA2192 | reverse complement strand
TATCTGAAGGCTTACGGTACCATGGCGGAGGTGAAGAAAGGACTGGGTGCGTACTTCACGTTCTACAACGAAAACCGGTGGCACAATCATTTTGACAGGAAGACCCCGGCTATGGTTTACTTCAGCACTCTACCGCAGAAACAGGCTGCGGCATGACTCTAAACCAGAGCAGGTTCCCACTTATCAATCCCTGTTTCCTGTCCAAACAACCCAGACCACCTCTCTCCGCCCTGGAGTCCCGCAGGGCGACGGACTATCCGGCCATGTATGCCGACGTGGCGATCCCTCTGCTCATAGAGTCCTGCATCGGACAGGGCGCGCGCAGGGAGTCGCTCACGGCGAAGCTGGCCGGGGGCTCGATCCTGATGGGCCAGGGGATTGCCCGCAGCATCAGCGAGGGCAACATCGCCGCGGCAAAAAAAATCCTCGCCGACTTCGCGATCCCGCTGACGACGGAAGACACCGGCGGCAATCACAACCGCGCCGTCAGGCTGGCAATCGCGACGGGGAAAACCTTCCTGAAAGGACCCAACGGAAGTTGGGAGGAGCTACGATGAACCTGGACAGTGCAATCAAGAATTCAATCACCAAGCTTCCGGCCTTTCCCGCCACGGTTCACAGGGTGACGAGCCTCATCAACAACCCCGATTCGTCCCTGACGGAACTCGTGGATGTGGTCCGGCTCGACCAGTCCATCACGGCCAACATCCTCCGGATGTGCAACTCGGCCTACTTCGGGCTGAGGCACAAGGTGGACAACGTCCATGATGCGATCATGTACCTCGGCAGACAGAATATCGTCCGGGCCGTCCTGGCCGCGGGCACGTCCCGCTTCTTCAAAAACACACCGGGCTACGAGACCGAGGCGAGAGAGCTCTGGGAGCACGCCGTGGGAACGGCCCTGATGGCGCAGATCCTGGCCAGGAAGATCTTCAGGCGGGAGGATTCGAGTCTCTTCACCGCGGCGATCCTGCACGACATCGGAAAGATCGTCCTCGGCGAGTTCGTGAAGGACAAGTACACCGAGATCAAGAAGATCGTTGCGGAACAATCCCGCTCGTTCCTCGAGGCGGAGGAGAAAGTCCTGGGCATGAACCACGCCACGCTCGGCGGCATCATTGCGGCCTCGTGGAAATTCCCGGAAGACATCCGCAACGCCATCGCCTTCCATCACCGGCCGGATCGCCAGGCAGGCAAAACAGACACGATGCCGTGGGTCGTCCACCTTGCCGACCAGGGTTGCATCATGCTGGGCATCGGCCGGGGAGCGGACGGGCTGGCCTACGATGGGCTCGACGGAGCCTTGAACCGTCTCGGCCTTTCGCAGCAGGACTTCGAGGAATCCCTGGCCCAGCTGGTAAGGGAAATGGACTCTGCGCGGGAATTGATCGGGATCGTGCAGTCCACATCCAACTGAGATTCCCGGCATTCGCCATCCGTGAACAAAGAGGTCAGCCGAATTTCGGCCGACCTCTTTTTGTGTCTGCAGCGCCCGTGGTCCTATTTCCATTGCGGCCGGTGCGGCGGGCGCGGTATAAGACGCCGGTGGGACTTCTCCCCGGCGGGTTCACACGCAAATGGTCATCTCCATGCTCCTCTATTCCTTCGGCATCATCCTCTCCGGGCTTCTGGCGGGCTATGCCGTGCAGAGGCTTGCGGCCCGGGGTCTCATTCGTATTCCCGTCTCGATGGAGGCGCTGCGCAAGGGGCTCCAGCGCGCGGCGCTTCTCTTCGTAAACCCCGTGGCCATCGTGGGCGCCACCTGGATCGTGAGCATCCGGGACGCGGCCCTCGTGGCCCTGCCCTTCGTCGGCCTCTTCGCCATCGTCGCGGGCGGCGTGCTCGCCCTTGGGGCCGCAAGGCTGCTTCAGCTTCCCCCGAAGAAAACGGGCGCCCTTTTCTGCTGCGGCTCCTTCACCAACATCGGCTCCATCGGCGCACTCGTCTGCTATCTGTTCCTGGGAGAGCCCGGCTTTGCGCTCGTGCCCATCTACAAGATCTTCGAGGAGCTCTCCTACTACTCCACGGGCTTCCCCATCGCGAAGCACTACAGCGGCAGCCTCGTGGCCGAGGGACGATGGGACCGCGTGAAGGGACTTGCGCGCGATCCCCTGATCCTCGTCTCCGTCTCGGCTCTCGTCCTGGGCGGCGCCCTCAACGTGAGCGGCCTCGAGCGGCCCGCGTTCTACGGAACGGTCAACGCCGTCTTCATCCCGCTGCAGGCCTTCATGCTTCTCGTGTCCGTCGGCCTTGCCCTGCGCTTCCGCAGGGTGGGAGATTACCTGAGGGAATCGGCCGCCGTGGCCGCCATCAAGTTTGCCGCCGTGCCCTCCCTGGCCTGCGCACTGGCCCTCGCCTTGGGCTTCGGCGCCATCGACGGGGGGCTTCCGCTGAAGGTCGTCCTGATCCTCTCGTCGATGCCCGTGGCCTTCAACGCCCTGATCCCACCCTCGATCTACGATCTCGATCTCGATCTGGCCAACTCGTGCCGGTTTGTCACCACGGCGCTTCTGGCCCTCGTCCTGCCGGCGCTGCTGTTCCTTGTCCAGTCGATTTGATTCATGGCAGTCCGGGCTGCTTCCAGCTGTCCTTTGGAATGAAGATATGGCCCAGGACTTGCAAATATTCATAAATAATGTGTTTGTGCAGCGAAAGGCTGCCGGATCCGCCCGTTGTTCCGCCGACCGATCCGTCCACCCTTTTGCAGCAGAAGAGGATCGACGGGCAGTGAATCACTCGGTGATCGTCATTGACGACGAACAGGATTTCCTGGACAGCATGAAGCGATGCCTGCAGATAGCGGGCATCAAGAATGTCCGGCTCGAGTCGGGTCCGCTGGACGCGGTTTCGGCCCTGGACGCAGGCGAGGTCTTCGACGTCGCGCTCATCGACGTCAACATGCCCGGGATGAACGGGAAAGAGGTTCTCAAGGCCTTCCGGGAAAAGACGCCGCACACGGTCTGCCTGATGGTCACGGGCTTGGCCGACGTGAAGTTCGCCGTCGAGTGCATGAAACTGGGCGCGGCGGATTACATCCAGAAACCCTTCACGCCGGATGAATTCCTGGCCACCCTGAACCCGATCCTGGCGGGCAAGACAGCGCAGGTCCCGGAGAAGCTGAAGCTCTTGGTCGTCGAAGACAACAGGATCGATCTCAAGCAGTACGAGAACAGACTTTCGGAGCGGATTTTCGAAAAAGCCTTCGCGGCAGACGGGGAGAGCGCCTCGCAAAAATACCGGGAGTTCAGGCCGGACATCCTCGTCATGGACTTGATGCTGCCGTGCAAAAGCGGCTACAACCTGCTCAAGGAAATCCGTCAGGAAGACACCTCGATGGCCATCATCGTCATAAGCGGCCTCGATGACAAGGAAGACATCCTGGCCTGCGCAAAGCTGGGTATCGAGGGATACCTGGTGAAGCCCGTGAATCTCCGCGACCTCAACCAGAAGATCATCGACTGCTACGGGAAGAAAAGCACGGAGAAGGCACAGATCGCCGCCGTCTTCAAGCAGCGCCTCCAGGAGTGATGTCTTTGTTCCCGCTCACACCCTTCGGCGATGATCGCAAGGTCAGATGCCGCCGTTTTTCAGCATGCCTTTCGCTTTCAGCGCCTCGGCGATGATCTTCGCCACCTCGGCATTGCCCCGGGGAGTGAAGTGGCCGATGGAGCCGTCGGGCCGGTGGGTGTAAAACTCCTTGTAGATCGTCGCCGATTTGTGTTTCGCCGGAAGCGCATCGAGCAGATCGACATGGGGCAAATTCAATTTTTCGTAGAGCCCCCTTAGATGGGCGGTCTGGGGCTCGCTCCTGGCGCGCAAGAGGGAATCGCCGTTCTCGAAGGCGTTGCCCCGGGGGATGTGGACGACGAGGAGCTTCGTACCCGTCTTGTCCAGCTCGCCCTTCAGGCGCGCAAGCAGGTACTCCACGAGCCGGTCTGTCTCGGCGTAGTAGCCATTCGAACCCGGAAATGATGAAAATAGTTTGCGCACACGGTTTTTCAAGAATACATAGGCGTAGCTTCCGGTGCCATCGAGGGAATTCGCCAGGGACGCATAAACCTCCCTGGGCGGCGGCACGGGCACATTCTCGAGGGCGTAGGGCCCGGTCTTCCCGTCGCGCCGGAAGATCGGCTTGCTGTAGGAGTAGAAGGAGAGCCGTGTGCGGTCATAGTCGTGGGGGAAGATCCCCAAAACGACCACGTCAGGGCGCAGCCCCTGCCCGTGGCGCTCATACTTCAACAGCATCTGGTCGATCCCGTAGCTGCCCACGCCCATGTTGAAGACCTCCGCCGCACGCTGGCCCTGGAGGATCTTCTCCAGGTAGTGGGGGAAGTGCTCATCCTCTCCCGCCTCGATGCCCCAGGTGAAGCTGTCGCCCAGGGCGATGACCCGGAACATCCCGGCAGGTTTCGGGCCGGTCTTGCGCGGGCCCCGGATGCGCGAGGCCGCGATCTGGTAGTCCCAGCCGAGTTGCGGATCGTAGTTGGCGTTGTTCCATGCATCCTTCGTGGCGTGCTTCTCGAGAAAGACGTGCTGAAAGTAGGTGTCGGCGATCTCCGGGACGGTCTCGATCCCCTCGTAGAGCTTCGATTGCTGGGTGGCCGTCACCCGTAGGTAGGCCTCGA
>DCVI01000080.1:19299-31412 GCA_002327315.1 Syntrophaceae bacterium UBA2192 | reverse complement strand
AAAAAAACCCCGCATTGGGCGGGGTCTTCCCGTTTGGCCGCCTTGACCGGGCGGTGCGTCAATCCCTGGCGGTGATCCGGTACAGGGGGCCCTCGACGCGGATCTCCATGCGGTGGGACTTGCGGATCTCCTCCATGGCCGTGATGTCCGTGCCGAGGAGTCCCGCCATCTCCACGTCGCTGCTTATCCGGACCTGTCCTCCACGCCTCTCCCCTCGGCGCAGGAACCAGAGGTAGTTGTAGTACGTCCAGCCCGAGACGATCAGGAAGATCACAAAAACCGTGATGCCGCCGTTTGCGAGCAGCCGGCTGAGTTCCTCGTAGCCCTTCTGTCCGATGATCTGGTCGTAGATCGTCTGGACGCCGAAGACCCACAGCACCAGCGTGAACAGCGGCAGCAGCAGGTAGAGATAGATCCCCCAGCACACGACGGTGATGAAATCCTCGACGATCCTCCGGAGAGGCGATTTTACTTCGTCCTGGACGAAGACTTCAGGGTGTGGAGGCCCCTGTCCGGGCTTTTCCATCTGACCGTAACCTCCTTGCTTCGGAATGTGAAATTGTAGACGCCCTTGATGGCCGCCAGCGACGACATGATCCAGTACCCCACGGGGTACCAGATCACGAAGAAGTAGTACTTGGCGAAGGCCTTGTTCTCATAGCGCAGGTCGATGAAAAAACTCGTCATAAAGGTCATCAGGCAGGCAAGGCCCAGGATGGCTCCGTACCAGCGGGGAAACAGGGGGTTCCAGCCGGCGAAGAACCGCTGGTAGACCTCGAGGACCGGCGGGCAGATCGGCACCTGGGCATAGCGGCACACGCCGTCCATGACGACGAAGAAGAGCCAGAGGAACACCATGGCCATGAAGGTGTGGGCCCACAAGAGGCCCAGAACGTATTCGATGTAAACCGGGATGAGGCGGCGATGACGGTGGTCCTTCCAGATGTCGAGATGCTTTCGGAGCACCTCGACGCCGCCCTGGGCCCAGCGCACCCGCTGGCGCCAGAGGCCTTTGAGGGTCTCGGGCACGAGGATCCAGCACAGGGCCCGCGGCTCGTAACGGATGTCCCAGAACTTGCGCTGGAGCTTCCAGGTGATGTCGATGTCCTCGGTAACGGTGTCGCTGTCGAAGAGGCCGCACTCGATGACGGCGCTCTTGCGGTAGGCCGCGATCACGCCCGAGACGGTGAGGACCTTCCCGAGAATGCGCTGGGTGCGCTTGATGAGGCCGATGATGTTGGAGTACTCGCCCACCTGGATCTTGGCCAGAAGGGAGGTGCGGTTGCGCACCCGGGGGTTGCCCGTGACGGCGCCCACGCGGGGGAAGTTCACCAGGTGCACCGCCATCCACTGCAGCACGTCCTTGTCGACGAGACAGTCGGCGTCGATCGTGAGCATGAACTCGCCGCGGCTCACCAGGATGCCCGCGTTGAGGGCCTTGGATTTTCCGCTGTTGGGCTCCAGGTGGATGATCCGGAGCCAACTCGCGTTCTCCGTCAGGAGCCTGTCGAGGATCTCCCGCGTGGCATCCGAGCTGCCGTCGTTGACGACGATGACCTCGTAGTTCGGGTAGTTGAGGTCCTTGAGGTTGAGGACCGTCTCCTCGATGACCTGCTCTTCGTTGTGGCCGGGCACGATGACGGTGAAGAAGGGGAAGTACTCCAGCCCCGGATCCGTATTGCCCTCGCGCCGCAGGCAGAAGATGATGCCCCCGATCATCCACACGATGCTCATGTAGAGCGGGTAGAGAAAGACGAAGAGTCCGATGATTTCGTATATCGACATATTTCCCGTCAGCGGGGCCGGGCGTGCTGCAGGGTCCCGTCCCGCCGGCTTTCCTGAATGGGTCCGTTATGGGTTTGGGCTGAAAAGCCTCCTGAACAGCCTCTCGAGAGCGCCCTCCGGGGCAATCTCCGGCGGCGCCCCCTTTCTCTTCACCTCATCCCTGGCCGAGAGGATCACGGCCACTGTATCGACGTCCGGCTTGTTCCGGTAAACGTTGTCGGGGTAATAGGCCACATGCTGGGCGCCCAGGGACATCAGGAACGTAATGTCTTCTTTGATGACCCCGTCGCTCACCCACTTCTCGCCCTTCCAGTCGTAGGCCTGCAGCTTGAAGACCACCCGGGCGGCGTTCTCCTGGCCGCCTGACGCCTTGAAAAGCTCACGGTACCACTTGCGATGGTCCTTCTTTCCCTCCATGGCCGCGTAGGCCATCACCACCGTGTAGTCGTAGGTCCTGAGGTAGCCCTTGAAATCCTGGGCAAACCACGTCGTCGCATCCGGGTTTGTCACGACGGAGCTGTAGATGTTGCGGGCGATGGCGGCGCCGGGACGGTAGGTCCGGACGGTCTTGACGATCTCGCCGATGTGGCGGTCGAGGGCCTCCGTCTTGAAGGCAACCCACTTCGCGTTGAGATCCTGGTCCGCCTTGAGCTTCTCCGGCTCCGGAGAGACGCCGTAGCGCTTGCGGAAGGCCTCGACGGCGGAGGGGTGGAAGTCTTCCGTCTCGGCCAGGTAGGCATCATCCTGGATGAGGATCCCGTCGAATTGCACGCGGGCCGCCAGGTCCGCGAAGATCTGCCGGGTTGCCTCGAGGCTCCGCGGGTCGAAGGGGGAGAGTCTCCGGTACCACGACGAGGTCACTTCGGGTTTGCCGCCCTTCCACTCCCTGACCTTGAGGGCATCGTTCAGAACGGGATCCGGCAGCTCGTAGGCGAGTGCCGGCATCCAGACGAAGACCTTCATCTCGCGGGACCGGATCCGGTTGACGGCGTGGCTGAGAAAATCCATCTCGACGGGAAGAACCGAGTTTGCAAAGTAGAGCGACTTCACGTTGCCCGTGGCGCCCACGTCGCAGAAGCCCTGGAGGAAGACTGTATTGACACCCATCCGGACGAGGCGGTCAAGCAGAAGCCCCAGGTTCTTGTCGCTCTCCTCGGCGGAGTTCTTGCTGACGATCATGTCCAGATCGACCTGCACGCCCCGGATGCGATAATCCTCCTGCAGGCCGCGCCTCAGCGAGTCCTTGAAGGCCGCAAGCCAGTCGAGGTGAGACTCCAGGTAATAGCGGTTGACGCGGTCGAGACGGCGGATGCTGGAATACCCGTCATCGAGGGTGAGGATCATCTCGAAGCCGAGCTTCCTGGCCTCCTCGATGGCGAACTCGTTGTAGCTTCCATAGGGCCAGGTGAAAATCGCAGGCCTTGCGCCCAGCTTCGCCGTCAGCACGTCGATGCTCGAGGCCAGGTCCCCGCGGATGCGGCCGCGAAACTCGGGCTCCGTCTCATAGCGCCTGCTTTCGGAAAAGTAGAGGAAGGCCGCCGGCGCCGGCTCGACGTTCCCGACGGGATTTGCCTGCAGCAGCCGGTGGAGCCGGGCGCTGTGCGATGCGACCGTCACGAGGCCCGAGTCGGAGACCTCCCGGATCTGCTGCCAGCTCATGAAACGCTTCGTCCTGTAACCCGACGTCTCGGGGTTGTCGATCCAGGAGGTGACGACAGAGAGCACCGCAGGAATGTTGTAGAGCCGCAGGGCCGGGTAAACAAACCGGTAGAAACTCTCGTAGGCGTCATCGAAGGTCAGCAGGACGGCCTTTTCGGGAAGCGTCTTTGCGCCCCGAGAGGCCGCCAGGATGTCCGCCGGGCTCACGAATGTAAAGCCGTGCGTGCGGAGGTATTCGATCTGGTTGATGAAGTCCTTCTGCGAGATGTCGTCCTTCTCGACGGGGGACTCGGGAATGTCGTGGTAGCAAAGCGTGATGAAGCTCTCCGCCGCGTGAGCGGACGGCGCCATCAGCGCAATCGCCATAGCGAGCGCGAGACTCAGACGCAACATCCTCTTGCCTGCAGCCTGCAGCCTGTGGCCTGTGGCCTGTCTTTTAAAAATACCAATTAAGAGTGACATATGCCCCAACGACATTCGTATAATCCCCATCGTAGACTTTCAGATCGTATGAGACGCCCGCCGTGACGTTGAAGGTCTTCGAGTGAACGTAGCTCTGCTCGAAGGTGATCCCCGCCACGGGATAAATGCTGTAGTCGTATTCGCCGCTCACCCCTGCGCGCAGGTAGACAGCCGACATCCACTTCTTCTCGTAGCGGATGCAGTTGACCCACTGGATGGCGGAGGTGAGCAGGGCGCTCCACTCGTACTGGGGACTGTAATAGTCCACGTCCTGCTTTGAATAGGTGCCGAACCCCAGCGCCAGCCCGCCCCGGATTTTCAGGTCGGGCGTGTTGTACACATTCTGGTCGTACCGGGCCGTCCCGGCAATATAGACGTTATCGTCCGAAAACCACTGGGTGCTCACCGCCGCGCCGTACTCGCGCAGGTCGCTCTCGAGGTAGAGGACATCCACAGAGGCGTTCTCAGCCGTTATCCCCTGGGCGCGGGCCCGGATGGGCACGCTGAGACTGAAGCTGTTGAAGCCCGCGGTGATGCGCAGGGGGTCCGTGGGCCACCACATAAGCCGCGTGTCGGAACCGAATTCTGAGCCCTTGACGTAATCAAAACTCACGTTCTGCCACCAGATCAGCTCCGGCATCACGATCCACCGGAACCCGAGACCCAACCGGTTCCAGTCCACCCGGTCATCGCGCCCCTCCGAGTCGTTCCACGCCTCCTGCCTCAGGATCTCCGTGTTGAGACTGAACAGGGGGGTGAGCGGCTTTTCCAGAAGCAGCCAGGCCGTGTACTCTGTTGCGCCCGAGAATTCCCTCGTGAAGCGGACACCGGGCTGCAAGTGCCACATGTCCTCCACCTTCAGGGTCTCCCGGAGATCGTAGACATTCAGATTCGTCGGGTGTCTCTGTTGAAGGTCGTCGGCCAGCGCCCTCGCCTCCCGCTTGTAGTTCAGGGTGTTGAGCGTCCAGCCCAGACCGGTAAGGCTCCCGACATCTTTGGGATCGAGGTTGCGGTTGATCTCGAACTGCTCCAGGGCCCGCCTGGGCCAGTTGCGCCAGAGGTACGCGTGGGCAAGACCCGAGCGCAGGCCCGTCTCGGAGGCCGCCTCGCCCAGGTAGTAATCGAAATACGCCTGGCCCTCCTTGAGCTTGTCCTGGTAGAGCAGAAACCAGCCCCTGGTGGAGATCAGGCTGTTGGAATCCGCCAGGTAGCGCTGCCTTGCCAGGACCGACTCGTTCCAGGCAAGGGCTTTCTTCTCCTTTTCGACGAGTTCCTCGAGGCGGCCGATGGTCTGCGAGGCCTTGTCCCACTGCCTCAAATCCGAGCAGACCTGATAGAGCCCCATCGTGGCCCCGAAGTTGTCGGGGTCCTTCTCGAGGGTCATCCTGTAGTAGACCTCGGCCTCCTCGGGCTTGTGCAGATAGAGGTATGCGTCGGCCACGGCCTGGCTCACCCAGGAGGGGATGGGCTGGCCTGCCTGCCTGTAGATTTCGAACTCACGCAGGGCCTCCTTCATCCGGTCCTTCTGCCGCAGGGCGACGATGTAGTCTCCCCGGGCCCTGAGATTCCCGGGGTCTTCAGCCAGAATCGCCTCGATCTCCGCGATCGCCTCGTCGACGAGCCCCCATCGTAGCTTCGTCACGGCCCGGTCGAGCTCGAGGGACTGCGGCTGCGCAGATCCGCCCACCTTGCCCTCTTTTGCGACGACGAGGGCCTCGAGGCTTGCGCCGTATTGCTCCAGCAGGGCCACCTTGACGGCATCGAGCGCCGGGGCCGATATCTGCCCGCCCTTTCTCGCTTCCAGCCACGACGTGTAGGCCCCGGCGCCGTCGCCCATGCGCATCTGCGTGTAGACGATGCCCTTGAAGGCCTCGTCATCCGACCGGTCATAGGAAAGGCCGAGGCGATACAGCTCGAGGGCCTTCGCGTATTCCCTGAGTTCATAGTAGGCTTTGGCGATGTGACGGGGGATGTAGCGGATCTGCCGGAGGTCCTTTTCGCGGGCGCCGAAGAATTCCACGGCTTTCTGGTAAGCCCCCGTCCAGACCAGGCACAGGGCGTAGTCGGCCTGGAGGTGCCTGTCGTCCGGAAGGGCCGTCAGGGCCCGCTCCAGCAGCGGGATCGCCTCGTCGTTGCGACCGGCCTGAACAAGCTTCAGGGCTTCCTGATAGTCCGCTTTCGCCTGGGCCGCGGGGTCCATGGGGACATTGGATTCCGGGGGGCTGGCAAGGACAGGAAGGGGCAGGAGCGCAAAGGCAAGGACCAGGACAAGGGCTGCTATGCCAGCTCTTTTGAGCATGTGATTCCTAAGTTCGGCGGCTCTTTGACTCGGTTAAGGGCTCTGTGTCTCACGCGTAAATCCGGCTCGATCTCGAGCAATGGTATTTCGCTGTGACACTTGCAATCATGGTGCCATAATGGCACAAAAGCAAAAAAAGGGCGCCAGAAGACGGCGGCAGTCTCTGCCCGGTCAACAGTTTGAAATATTTTGTTTTTTGAAACTTGATGTGGAAGGAGGCGGCTGCCCGATCCCACCCCGGAGGTCACCCTTTCGGGAACCCCTCCTTCCGGGAGTGGTATTTGACAGCAGGCCGTCAAAATACCAGAAACGCGAAGTCTCTTGCAATGATTTATCGAGGACAACCGACATACTTCCTTACACCATGAACTTCCGCCTGTTCCCGTAACGTGGTTTATGGTAAAATGAAATACTATCATATCGGATCCTGTCGTCCCCGATCCACACAAGACTACATCGAAAACGCATGAAAGGAGTTTCAGCGATGCAGGCTCTGTTCACCCTTACACCGTCGGAATCGAAGCGGCTCATCGGGAAAGGCATTGCGGCCCTTCCCGAGGTGCAGAACGCGAAACAGAACGGCTACCTCCTCGTGAGCCGCGGCTCCACGACGGCCTATTGCCTCGAGGAGATCCTCGGGCAGTCAATCCCGAAGGAGCGCTACGCCGTGGGACAGACGATCCGGGGCATCCTCTGCGCAATCCAGGCCGAGGACCGCCTCAAGCCTTACACCTTCCACAAGGGGGAGGTTCTCCCCGTCGAGCCCGGCACGGTGGTGGACAAACTCGCCGCCGGGGACATCCTCCTGAAGGGCGCCAACGCCATCGACCCCTTCGGCAACCTGGGCGTGCTGATGGCCAGCGCCAACGGCGGCACCATGGGCCAGTTCTACATGCCGTTCAAGGCGCGGGGCCTCGAGATCATCTACCCCGTGGGCCTCGAGAAGCTCATCCCCTCCGTGGAGGAAGCGGCGCGCTACGGCGGCACCCTCGCCCTTGCGAAAACGATAGGGATCCCCGTGGGCATGGCCTGCGTGAGCGACGGGCGGCCCTTCACGGAGATCGACGCGCTGGAAACTCTCTTCGACGTCTCGGCCATCCATTACGCCTCCGGCGGCTGGGGCGGCGCCGAGGGCTGCGTGACGATCATCGTCGAGGGACCCGATGACGGCGTGGGCAAGTGCATGGAGTTCATCGACGGGACGATCAAGGGCGAGCCGGCCCTGCCCGCCGTCAAGGGGCCCTGCAAGGCATGCTTCATGACGCACTGCAGCTTCAACGGCACGGATGAGAACCTGCTCCCGGCCTGGCTGAAGTAACGGACGTAATAAGTGAGGGGGCCGGCGATTTCAGCCGGCCCTTTTTTTTATTGCCAATTCGCTATTTATTGGACCGGCAGCAATAGACCTCAGCCCAATCACACCATCGCAGAGCAATCTCCTGACTCGATCTCATCCTGCCACTGACTAGATCAGGGAAATAAGAAAAAGACAGGTATCGGGCAGAGCGGGACATGTCCAAGGATTGGACACGTCCCGGTAACGTGTCCAAAAATAGGCAATAAATGGACACGTGCCGAAAATGGGTCCATGGCGTGGACAGGTTAGCCCGGAGGTCCCGAAAGCAGCTTGTAAAGCTTCCTGTTCAGGTAGAGGTTTTCCTTGCCCACTTTTTGACTTTCAAGAATTCCGATTTTTTCGAATTCCTTCAGATAACCGGCCGCCGTCTTTCTCTCGGCAAGGCCTTCGTCTACCAGAAATTTCACTTTCGTATACGGCTGGCGGAATAGAAGCTCGATGAGTTCCTTGGAGTAAACCCGGGCCGGCAGATTCTCCTTGGAATACGTGAGGGTCTCTTCCAGCAGGCTCCGGATAGCCAGGATCATCTGACTTGTTTGACGGGCCGTCTTTTCCACTGCATCAAGCATATAAAGAATCCATGGCTCCCATGCGCCCTTCTCGGTTACGCCCCTCAGTGTAACGTAGTAGTCCGTCCTGTTCTCGATGATGTATCGGCTGAGATAAAGCACTGGCAGCTCCAGAAGTCCCTTATGCACCAGGTAAAGAATATTCAGGATCCTGCCCGTCCGACCGTTGCCGTCCGTAAAGGGGTGGACGGCCTCAAACTGGTAATGAATGACGGCCATTTTCACAAGCGGGTCAATGCCGTCTTCGGCATGGATGTACTTCTGGAGATTGGATAGTTTGTCCCGGATAATCGATTCTCCTTCCGGAGGCGTATAGACGATCTTCCCCGTGCTCGGGTTGGCGATCTTCGTGCCCGGGACGTTCCGTATGCCCGCCTTGTTTTCCCTGATGGTCTGGACGATCCGGATGAACATCTCCGTTGTAAGAAAAGGCCTCTTTCGGAGCGCAGTGTAGCCTTCCCACACGGCCTCGCGGTAACGGAGCACTTCCTTGGTCATCGGGTCGGCTTGCCCCTCGGAAGCATAGGCCCGGAAGAGGGCGTCGTTGGTTGTAACGATGTTCTCGATTTCCGAACTGGCCCGCGCTTCCTGGAGTGTTATGGAGGTGAGCAGAATCGCCTGGTTCGGAATCGTCTCTCCAATGCCCTTCAATTCGGCCAGGGACCTGGCTGCGGACAGCGCCTTCTTCAGTACCGGTATGGTTTCGATTTTCCCGGAAGGCGGCAGAAGAGGCAGTCTGTTGTAAGGTTTCAAAGGATCAAAGGACATAAGCGATTCTCCTTGAATTCTTCCGGTGGTATTTTCCCATCTCTCGCCTGCTCGTTTTCCCGATCCGCACCGTCACGATGACGTTGAGCCCGTGCAGCAAGCTCAGACACCATCAAGCATTGGGGTCAGCGACGCCTGTCCCGAGGTTGCGCTGCCATATCCAAGGCATGCGCGATCTGGTGACTTTCCAGGGATCTTGCGCCCAAGCCGATCAGAGCAGCATTTTCCTCGTCCGCGAAAGTGAACAAGGGCCGACCCTGTTTAATAGCCCTGCGTGCGAGAGCCTCTGTCTTTCCGCCAGGGGATGCATGGGGAATCAGGACGACATCGGACAGAGCGGCAACAAACTCGTTACGGATAACGGCACGTGCGGCTGTGGTCCTTTTCACTTCGCTGCCGAAGGCTGACAGTAGCAGAAGCCGCCCCTCCTCCACTGCCCGTCGGCATTCCTGGCCGACAGGCTGGCCATCGAGACCCTTTGCCGGGCAGAGAATCACCGGCTGCGAACCGCGGAGCAGGATGTCCAGGCACTCGTGCTCCATAGGCGAATGAAAACCGCCGGCCACAATCATCCCTATATCCCGAAGTTCACGAATGGCATCGTAGGTCTTGATCACAATGCTCCCCGGGCATCGGACGGAGCAGATCAAACCCAGCCGCTGGTGCCTGAGGACACCGAGATCGCCCATGGCGTAGATTGCAGGTGGCGCATTGGCCCCCATGCGATCTGCCAGCATGTCGGGGTAATCGATGTCACCCGGTACAATTCGCCGCATTTTCATCTGCCACACTGCTGAAGAAGACATCTTTCCGCTGCCAACGAAGCGAAATCAGGATCGTCAGGATTCGAATTTCTCCGGTATCAAGAAAAGATCGTCGTAAGCTTTGTCGTCCCTGAATTTTTCTATGAGAAAGTTCACCCACTCCTGCGTATAACCATAATCGCCGTGTCGCTTGTCGTAAATACAATATTTTGTCTCGGTCTTTTCCGGATTGTCACTTCGACTGGCAGGACGGACTTTGAAGCGTTGCCAACATTTTGTGTGCCAACCGACATTGTACTTATCGACCGGCTTCTTCCCGCGCATCACGATGGGATTGCCAAGAGCTGCCTGAACTTCTTTTGCCACTTGACCGGCAGGCATCGTATCGGCATTTGCAACGAGAGGTTGTCTGTATTTGACCATGACGGCCAGTGGCGCCAGCGCTGCTTGTTGCTCCGCGGTCAACTTGTCATAGTGGATAAACTGAATAGGCAAAACGTCTTTACTTTCGTGATTTGCAACCTGGATGAGGAAAGCCTTGAACGCATATCGGCTATTTCCGAATATTTCGGGGGAAAGGCACGAACGATATTGCTCTACGAAGTCCGCCGCTGCCTTTGCGGCACGGTTGCGCTTGACGGCTTCGGCAAGATTTTCCGCTGAAGGGTAAATCTGCAGAGCAAATGACAGTAATTGGCGGATACAGCGCTTCGGCCCGAATTCTCGCTCCAGGATTTCATCGAAATTGAGCAACATGGCCTGGCACTCGCCGAAAATGGACGGGTCCAGTTCGGGTAATGAACGGTGCTCAATCTTGTTCCGCAGAGGGATGAAGAACTCCAGGTTTTTTCGAACAGGGTTGCCTGTGTCGGCGCCATAGTACTGTTTTAAGCATTCGTTGAGTTCCCAATGCCTGTAATCGCCGTCTACACGTTCGAAGCGACCGTTGGATTTCCGGTAGTATGGTTTTTTCTTGCGCAATAGAAAGATTGCGTGAAACAGCGACGTCCAGGCAATGACCATCAACGTGATATACCCGCCGGACTTGAACGTCACCGCCGGCTTGTTGTAGATCTCGACGGCAAGGACGGCCGAATCGAGTGCCTTTTGCAGGGCTTCTTTTACTGCACGCGGGAGCCGCCTCATTCAGGACTCTCCTCGGCGGGTTCTTGACCCATGCGGTACTTGATGTCGTAATTGATTATGTAATCATACTCCTTTAGCGTAAACTTGTATCGCTCAGCAAGGACAGCATCTATTTCGTCTAATATTGGTTTGAGTGGACGTGAGTCCACAGAATCGATTAATAATCCACTCTTGCGCCATAACACGGTATTGTTCTTCATGGCGGAATCTAAGCGGTCAGATAGCTTTCTAAGACGTTTTGCGAGGGCATCTCCAACTTCGTTAATATCAAATGGAAATGCAGTAACGTCAGATGGGTTAATGTGTCGCCCATCAGTGTAAGCACAGAAGAATTGAAAATATGTAGAACTATTTAGAACGGAATGGATAACACCACGAGCCTGCTCATCAGAAGCTGAAATACTATTTACCTCTCCACGAACACAGGCAGGGCCTCCTTTTTCTGGACGAGCCTTTGGCGGAGTGAGGAAGAATTGACAGAAGTACCCAGGTACTCGCACCCAATATACAGGAAATTTTGCACGCGGCGTTAATGCCATTCCAAGCGTTTGCAGTCCGTCTACCTTATTCAATATTGAAACAGCTTCCACTGTCCCTACCTTCGGAAATAGACCGTGGAATATTTTTTCTCTATCTATTTTTGCATATGTCAGTAAGTGAAATAGAGACTCCCTTTCGCCGTTTTTTGCATCCCATCGATGATAGCGAGTACTACACAGTAATTTTGCTTTTTCACTGCCACTGCTTAGAAAAATCGTTAATCTGTTCTGAGCACCGACAAAAAGTTGGCCTGGCCGATTAGCGAAATGCGAGAGCCATAATTGTTTCGAATGCTCGTTTACAATGTCGCGCAGCACTGCGAATGATTCAGAAGAAGCTAACGATACTGGAATGATGAGGCCAATTCTTGCTTCTGGCAATTTAAGATGAAATGCTCTCTCAACAACCCACGCATAAATGTCCCGACAAGCCTCAGTCCGATAGCTTCGAACAGAATATGAATCAGACAACTTGGATCGTTCAAGGTACGGCGGATTCCCAATAATGACGTCGAAGCCGCCGCCATGCATGATCCCGTAAAACTCGACGAACCAGTGAAACGGCTGGTGGCTCACACGCCATTTCTCGAAGGCGCTCTTCTTGTCCGGATCGATTCCGTATTCATATGCCAGGTGACGGTCGAGTTCGCCCCCGAGCCTCTCCAGACGGCGGCGCAACTCCCGCTTGTCCTTGTGCGTGACCTTGCCGCCGTAAATGGTCTGCTGGGCTCGGAACTGCCGGAAGGCGCGATCGACCATCTCGGC
>DCVI01000080.1:0-19210 GCA_002327315.1 Syntrophaceae bacterium UBA2192 | reverse complement strand
TCCTCCATGATGTCCACACCGAACAGATTATTGATGATGATGGACTTGAGGATGAAGTAGCGCTCGTTGGGATGTCCGGCAATTTGCGCCAATACCTTCTTGAAATCGCTGAACTGCTCCGGATGGTGGGACTTGCCTGCCAGGTCTTCCACGAAACGCTCCATGCGTTCCATGCAGTCGCTGTACAGGGTTTCGAGGATTCGCAGGGCGGCAAAGAGAAACGCGCCGGATCCGCAGGTGGGATCGAGGACCGTGACCTTCTCGATGGCCTGCCAGAAGGCACGGAGCAGCTCGGGGCCTTCACTGTGGATAATGACGTCGCGGGCGAACTGCCAGACATCCAGATTCAGCGTTATCAGATCGTTGACGGCGCTGACCTCTCCTGCCACGAGCTTCCGGCGAAGCTCCAGGCAGCGGGTGCGGCGGGCGACGTGCTCGCGCCACGTCTCGGTGGGCAGTGCATAAGGGTCGCCGGCGGGCTTGTTCCAACCCTCGCGCCAGGAGACGTCCTTGACGCCCGGCTCGATATCCATGGGCAGCGGAATGACGTTGCCCTGCCCGTCGATGACGCCATGGCTTACGGCCGGGTAGATGTAGCGGTCGGGGTCGTCGCTGAGCAGGCGCCAGAGAAAACTGCCGGGCTTGAAGGCGATGGGGCATTTCTTCTCGGCGGCGTCGAAGAGGTAAGGGATAATGGTGTTCTTGCCGATGTACTCGGTGATGTCTTCCTTGGTGTAGTAGGCCCCCATCTGCTTCTGGTTGACATATTTCTCGAAGATGTAGCCGACGACGTCCGGGTTGATCTCGTTGTCGGCGCGAAGGGGCCTTTCGTCGAGGTGCCAGGAGTATTGATCGAAGAAGTCGAACAGCTTTTCGAAGGCCTTGTCGGGGATGTCGATATCGGCGTTGCGTTCTTCAAGCTGATGGACCTCGAAAAAGCCGCCGTTGAGATAGGGGACCTTGCCGAGGAGTTTTGCCAGGTCGGCGTCGAGCTTGCGCTCATTGGGGGATTTGCCAAGGCCGTCGTGGAAGAGGCAGAGCAGGAAGTAGCGGTAAAAAGACTGAAACTTGTCCTTGCCCTTCGCCTGGCGGACCATCTGGAGACGGTTGCGCAGGTAGTCCACATCGCCGTCGAGAAATCCCTTTTTCTGGATGAAGTACACGAACATCAGGCGGTTGAGCATGAGGGACGTGTACCACTGGAGATCGGCGTCGCTCTTGATGCCCTTGATGAGCTTGAGAAAAACCGCATGCTCGGCCTTGAAGCGGTCGTAAAACTTCCGGGTGACTTTATCCACATCGAAAGCGGCGCGAGCGCGGCCGGCGACGTCCACGACGGTGATCTTTTCCTCCTCATCGAGACTGACGGCAATGCGGTTCAGGCGCTGGATGAGAGGGTCGCCGGACTGGGAGACGGCAAAGCGGTGATCGCGGCTTGCCAGGGGTTTGCCCGGTTCACGGCGGACCCAGTGCCACACCTGCCTGCCCGCGGCCTGATCGGTATAGATCACAAAGTGTTCGTGGACGGATTTCGTGATCCGCTGGTCGATCTTCAGCCGGGTTGCGCGGTCAGGGGTTGAGGGACAGACGAAGGCAACGAAGCCGCGTTTCTGGGCAAAGGCGGTGAGATGGAACGTGTTGCCGTCGACGGGAATATCGAGCCGGGCATGATGATTGTCCCAGCCGAGATGCTCGCGGAAGAGCGTGCTGAAATCGAATTCTTTCAGGCACTTCCGCACTGCGGGCACATCGATCTTCATGGGCTCCCCTTTATTCCGGCTTTCGCAATCCCAGTGAACAGATGATCTGCGGCTCTGTTGTATCCACATCTTCCGACGCGCGGCACAGGCGGGCATCTTCCCGCAGCGAAATCACCAGTTCAGCGAGGGCCTGATCGTCGATGCCGCTCTTCATCTGGCGGTTCAGGGTATCGGTGGCGGATTGGAGAAGTGGGAACCTGTAGATGTCCTCGATTGCCCTGAGCAGCTCCGGCGTGGCGAAGATGGTATCCCGGACGGTGTCGGCATAGGCCTTGAGCCGTTCGTAGGTGCGAAACCGCGCGCCGGAGGGTCTGCCGAGCTGGCCGCCAACGGACTTTTCCGTCTCGACAATCAACCGCACCCCCTTTGCAACCATTTCGTGGTGCTGGTCGTGTCGAGGCAGTGCAGGCGTATCGGGCCCGCATTCGGCGGCCTTGAGGATTGCGAATTGCGATTCCGTTACATTGTTGCTTTCCCGATCCATCCATGCCAGGGCGTCACTGCCCTCCGCGGTTCGCAGATAGACCAGGGCGCCTTCCGGCTGCTCCGGGGAGGGCTTGTGCGGACGAGTCGAGTAAACTACATTGGGCATCGCCGGGATGATTTTTTCCAGCTCCGGGTTTTCGTCGATCGCGTTCTTCCAGATCTGGTAGGCGTAGGACGCCAGATCCACTTCGGCATCCTCGTCGCCTTCCAGGATCCCGGATTTTTCATTGTATAGATTGACAAGCGGCTGGTCGTCCTTCTCGTCGTCAAAAAAAGTCTCGTCGGCGCCGACCACCTCGGCATTTTCGCGAAGTCTCTGGCGCACCCGGCCGCGAAGCCGGATAATCCGTTCAACCCCTTCCGCGGGAAGAAACGAGTAGCACAGGATGGTGTCGGACTGCTGGCCGATACGGTCCACGCGACCGGCTCGCTGGATCAGGCGGATGATGGCCCACGGCAGGTCATAATTAACGACAATGGCGCAATCCTGAAGATTCTGCCCTTCGCTGAGCACATCGGTTGTGAGCACCACGCGCAATTCATCGGATGAGTCTATCTGGCCGATCTTGTTACTGACGGGACTGAATCTGTAGGCGATGGCTGTCGGGTTTTCCGTATCGCCCGTAACGCCGGCGACTGAAGCGACACCGCGGGCCCTCAATTGCGCTTCAAGGTACTCAACCGTGTCGGCGAACTGGGAAAAGACGAGCACCTTCTGTTGCGGGTGTTTTTCAACCAAAAGGCGCAGAAGTGCCTGGAGTTTTGCGTCACGCGCGGTGTCCCATGTCCCGGCATGCTTCAGCACCCCCAACAGCGACCTGGCGTCCTTGCACAGATCCTTGTATAACGCTTTATCGAAGAGATCCGGACGCAGCCACCTGAATCGGTGCCGGAATTGCGTTGCGTAGGTATTATAGATATCAGCGGCCCGGCACCGGAAATCCTCTTCGGTCATGACCTGCGGCAACTCTTTACCGGAATCTACTTCGCCATTCGATTCGTCGTCATCCGCCGGTTCCCACAGGTCACTATCCCGGTCATTTGCCCAGGTATCGAGCAGGCCCATATCCTGCGTGCCAATGGGAAGGGGCAGCCCCTTCTCGATCGCGTGCAGGACGATGAAATTCCGAAGAATGTGTCGCTCCACCGACAGGATAAACGATTGCCCGCTGCTTTCGAGCCTCTTGTACAGATTGGTTCGGCAGAAACCTTTCAGGCGAGTGCCGGCACGGGACAGATCGGCCAGCACCTTCGCTTCATCGGGTGTCGGCGGCTTGTGGGGCGATGGTTTCTGGTAGTTCCCCAGGCCGTAGCGCGGCAGCGTAAGGTCATTGATCGCATCGACTACATCGTCCGCGAAAAGTCGCGCGTACTGATCGTCCGGGTCCTCTTCGCTGATCCGGAACTTAACCGTTTCGGGCACTCGCGTAGGGAAATAGGAGCGGGTTCCGTCAGGAAACTCGAGAAATTTGCGTTTTCGTTCGGGATCATACTTCGCATAGTTCTCCTGGATGAAACTTCTCGTGCGCCGCACCAGGTAGAGTCGCATGAGATCGCGCCAGTCGTCGGCATGTTCGCTCTTCTCGAAAGCAGCCAGCGAGCGAACGGGACATTGATGACGCCGGATGAACTCGGTCTCGCCCAGTTCCCTCAGCAACTGTTCGGGCCGTATGCCGATATCCTTTTGTTCGTCGATGAAAAGTCGAAGCTGATTGGACAGATCGAGATACGTCTTATTGTATGGCGTGGCCGAAAGGAGAATGACGCGGCTGTCGTTTGAGCTGATATATTCGGCAATGGCCCGGTATCTCATGCCCTCGCGATTGCGCAGGTTATGGCTCTCGTCGATGAGCACCAGCCTGAACCGCCGCAGATCGGGAAGCTCTCTCTGCACGTTGGTAATCGAAAGCACTTTCGCTCGCAGGCGGTACCGTTGACGATAGTCCTCCCACATATTTACGAGATTCTTGGGGCAGATGATCAGTGTTTCAACACCGTGATCGTCCTCGAAAATCCGGGCGAGCGCCGTAGCCATGAGGGTTTTACCGAGACCGACCACGTCTCCGATGACGACCCCGCCACGCTTGTTCAGGTGGTGCGCAGCGATCTTGACGGCGGCCTTCTGGAATTCAAAAAGCATGTTCCCGAAATCGCTGGGGATGCGAAATTCCGTGAGGCCCGCTCTTGCTTCCTGAGAGAGGTGGTAGGCCATCTTCACGTATATATGATAGGGCGGAATGGGCACCGGTCTTGCCCAACTGCTGTTGATGATCTCGACAAGCTCCTTTGAGATATCGATGCAGAACTTATCATACCATCGATCTTCGAACCACTTGGCCAGCTTCCCACAGGCATCATGGTCGAGAACATCGACGTTGAGTTCGCCCTGCTTGACAAGTCCGGGGAGTGTCAAGTTGCTGCTGCCGATGTAGCCGATCTTGGGGTTGATAGGATCAGGCCTGAAATGCAGGTAAAGCTTGGCATGCAAAGGGTGCCGCAAGAACAGCTTGACGACCAGCTTTTCCTTAGTAATCTGGGCGGCAAGACGGCGCAGACCCGCCTCATCTTCATTGGACGGAATGCCCACCAGGAGCTGATCTCTGAAGTCTTGAGCAAGTTTTCGCTTCAGGGAAATGGCTGTACCCTGGTCAATCTGTTCTTCATCCCGCGACACGCTCATTGCCGAGCGGAGTTGATCCTGGGGCATTTTCTGCATGCCAACCAGGAGTCTGCAGCAATGGCCTTCGCCGCCCGGCCATTTTTCGACGAGTGAATCTATATGCCGCCATCCCCGAAGGTTGAAGTATCCGACACAAAAGTCGGCACGTTCGGAAAGTGCGAGCGTTTCACGTATTGCTGTCAGAAGGGATTGGTCGATGTTGTCGAAAATGCGCGGCATGTAACAATCCTTTCCTTTTCAACTCAGCGGAATTCGACGTCTCGCCCCGGACATTTCCGGCCTCTGCTTTATAGTCCCTGCTATTCCCTGCTTGCTCGTGTGTCCGACAAGGACAGTTTTCTCTGTCTGATCATTTTCGCGCAGAAGGCATCAAATTGGACCTTGGCCAACTTCGACGGTTTGGACTGCCCGTTTTCCCAGCGGCTGACCGTAGCATAACTGACGCCCAATTCACGGGCTAAATCCTCCTGGCTCAAGGCAAGTTGCCTTCTGATCTCCTTTATCAATAACGGGTAATCGGGCTTTTCCGTGTTCATGACGTTCACCTCGCAACATGCGTCATCTGCAGCTATATGCGCATATATAGTAGCAAATGCTATGTCATATGTAAGTAATAATCAAGAAATTTCCATGGCATGCAAAGCGTGAAGATGATGGGTCCTGATAGTTGATATTTGTCGCCCTTTTACGTAAGGCGCAGAAATACTAATCGGAGACAGGCTCGATTATCGACCTCATGAATCGCAAAAAGCCGTCGCCCACGTCGACAAGCTGACCCAGTCCATTCTCGCCAAGGCCTTCCGAGGGGAACTCGTCCCCCAGGACCCCAACGACGAACCCGCCTCGGAACTATTGAAGAGGATACAGCAGGAAAGAGCCTCCAAAGAAGAAAAGGGCAGAGCACATTCCAAGAGGACACGGCAAGGTTGACCTGCTAGACAGACGGGAAAAAGGCTTGAAAAGTACATTTTGTGTGTTATAGTTCATCTAATCGATGAATTATTGCGCACAGAATGTACTATGGAAACCATTTCGGGAATTGGTAAAGGATCGCGAGCGCGCCTCTCGGAGCTGGTCCGACAGACCCGGGGAACTGTGTCCGTCCCACAGGCGGCGGAGATCCTCCGGCTTCCGGCCGACAAAGCAGCCCGGTTGCTGGCCTGGTGGGCAAAGAAGGGCTGGCTGTCAAGGGTCAGGGGAGGTCTCTATGTCTTTATGCCTCTTGAAGCCCGATCCATGGATACGGTGCTTGAGGACCCCTGGATCGTCGCGGATCGTCTCTTCTCTCCCTGTTATATCGGCGGATGGAGCGCCGCGGAGTATTGGGAGCTGACGGAACAGATTTTCCGCACCATCGTGGTCATCACCGCCCGAAAGCCGCGCAACCGCAAGCCCGTCATAAAGGGCACCAGCTTCCTGGTGCGGAGCATATCCGCAAATAAGATATTTGGGACGAGCGCCGTATGGCGCGGGCAGGTCAAGGTCAACGTGTCCGACCCGTCGCGTACCGTGCTGGATATGCTCGGTGACCCGAAACTGGGAGGCGGGCTTCGACCCATGGTGGACATATTCCGCCAGTATATGGCATCGAAGCAGAAGAATACGGACCTGCTCATCGAGTATGCCAGGCGCATGGATAACGGGGCAGTCTTCAAGCGGCTGGGGTTCCTTATGGAGCGGTTTTTCCCGGCGGAGCAGACTCTGATAGCAGCCTGCCGTTCCGGACTGACCAAGGGGGTAATCAGGCTGGACCCCGCCCTGCCGGCTGAAAAAATGGTGACAACTTGGCAGCTCTGGGTGCCTTCGACATGGGCCAGGAAGGATACGACGGGTGATCAATAGGCAAGACATATTCGATTTTTCCAGAGAATTGGGCCTGCGGCCAGAGATCGTCGAAAAGGACTATGTCCTCGGGTGGGTCCTCGCCGGCATATTTGCTCATCCCTCTCTTCAGCAGTCCTGGATTTTCAAGGGCGGTACATGTCTGAAAAAGTGCTTCTTCGAGACCTACCGATTCTCGGAGGACCTGGACTTTACACTGAGCGCTTCCGACCATCTCGATGAACACTATTTGAAGGAGGCGTTCACCGAGATCGCCCGCTGGGTCTATGAGCAGAGCGGCATCGAAATCCCGGAAGAAGGCATCAGCTTCGAAGTTTACGAAAACCCCCGGAGTCGCGTATCCGTTCAAGGCCGTATTTCATACCGGGGACCGCTCATGCCCCGGGGCGCCTTGCCGCGGGTAAAATTGGACCTCACGGATGATGAATTGGTAGTTCTCGATCCGGTGATCCGCGAAGTCCATCATCCATATCCCGATCGCCCGGGCGATGGGATGCGCATCCTTTGTTATGCCTATGAAGAGCTTTTTGCTGAGAAAGTGCGGGCGCTGGCGGAAAGGGAGCGACCGCGGGATCTTTACGACGTAATTCACCTCTATCGTCATGGAAATGACAGTAGAGACCGAGGCACAATTCTCGATGTGCTTAGGCGCAAATGCGAGTACAAGGCGATCGCGCTCCCGTCCATGGCCGCCTTGGAAACCCAACCTGCGCGGGCCGAGTTGGAAGCGGAATGGGAAAACATGCTCGGCCACCAGCTGCCTGCATTACCTTCCTTCGATCAATTCTGGCAGGAGTTGCCTGTCGTTTTCGATTGGCTTTATCGGGAGGTTACTAGAGTCGCCGAGGAGTCGCTGCCTTATGATCCCAAAGAAGATTCCACCTGGCAGCCGCCAGCCATGGGGCAGCCCTGGGGCCCGACCGTTCGGACCAGGGTGCCTCTCGAGATCATCCGATTTGCGGCCGTAAACCATCTCTGCGTCGATCTGGCTTACAAGGGCACTCGACGGCTGATCGAACCGTACTCCTTAAGGAGGACGAGGGATGGCAATCTTCTTCTCCGTGCCATCCGTCACGATAGCGGTGAACCTCGAGCCTATCGAGTCGACGAAATCCAGGATGCCGTCGTAGCGAAGGCGTCTTTTGTGCCCCGATATGCCATTGAATTGACCGCTACCGGACCTCTGTCGGCACCTCCTGCCTACCGAAAAGAGGGCTCAACCATCCCGCTCCGAAGCCGCTTAGTTCGGAGAGCGAGCGCAGGACTGACCTATGTCGTAGGCTGCCCCGTATGCGGCAAGCATTTCAATCACAAGACTCGGAGCATGAGGTTGAACAAGCACAAAAACAAATATGGTTATCCCTGCGCCGGTAGAACAGGATATTTGGTAGCGACAAAATAGAAGATTCCAACTCATCACTGCCAGGATGGAACGCATGAAGAAGATCGAAGACCTCTCGAAGTCCGAGCGGCCCCGCGAAAAGCTCGAGGCAAAGGGCCCGCAGGCCCTGTCCGATATCGAACTGCTAGCGATCCTGCTCGGCAGCGGAACAAAGGATCATGATGTCCTGACGGTCGCCGGTCGGATCCTGAAGGCCTTGGACGGCCAGAACGAGAAACTGAGCCTGGAGGAGTTGAAGAAGATCGAAGGGGTGGGGCCTGCCAAAGCGACGCTTATCGCTGCCGCCCTCGAATTTTCACGCCGGCGAATACGCCCCGAGGGCGTGCGGATTTCCTTTCCGCCCGACGTCCTGCCGCTGATCCGGCATTTCGCCGACCGCAAGCAGGAGCATTTCATCTGCGTCTCCCTGAATGGAGCAAATGAAGTCATCACCTGCCGTGTGGTGTCCGTAGGACTTGTGAACCAGTCGCAGGTCCATCCCCGGGAAGTCTTCGCGGACCCTATCACCGACCGCGCCTCCGCCATTATCGTGGCGCACAACCATCCCTCGGGCAGTCTGGAGCCCAGCAGGGAGGACATGGAGATGACCCGGCAACTGAGGTCCGCAGGCGAGATCCTCGGCATCCGCCTTCTGGACCATATCGTTTTCAACCAGAAGGGGTATTACAGTTTTCTCGAGCAGAACCAGATCTGACGGATGTTAGGAGACAACGGGGTCAGGCCAGGTTATTGACATGAAGGACTTATAAGCCGAACTCGGCCATCGACCTCGACGCCCTCCTTCCCGCCATCCTCAACCGCGCCTTCAAGGGAGAACCCTTATAACGAGTTCACCTCTTCATCGAGTCGAGACATCCAGATCTGTCGCGAAAACCAGAAGAATTTGCTCAGGATCAAGAATTGCATGCCGATATTATAAATACCGGCATTAATCTTGACGCAGAGTCAATTTTCATTGACAATGAGACAGTGAATGCGGTAAAAGATACATCCCCATGGAACTGCCGCCCGATGAAGCCCTGAAAATCATTCAAGACATCCTGCGCGACGGGAGCGTGGTGCCGATCCCCCACGCAAAAGAGAGGATGGTCGAGCGAAACTGCGACATGCAGGACGTGAGGCGGATCCTCAAGACAGGCTCGATCTCGAAGAAGGAAGACGTCAAGGGCAGGTGCCGGTATAGTATCAAGGGCGACAACTTGGAAGGGAAGGCAATGGTCGTGGTGATTGAGATTCATCGTCGTGGAATCGTCAGGATCATCACGGTGATGTGAGGAGAGGGAGCACAATGGATACATGCTGGAGTTGTGAAAAGCCGTTGAAAGTCATCAAGGGCAAGCCGTACCACTACACCGAATCCGGGCTGAAAAACATCATCCTGCACGGCATCAATCAGTACGAATGCACGGCATGCGGTGAAAAGGCGGCCGAGATCCCCAGAGTCGAGGATCTCCATTTCGTCATCTCCAAAATCCTCGTCTGCAAAAAGACCCTTCTCAGCGGGTGCGAGATCAGGTTTCTGCGGAAGGAGATGGGGTTGAAGAGCAATGTCATGGCGAAAATCCTGTCGGTTGACCCTTCCACCCTGTCCCGCTGGGAGAACGCCAAGGGCCCCGTCGATGAGTCGAGCGACAAGCTGCTTCGGGTGATCTACATGTGCTGGGCATCGGAGCAGAGGAAAGAGGTCCTCTTCCAGGACCTGTTGAAGCTGGAGCCCGTTATCCATCACGGCCATCCGTCGAAACGAATCCCCCAGCCGGCAAAAATCGAGCTGACTGCCGCCGAATGGACGGTGCCCACACCCGGCCCGGCGTTTGTCCCGGCAAATTGCTGAAATTGCGTCGTGTCCGGGCATGACGCAGGCGGTGGCTTCATCTCTTTGTTTGCCGCCTTGACTTGAGAACCGCAATCGCCTACCTTACGCTCATGGCCGATTACACGGAAAAGCCGAGAAACTGGAAGGACCTCCCCCCCGAGAAACTGGCCGAGCTCATGAACAGCCGCAGCGAGGGATACCTCCCGGCGCTTCTGGGCTTCACGCTCGTCTCGGTTTCGAAGGAGCGGGTCGTCGCCCGCATGGAGATTAAGAAGCACCACCTGGCCCCCAACGATTACCTGCACGCGGCCTCCGTCATCGCCCTGGCCGACACGGTCTGCGGATTTGCGACCATCGTCAACCTCCCCGAAGGCGCAGGGGGCTTCACCACGATCGAGCTTAAGACCAACTTCCTCGGCACGGCCCGCGACGGCTCCATCCTCTGCGAAGGGACTCCCGCCCACATCGGAAGGCGTACCATGGTCTGGGACGCCCGTGTGTGGGATGAAAAGACCGGCCGCGACATCGCGCTGTTCCGCTGCACCCAGATGATCCTGCCCGGAAAAGAATAAGCCGTTGCCGGAGACGGCGAGTTCGGGTATAGTATCGGCCAACGTTCATTCACGCTTGATCGATTGCCTTCCCGAGTGCAATCCTGCTAGACAGGCAGCAGCCCCGTACCGAACGACTTCCCCCCTGTATTTTTCTTCTTGTCGTCGTGTCGTCAATGCACCTGTCCCCGGCAGCCGCTCCGGGAAGATCACCAACCACTTCCACAAAAATGACAAGGAGGGTTTTATGCGAAGCGTGTTGTTCCCCATGATCGCCACTGCGGCAGTCCTTGCACTCGTCGTGGGTGCGCCGACGGTTGCGTCGGCGAAGTTCAATCTCGAAGAAGCCACCATCGCCGACGTCCACAGGGCCTTCAAATCCGGCGAGCTCACGGCGAAGAAGCTTGTCGAGATGTACCTGAAGCGCATCGAAGCCTACGACCGGAAAGGCCCCAAGCTCAATGCCGTGATCTATGTCAACCCCAAGGCTCTGGAGGAGGCCGCCGCGCTGGATGCGAAGTTCAAGAAGTCCGGCCCCGTGGGACCGCTCCACGGCATCCCCGTGCTTCTCAAGGACAACGTGAACACGAAGGACATGCCCACGACGGGCGGCTCGAAGAGCCTCGAGGGCTATGTGCCCCCGAAAGACGCCTTCATCACGATGAAACTTCGCAATGCGGGCGCCATCATCATCGCCAAGGTGAACCTGCACGAGTTCGCCGTCTGGGGAGAGTCGGTGAGCTCCATGCTCGGCCAGACCCTGAACCCCTATGATCTCACGCGGACCCCCGGCGGCTCGAGCGGCGGCACCGGCGCGGGCCTGGCGGCCAACTACGGCATCCTCGGAATCGGCACCGACACGGTGAACTCCATCCGCTCCCCCTCGTCGGCCAACAGCATCGTGGGCATCCGCCCGACGATCGGGCTCGTGAGCCGCGACGGCATCATCCCCTACTCCTTCACGCAGGACGCCGCAGGCCCCATGGCAAGGACCGTCACGGACGCGACGAAGATGCTCAACGTGCTCACCGGCTACGACCCCGGCGATCAGGCAACGGCCTGGAGTATCGGGAACATCCAGAAGGACTACACCAAGTATCTGAAAAAAGACGGGCTGAAGGGCAAGCGGATCGGTATCCTCCGGAGCTTCTTCGGCACGCAGCCCATCCACGAGGAAGTCAATGCCGTCACGAACAAGGCCATCGAGGACTGCAAGAAGATGGGCGCCACGCTGGTCGAGTTGAACACGCCGGACATCGACTCCGGGAAGATCGCAAACGACATCAGCGTCCACCTCTATGACCTGAGGCCGGATCTGGACTCGTACCTGGGCGACCCGAAGGCCAACACGCCCGTGAAGTCCCTCGAGCAGATCATCGCCTCGGGAAAGTATCACCCCGGCATCGAGAAGAACATCAAGGAGGCCATGATCCTGAAGCACGACGCGAGCTACTATGAGCGCCTGGCGAAGCGCACCAAGCTTCAGGACCGCGTCATGGCGCTCATGGCCGAACAGAAGCTCGACGCCCTCATCTTCCCGCACCAGAAGCGCCCCGTCGTCCCCGTGGGCGGCACCCAGGTCGAGCGCAACGGAAGTCTCGGCTCCGTGACGGGCTTCCCCTCCATCGTGGTGCCCGGCGGGTTCACGAAGCCCACCGATTCGGCGAAGATTGGCGTGCCCGTGGGAATCGAGTTCCTGGCGCGGCCCTGGACGGAGGGGCTGCTGATCGAGATTGGCTATGCCTACGAGCAGGGCACGAAGAATCGTCGCCTTCCCCTAACGACGCCCAGGCTCGCCGGCGAGATGTAACTCTTCTGTCATTCCGGGCATGAACCGGAATCCAGTTCCTAAAGATGGATTCCCGCCCCTGATCAAGTCAGGGGCGGGCTCTGCGCGGGAATGACTCATGCAAACACAACCCGGCCCCCTCGCATCCCCCGATGCGGGGGGGCTTTTTTCTGACCGGGGATACGCCGCGGCAACTTCTCTTGCGCTACATGGCTATCGGGTTTATAGATAAGTGCGAATGTCGAGAAAAAAAACGAAACCTGTCGGTAAAGACGTCATTGCGAACGAAGTGAAGCAATCTGCGTGGCTGGATACGAAATCGTGGATTGCCACGCCTCGCAAGGCTCGGCTCGCAATGACCTCTCTCGTAAAGAAAGGACGTTGCAACGAATGGACAAAAGCGGATATACCCTCCTCCCCAATCGCTCCGACAATAAGTACTTCGGCTGCGGGCCCGCAAACCCGCAGGGCCTGCAGATGCAGTTCTACACCAACGGCGAGACGGTCGCCTCGTGGATCACCGTGCCTCCGCACCTGTGCGGGTGGAGCAACCTGGCTCACGGCGGCATCCTCTTCACGGCGCTCGACGAGATCATGGGCCGCACCATGATCTATCTGCTCAAGCGCTTCGTTCTCACCAAGTCGATGACCATCGAGTATCTGAAGCCTGTACCGCACGGCCTGGAATTCAAGGTGGAGGGAAGGATCCTGGAGGTCCGCAGCGAACGGGAGGCCGCGGCCGAGGGCACCATCACCAACGAAGCGGGGGAGATCTGCACGCGCGCCACGGGGCTCTGGGCCACCTTCACTCCCGATTCAGCCCGCAAGCTCGGCATCGCCGACGAGGAGACCTTTCGTTGGTTCGAGCAGGTCATCGAAACGAAACGATGAAAGCAGGGTATAGGGTATCGGGTATCGGGTACAGGGTTCAGGGAATCATTGAAGCAGACTTCCAGTGAAGAAGGATTCGGGATTCGGGACTCGGGCTTCCGGATTGAGGAAAAAAGAAAAGGACAAAGGAGATTTCCTCTGTCCTCTTTTTGTTGTCTTTCGTCCTGAATCCCGAAGCCTGACGCCGGAATCCTTTTTTTATCCCCGGACGAGTTCCGAATAGGCTTCCTGGAGACGTCTCGTCACGGGGCCGGGGGCGCCTGTGCCGACGGGCCGGCCGTCCAGGCGGACGACGGGCGTGATCTCCTTGTTCGTGCCCGAGATGATGATCTCGCTTGCCCGTTTCAACTCCTCCGCCCGGAAGGTCTGTTCCTTACAGGTGATTCCGATCTTGCTGCAGATATCCAGGATGACCCCGCGGGTTACTCCCGGAAGGATGAAGTTGCCGAGAGGGTGCGTGAGGATGTGCCCGTTGAACACGGCCAGCACGTTGGTGTGCGTCCCCTCGGTGACGACGCCGTCCCGCACGAAAATAGCCTCCTCTGCCCCCTTCTCCTTTGCCTGCTGGACGGCCAGGACACTGCCCATGAGGCCGATCGCCTTGATGTCGCAGCGGGACCAGCGGAATTCGGGGACCAGGATGGCGCCCACGCCCTTCTCGCGCATCTCGACGGATGACGGGGCCTGGGATAGGAGGATCATGGTCGTTGCGGAAACGGGGGGGTCGGGAAAGGTGTGCTTGCGCGGGGCCACGCCCCGCGTGACCTGGAAATAGAGAATGCTGTCGACCGCCTCCAGTCCGTTTCGGGCGATCAGTTTTGCACCGGCTACTGCAAGCTCCGCGACGCCGGGGAAGTCGATGCGGGTTTCCCGAAGGCTGCGGGCCAGACGGTCCATGTGCTCGGCCATCCTGAAGGGTTTGCCGCCGTAAGCGCGGACGACTTCGTAAACCCCGTCGGAAAACAGGAAGCCCCGGTCATCGGGAGAGATGGATATTTCTTCTTTGCGCAGGAAATTGCCGTTGAAATAAGCGATCATTTGTTTGCCCCTTTATGATGGAATTGATTTCCGCTTTTGCCTCCTGCCCCGATACCGCTTGCGCTTTCCCGTGTCAAGGCATAGAGAAACGCGCCAACCGCCATCACCGCCGCACAGACGACAAACATCGCAACGAAGGCTTCGCGACTGAGCATCGAGGCGGGGTAGAGCGCCTTCATGAGATGACCCAGCCCCTGCGTGAAGACGCCGGCGCCGACAATAGCGAAAAAATTGAGCGCCGTCAAGGCGGTTGCCGAGCGATTCGGCGGCGTGAGTTCCTTGAGGTGGGCGTAGGGAATGCTCCCGGTGCCGGCGAATACGCCGAAGGCCGCAAAAAGCGCCGCCAGGAGCCAGAGCGGCGCACCGATGGGGACGTAGGCAAGTCCGGCCAGCGTGAGAGAAAGCCCCGCCAGGGCGGTGACCATGATCCCCTTTCTTTTTCTGAAAACACGGTCCGACAGGAAACCGCTCACGGGGTTCCCGATGACGACGCCCAGCGTGAGCAGAAAGAGCAGGTTGCCCGCCGCCACGGGCGAGAGGCCCATCACGTCCATCAGGTAGGGCCCCGCCCAGAGTCCCTGGACGGCCGCGAGGATCCCGTAGCGGATGAAGGCGGACCAGGAGATGAGCCAGGCCTGGCGGTCCCGCATGACGAGGCGAAGCCCCCCGATTTGCGCCCTCCAGTCCGCGTCAGCAGGAACCTGCACATCCCGTCCGCCTCCCCGCCTATCCCTGAAGGCGAAGACAAAGGCGAGCGTCACCGCCAGATGGAAGAGGCCCACGAGCAGGAAGGTCGCGCGCCACCCCAGAGCCTGCGCCCAGAGAACAAGCGGTGTCGTTGCAACGACGATGCCCATGTTGCCCACGGACATGACGACACCGGAGAGGGTTGCGAACCGGTCCGGCGGGAACTGCAGGGAGATGATCTTCAGGGCGCCGATGAACCCGCAGGCCATGCCGGCCCCCATGAGCAGCCGGCCCATCACCATGACGCCCGGCGAGTCGGCGATCGAAAAGAGGATCACCCCGGCGAGGGCCGAGAGATAGAAAGCCGCCATGACCTTTGCCGGGCTGAAACGATCCAGCAGGAGGCCCCCGGGGATCTGGAACAGGGCATAGGTGTAGAAGAAGGACGCCGACACGAGTCCCAGGGCCCCCATGTCCATCGGGACGTCCCGCATCAGGTCCGTCGTCAACACGGCGATGGCGGAGCGGTAGAACATGGACAGCCCGAAGAGCACCGACACCGCGGCAAAAAGGATCCACCTGCGGTTATAGCCAAAACCCTGGATCTCAGTTACGGGCTGATTCATTGAACCCCACGAGGGCCGAATCCCTCCTCGGGTCTGCACCCGCCTTGAGGGCCCGCCATCATAGAACGAATCCCGCCCGCCCTCAACGGCAATTCTTATGTCCCGCGGCTGGCCGGCCATGTTTGCTCATCGAGCACTTCCCGAAATACCTTTTACAACAACAGGGAAACATGTGTATATTTCAACCGCAATACGGTGGCGAGATACAAATGGTCCGGGTACTTCCGGGGCGCAAGGAAAGGGGCACGGCTTCATGTCTACGTTTCAAGGTGTGGATTATTTTCAGATTGATGATCTATTGACCGCGGAAGAGAAAATTCTTCGCGGTACAGTAAGAAAGTTTGTCGATGATAACGTGATGGCGAATATCGATGAGCATTATGAACGTGGAACCTTTCCGGCGGAACTGATTCCGGAAATGGCGAAATTGGGACTGTTGGGGATGGACCTGCAAGGCTACGGCTGTACCGGGGCAAATCATGTAGAATATGGCCTCGCCTGCCAGGAACTTGAGCGAGGAGACAGCAGTATGCGCAGTTTTATGTCCGTGCAAAGCTCCTTGTGCATGTATCCCATTTACACGTTTGGTTCCGAAGAACAGAAAAAATATTGGCTGCCTGAGATGGCTGCGGGCAGGAGAATTGGTTGCTTCGGTTTGACGGAGGCTGATCACGGTTCCGATCCTGCCAATATGAAGACCCGGGCGAGACGCGATGGCGCTGATTGGATCATCAATGGTTCAAAATTGTGGATTACGAACGGTAACATTGCCGATATCGCAATCGTATGGGCAAGAACGGACGAGGGCATCAACGGATTCCTTGTGGAGAAAGGAACGAAGGGATTCGAGGCTGTCCGGATTGAAAAGAAATTGTCGCTCCGGGCTTCGGTGACCTCAGGATTGACTTTTGATGATGCAAGAATACCGGAATCACAGAGACTTCCGCATACGATAGGCCTGAAGAGTCCCTTGATGTGCTTGAGCGAGGCGCGTTACGGGATATCGTGGGGAGCAATAGGCGCGGCCATGGACTGTTATGATCGGGCTCTTCGCTATGCGAAGCAGAGGATTCAGTATGATAAGTCCATTGCCGCCTTTCAGATGACCCAGGAAAAATTGGTCAAAATGCTGGTTGAGATTTCAAAAATGCAACTGCTTTCCATGAGGCTGGGAAGACTGAAGGATGAAGGAAAATGCCGCTTTCAACAAATTTCCCTGGCGAAAATGAATAACGTAAGCGAGGCTCTCAAAATTGCCAGGTCCGCAAGGAGTATCCTTGGAGCATACGGTATCAGCCTCGAATACGGGATTATGCGGCACATGTGCAATCTGGAGAGTGTTTACACCTATGAAGGAACCCATGAAGTCCACACCTTGATCCTGGGCAAAGATATCACGGGTTTGAGTGCATTCAACTAATTCCGTTTGCTGACAACCATGTCATCTTTATTTTCCAGCCATATTGCCCTTTCATCGCGAAAGGGATGGTGAGAAAAAATGTAACCTGTTTTGAGGCAGCGGGGCAGGGAAACACATGTCCGGTGTTCCGGGAACGGTATATGACCAGACCATCGATGCAGGCGGGATTCGCACCCGATACCGACATGCCGGCGAGGATGGCCCGCCCGTTGTCCTCATTCACGGACTCGGCGCCTCGGCGGAGATCTGGTCGGCAAACCTCGGCGCCCTGGCCTCACGTCATCGCGTCTACGTCCCTGACCTGCCCGGTTTCGGGCGCACGGAAAAGCCCGCATGGATGGACTATAGCCCCGGGGCCTATTCCCGGTTCCTGCTGGCCTTCATGACGGCCCTGGGCATCGGGAGGGCGTCGCTTGTCGGGCATTCCCTGGGGGGAGGCGTGGCTCTTCGTGCCATTCTCGATGACCCGGGGCGCGTGGACAGGCTCATCCTGGTGAGCAGCGCCGGTATCGGGCGGAAAGTGAGCCTTCCGTTGCGAATCGCATCGCTTCCCTTTTTCGACCGGGTTTTCTTCAAGCCGCCCCTGCCGGTCTTCGTCCGCTTTCTCCATCGTCTCGTCTTCGACCCCGCCGCGATCACCGGCGAATTCGCGCGGCTCTACTACGAGATGTTCTTCCAGCCCTCCTCCGTCCGGGCCTTCACGGGAATCCTGCGCTCCATCGCGACGCTCCGGGGCGCACGGCCCGGGGTCCTGGAGCCGATCCGGGAGGGGCTCGGCGCGATCACCGCCCCCACACTCATTCTCTGGGGACGCCAGGACCGCATCCTGCCCGTAAACCAGGCCCTCGATGCCGCGGGGAAGATTCCCGGGGCCCGCCTGCACGTCTTCGAGCGCTGCGGCCACATGCCGAACGTAGAGTACCCCGAAGAGTTCAACCGTCTGGTGCTGGAGTTCCTGAAAGAAAGTGACCAGTGACCAGTGACCGGTGAAAGAACAAGAAGAGTCTAAAAAAATCCCCCTCTTTCCCCCTTTGTAAAAGGGGGAGGAAAGGGGGATTTTCTTTTCCTTGTGGCTTGCGGCTTGTTCCCGCTATCCCGCCGTCATCCAGTTCTCCACCATCTTGAGGTGTTTCTGGTTCTGCACGTCGAGGCCGCCGCTTGCGGCAAGGCCTGCAAGCTCGGCATACTTTCCGTTGTCTTTCGAGCAGCCTTCGACGATCTCCGCGTCGAGATGCCTTTCGTTGACGCAGGCCCCGCCGGTAAAGGAGACTGAGGCAAGCAGACCGGTGGCACGGATGATCAGGTCCTTGAGCACATCGTTTCCAAAGCCGCCTTCACGAAGGGCGATGCTCATGGCCTTTTCGACGAGTTCGATCGTGTCGGCCATTGCGTCATCCAGCACGGAGTAGTTGGTCTTGATATACCGGAACCAGACGTGAAAGAGATAGAACAGGGCGTCCGGCTCGCTGTCGAAGCAAAGCCATCCCCCTGCCGATCTGCGGCCCTCATCGATTCCCGATGACGTCTCGATCCGCATCACGAAGCTTTCTTTTTTCAGACCCGCCTTCTCGACGCCGAAGCGCTTCAACGAGGCCCGGGCGACTTCCACCACGTGATAGTCGGAGTTGCCCTTCAGTTTCTGGATGACCTCCAGCTCGATCTCGTCAGCGTGCTTTTTCCACTTCCGGTCCAGTTTGTTTTTCGTTTGAGCATCCATTGGGTACGTCTCTCGCTAAAATCGTTTTGTGAAGCCTCCGAATCCCCATCCGGGAAATCCGGCCTTCCTGCAGTAGGTGAATGAGCATGATTCATGCCAACAAACGCGGCTTTGCCGCAGGCTGCAGGCTTCAGGCTTCAGGAAAGAAGCGGGTTCTGCTCCTGTGATCCCATGATCGAGGGGTGCCAGGGGCAAAGCTACCGGGTGGACCGATGTAAGGAAGGGATTGCCGGGACGGACATTTCGTTCCGTTTTGGCATCGTTGAAATCGTGACAGGGTGCCGGACATCCGTCCAAAAAAGGTGGCAGGTTACAGGTATCAGGTGACAGGAAGAAAAGGTCGGCAGGGAAGTTCTGTTACCTGTTACCTGTTACCTGTTACCTGTTACCCATGCCTTTAAGACCAGAGAGCGTCTCTAAGACCACTGACCCGCTCAATCCTCCTCGACAGCGCCGCACGGAGCGCAGCCTCGCCCGCCCACAGGTCGACGCGCTTCCGGGCCCG
>DCVI01000206.1 GCA_002327315.1 Syntrophaceae bacterium UBA2192 | reverse complement strand
TCATGGACTTGTTGGTCTTGACCGTCTCGTAGACGATCGGCTTTGCATAGGGCTCGGGAAGGTTCATTCCGAATTTCTTCGGGTTCTTCACGATATGCAGGGTGGCCAGAAACCGGGGCACGTACCGGGCTGTTTCGTTGGGAAGCTGGCTGTAGAGATCCCAGAAATGGTCGAGGTAGTTGATCTGCTGCCGGGAGATGACCTTGAGAACCCGCCCTTCCCCGCAGTTGTAGGCAGCCAGCGCCGTGAGCCAGTCGCCGAAGAGCCCGTGAAGATCCGTCAGGTAGGCAATGGCCGCCTGGGTCGATTTCTCGACGTTCATGCGCTCGTCGATGAACGAATCCCTGTTGAGCCCGTACTTGTATCCCGTCGACGGGATGAACTGCCAGGGTCCGAGGGCCCGGGCCTTGGAAAGGGCATGAACCTGAAAGCCGCTCTCCACGAGGGGAAGCCAGGCAAGCTCTTCCGGAAGACCTGCCTGCCGCAGTTGCTGTCTCATGATGGGAAGGTAGTAACCGGCCCGTTCGTAGGAGCGCTCGAAGAAGTTCCTCTCGATCGTCTGGAAGCTCCGGATCTCCTTTTCCACGTCGGCGTTCATGATGAGAGGGATTTCGCTCTGTTTGCCGATGGTCGATGCCCGCTTTCCCGTGTAGATATCCAGAATCTTCCGGGCGATCAGGAGCCTCATGTCGTCTTTCTGGCGAACGACGGTTGAGCTTTCCTCTTCCTCGGAAAGGAGTATTTCATAAGCCTTGTCCAGAGCCTTGAGCGCATTGTCCATATCTCCCTTGTCCCGGTAGGCCTGGGCGAGACGGAGGAGCTCCACGATCTCATCGACCTCGTCGTCGATGGCGGAGTCACCGTTTTCCTGTCCATTGTTTCCGTTAGGCTTCACCGGCTGTCCCGTCGTGAGGCCTCGCGGATCCGTTCCGGGCGGGCGATCCTCGGGTGCCTTCCACGAGGGATCCATGCCGGAGAATCCCGGTCCCAGGCCCGATGGCTTGTCCGGAGCTTTTCCGTCTGCGTTTCGTGCGGCTGTCGCCGATGAACCGTTTGCCCTGCCGTTCTTCAAGGTCTTTTTGGCTGTCTGCTTGTCGGGCGCATCGGCCGTGCCGATTTTTCCCTGGGGATCGGAGCCGATCTGCGACGTTGTCGAGCAGGCACACAGGAAAAGGAGGATGAGAAGGCAGCAGCCCCACTTTAATAACGACATGTACTCTTTCCTTTCATGGCTAAGCCCTGTCCGTTGCAGGATCACTCTGGCTTCTAATCGGCATTGTGTCAAGCTGTCAACGGAAATTTTCCGTTGGTACCCGCCTGCTCGTATCCCATGCAAATTCCGGTGCATCGGTTACGAGGAGGGCTGCGAGGCGCTGATCAGGTAGGCCTCGATGAACTCGTCAAGATCCCCGTCGAGAATCTTCTGGGTATTGCCCACCTCGAGGTTCGTCCGGTGGTCCTTGATCATCTTGTAGGGGTGGAGCACGTAGGACCGGATCTGGCTGCCCCAGGCGATGTCCTTTTTCGTCTTGTGGAGTTCGTCCATCTTGTCGCTCTGCTCCTGGAGCTTCATCTCGTAGATCCTGGAGCGAAGCACTTTGAGTGCCATGGCCTTGTTTTTGTGCTGGGAGCGTTCGTTCTGGCACTGCACGACGATGCCCGTGGGCAGGTGGGTAATCCGGACGGCCGAGTCCGTTTTGTTCACGTGCTGACCGCCCTTCCCCGATGACCGGTACGTGTCGATCCTGAGGTCCTTCTCGTCGATGTCGATGACGATCTCGTCTCCGACCTCGGGATAAACAAAAACCGACGCAAAGGAGGTGTGACGCCGCGCTGCGGCATCGAAGGGCGATATCCGGACGAGACGGTGAATACCCGATTCGGCCCTGGCGTACCCGAAGGCGTATTCCCCTTCCATCTCAACGGTTGCGCTCTTGATCCCGGCCTCCTCGCCGGGCTGGAAGTCCAGGATCTGCGTCTTGTAGCTCCTTTTTTCCGCCCACCGCAGGTACATGCGCAGCAGGATCTCAGCCCAGTCCTGGGCTTCCGTACCGCCGGCGCCGGCATGGATGGTGAGGATGGCGTTGAGCCGATCCTCCTCTCTTCCCAGCATGCGGCGGATTTCCTCGTTCCGGACGTTTACCGTGAGGTGCTCGAGGCCTTCCTTGACCTCCTGGAGAGTCTGTTCGTCTTCGGCCTCACGGGCCAGTTCGAACAGGACATCCAGATCCTTCAACTCACGGTCGATCCCCGACCAGGTCTGGAGGGTCGACTCGAGCTTGTTCTTCTCCCTCAGAACGTCTTTTGCCCGCTCCGGCTCGTCCCAGAGGGTCGCCTTTGCCGTCTCCTTTTCGAGTTCGGCAAGACGTTGCGTCAGCACCTCTATGTCAAAGACAACCTCGCAGGGTTTCCACCCGCTTCTTGATGTCCGTCATCATTTCCTGAATTTCTTCGACCATGGCCTGCTTCCTCCCGGTTTGTAGAATATCACAAGCAGGGCGATCATGCAGAAAAAGACGAAAAGATCGCCGTAATTTGTATAGAATGTCTGCGCCCGATGGATCTTCACGGGGCCCTTCAGAAAGGTCCGCACGAACAGATCGGTCTGCGACGTTATCCTCCCCGTTGCATCGATGATGGCGCTTACCCCCGTGTTGGCTGCCCGCACCACGTACAGCCTGTTTTCCACGGCCCTGAAAACCGTCATCGATAGATGTTGAAAGGGTGCAGAAGTCATGCCAAACCATGCGTCATTCGTGACGTTCACGAGGAGCGACGCATCGCTGCGGCCCCAGGCGCGGCCGATCTCCGGAAAGATCCCTTCGTAGCAGATGAGAAACCCCACCGGCTTGCCCGCAACCGGTACCGGGTCAAACCCCGTCCCGGCCAAAAAGTCTCCCACCCCGACGGCCAGCTTCTCGATGAAGGGGAAAAGCGGTCTCAGAGGCACGTATTCCCCGTAGGGGACCAGATGGACCTTGTTGTACTTGCCGACGATCTCTCCGCCTGGCGAAAGGACGAAGGCGCTGTTCTGGAAGCGCAGCTCCCCTTCGTGGCGCGTGTAACTGGGAGAGCCGAAGATCAGCCAGGCGCCGGCGCTCTTTGCCGTGTCCACGACGGCGTCGTGGAGTTCATCGCGGTTCTGGAACATGAAGGGTGTTGCCGTCTCGGGCCAGACGATCAGCTGCGGGCTCTCCTTTGCGGCCTGCAGGGAGAGATCCCGGTAGATCCTCAGGGTCTCCTTCTGGAAGTTCGGGTCCCACTTGATGCTCTGGTCGATATTGCCCTGGATGAGGGCCACCGTCTGGTTTGGGACCGATTCGAACCGGGCGGTGATGTCCCCGATGCGCCAGAACCCGTAGCCCGCGGTCAGGCAAACGAGCAGCACCGCGACCGCGGCGCCGCTCAGGGCCTTCCTGCGCCCCCCGTCGGCCATGCCGATGAATGCGCAGATCGCCGCGTTGACCAGGACGATGAGAAAGCTCACCCCGTAGCTGCCCGTGATGTCCGCCAGTTGGATGAGCGGAAGGTTCTGAAACTGGGAGTGGGCCAGGTTCTCCCAGGGAAAGCCCGTGAGGAGCATCGACTTGGCATACTCGAGGCACGTCCAGAGCAGCGGGGCGGCCACGGCGGCCGGAATCCCTCGCTTGCGCAAGAAGACCACCCCGCCCGCGAAAAGCCCCGTGTAGAGGCTCAGGTACAGGGCCAGCAGCATCATCACGGGGACGCCCAGCGCCAGAGGCAGCTTGCCGTAGTGGACGACGACGTGCGTCACCCAGTACATAAGCCCCACGTGCTGGACGAAACCGGCAAGCATCCCTGAGAGCAGTGCCGGTGTGAAGGGGAGCGGCCTCAGCGCAACCAGCAGCGGGATCAACGCCACCCAGGCGACACTCCAGTGCCCGAACTTGGGAAAAGAGAGCACGAGGAGAATTCCGGACAGGACGGCCAGACTCGCCGTTTTCACGTCGAGCCCCACCCTTCCCGGGGCTTGCAGCCGCAACTCGGGTGTCTTTAGAGCTTTAATGGCGCCGCTTCTCCCGTTTTTCGGATCTTGACCTTCTTGATGCTTCTTTCGTCTGCCGAGGCGATGATCATTTCCAGCTCGTCGTGGCGGATGACGTCCCCCGTGAGGGGAATTTTGCGGATGAGGTGCAGAATGAATCCCGCCAGGGTTTCGTATTTTCCTTCCGGGATGGCGACGCCGAAGTGTGCCTCGAGCTTTTCGATCTCGACACGGCTGTCCACGAGCACCGAACCGTCCGGGAGCTCCATGAAGCCGGTCTCATCGGTATCGTGCTCGTCGCGGATCTCGCCGACGATCTCCTCGATGAGGTCATCCAGGGTGACAAGGCCGGCCGTCCCGCCATACTCGTCGATGACGATGGCCATGTGCTGACGCTCACCCTTGAGTTCGTGGAGCAGCAGGTGGATGTTCTTCGTCTCGGGGATGAAGTAGGGCTTGCGCAAAAGCGGCTTGAGGTCCGCCTTGCCGACGGGCATCGACCAGAGGCGGAGCAGGTCCTTGACGTTGAGGACGCCGATGATGTTGTCCACGCTTCCGTCGTAGACGGGCATCCGCGTGTAGCCGTGCCGGGTCACCTGGTCGATGATCTCGCCGATGGGGGCATCGCTCGGGATGGCCACGATGTCCGTGCGGGGGATCATCACCTCCCGGGCCACCGTGTCGCGAAAATCCAGGATGCTCTGGATCATCTCGCCCGATTTCTCGTCGATGAGCCCCTTCTCTTCCCCTTCGTCGATGATGGACTGGATCTCCTCCTCGAGTCGCGACTGTTCCCGCTCCTTCCCGCTGCCGAAGAAGGACTTCAGACGCTCCAGGGCATCGCTGAACAGGGTGAAACGGCTCATTCACAGGCCCCGCATGGATTCGGGTCTCAGCATCGAGGCATCGCCGCGCCGGACGACCTCGTCGATGAGGCGGACAATCTTCTCTTGATCCCGGGGCATCCGGCCGCGGATGGGCAAGTAGTTGGAGGCGTGATTGGCGGTGAAGAAGCAGTTGCTGAAACGCGAGTTCGATACGATGACGCGCAGCTCGCGCAAGAGATCGAAGGTGCCCGGCAGCACGAAGGTCCCGGTCCGTGCTTCTTCATCGAGGGGTGTGCCCGGGGCAATCATGACGGTCAGGACGCCGGCGAAATCAGGGTCCACGTCCGTGAGAATGCGGGCCGTGTCCCTGGCGTGCTCCATGCTCTTCTCCACACCGCCGATGCCGAGAAGCACCGTGACGGAAAGCGTGATCCCCGCTTCCTTCACCTTCCTTGCGGCTTCGACGATCTGCTCGATGGTGGCGCCCTTGCGGATTTTCCGGAGAAGCTCTGCGTTGCCCGTCTCGATCCCCAGGTAGACGATGCCGAGTCCCCGTTCTTTCAGCTCGCGGAGTTCCTCGACGGATTTCTTCAGGAGGCTCTTCGCGTTGGCGTAAGTCCCGATGCGGCGGATTCCGGGCAGGTGCTTCCGAATTGCTTCGAAGATTTCGATGAGTCGCTTCTGCGGGATGATGAGGGCGTCGCCGTCGCAGAGGAAAAGCCTGTCGACCTGACGGATCCTCCTGGATGCATATTCCAGATCTTCTTCGATCTCCTCGAGGCTCTTGATCCGGAAACGCTTGTCTTTGAAGCTCGGGCAGAAGGTGCACCGGTTGTGAGAGCAGCCGACGGTGACCTGCAGCAGCAGACTGGTTGCCTCGCTGGGAGGCCGGATGATATCCCCTTCGTACTTCATTGCTCCCCGTGGTTCCCTCCATAGGGGTTCACGGCCGGATTCTCGTAACACGTCGTGCAGAAGGCCTTGGTGTCGACGTGCCCGCACCCATAGCCCCAGAGGTCCCAGCGGCGGCAGTCGCCGCAGAGATGGATGGAGCAGCCGTCGCAGAGTACGATGGAATGTTTTTTCCTGCAAACCTGGCAGAATTCTTTGCCGTCCGTGACGATCATGGGGAACGCTTTTCCTCGTCTGTCAAAATTTCTTCGCTAATTTATATGATGAAGGCCGAAAAGGCAAGTCCGTTGCCCCGATCGTGCCGGAAGGGGCATGTAAAAGCGTGTACCTTGAAACCTGCGTCAGGAAACAGTTTCACGGCATTGATTCGCGGATCGTCAGAAAAAATAACCGATCCATGAGAGGGGTGCCTTGAAACCTTGTCGTGGCAAGCATCTTGCACAGCCGATTGATGTACGCGTAATTCCATTGAAAAAATATTTCGAAAAGTGCACAAAAATTGCAGAAAACGCTTGACAAAAAATATTTCTCGCTTACAAAGGAAACAAGTGAAACCTCTTTATAGGGGATGTTTTTCAGTAAGCGCGACGATGAAAAAGCAGTGAAGCGATTCAGACTACGGGAACTCTATTGAAAGCGCGACAGAGAACAGCTCATCGTCAGGAACAGACATCAGGAGGACAACGGATGGAAGAAAACGTCTGTCTGAGCCAGGAGGCGGAGCCTCCAGGTCAGCACGCCGGCATGACCGGTTTAGCTCTGGATGAGCTAATTCAACACACTCTCCCCTCTTCCCACGTGGCGCCTGCCACGACAGGGATCACCAGTTGCGTTTTCATCATGCCCTCCCGGGGGGCTTCCACCTGCAAGCCGAGCCCCCGCTCCCAGGCATTCCGCAAACAGTATTTCCCCGAGGCCACGGCAGCGGAGTGGAACGACTGGCGCTGGCAGGTCCGCAACCGGATCACCGGCGTCGAGATGCTCTCGCGCATCCTCTGGCTCTCGCCCGAAGAGGAAATGGCCATCCACTTGAGGGGGGAGGCCATCCCGCTCAATATCACGCCCTACTATGCGAGCCTGCTGGATCCCATGGATGCCGATCAGCCCATGAGAAGGATGGTAGTTCCGGTGATGGCGGAATTCGAGCGCGCCCGGGACGAATCGGACGATCCACTCGCAGAGGACCATGACACGCCTGTGCCGGGGCTTGTTCACCGCTATCCCGACCGGGTTCTCTTTCTCGTCACGGGGTTCTGCTCCACCCACTGCCGTTACTGCACCCGCTCGCGGATGGTCGGCAGGCATGAAGAGATCCATGCGGACCGCGAGAGGTGGGAGCGTGCGATTGCCTACATCGAGAACACACCGACGGTGCGTGACATCCTGCTTTCCGGCGGAGACCCGCTGACCCTTCCCGACGAGACTCTGGACTGGCTGTTGTCTCGGCTCCGGGCCATCCCGCACGTCGAGCTGATTCGCATCGGGACGAAGGTGCCCGTCGTGCTTCCGCAGAGGGTCACCGCGAGTCTCTGCCACGTCCTGAAGCGCCACCATCCGCTCTGGATGAGCATCCACTTCGCCCATCCCGAGGAGTTGACCTTCGAGGTGAGCCAGGCCTGCAACCGCCTGGCCGACGCCGGCATCCCGCTCGGGAGCCAGACGGTGCTGCTGGCCGGAGTCAACGACAACATCGAAACGATGAAACGGCTGGTCCACGACCTCGTGATGAATCGTGTAAGGCCCTACTACCTCTATCAGTGCGACCCGATCACCGGGTCGTCCCATTTCCGAACGCCCGTCTCCAGGGGATTGGAGATCATCGAGGGCCTGCGGGGACACACGACGGGGTACGCCGTGCCGACCTACGTCATCGATGCCCCGGGAGGCGGCGGAAAGATCCCGCTTCTGCCCGGGTATGTCGTCGGTCACGATGAGAACCACATCCTGCTCAGGAATTACCAGGGGCGCACCTTCCAGTACCCGGACCCGGCGGCGACCGCCGAGTGCGAAGGCAGGGTTTGATTCGGCCCCGATGATCGGATAGAACCAAAGAAGAGCCCCGCCGACAAAACGGCGGGGTTCTTAAATTCAAAAGAAGACGGTGACCCCCATGCTACGGGTCGGGATGACCTACGACCTTCGGACGGACTATCTCGAGGAAGGATACTCGGAGGAGCAGACCGCCGAGTTCGACCAGCCCGCCACGATCGACGCCATCGAGGAGACGCTCGGCTCCCTGGGATACCGGACGGACCGGATCGGACACGTCCGGGCCCTGGCGAAGCGCCTCGTCGCCGGTGACCGGTGGGATCTCGTGTTCAACATCGCCGAGGGCCTGAAAGGATTCGGGCGGGAGTCTCAGGTCCCCTGTCTGCTCGATGCCTACGACATCCCCTACGTGTTCTCCGATCCCCTGGTGCTCTCGCTCACCCTCCACAAGGCCATGGCCAAGCGGGTGGTACGCGACCTGGGCATCCCCACGCCCGATTTCGCCGTCGTCGAAGAGACGGGGGACATCGCCGCCGTCAGCCTTCCCTACCCGCTTTTCGTCAAGCCGTTGTCGGAAGGAACCGGCAAGGGAATCAACGAGAAATCGATCGTCCGCGATGCCGGCGAGCTCGATGCCCGCTGCCGGTCCCTCCTCGAGACATTCTCGCAACCGGTTCTTGTCGAGACTTACCTTTCCGGCAGGGAATTCACCGTTGGGATTGTGGGCACGGGCCGAACAGCGCGCGCCATTGCGGTCATGGAGGTCATTCTGCGGGAGAATGCGGAAAAGGGCGTCTATTCCCTCGTCAATAAGGAATACTGCGAACAATTCGTGGATTATGCCCTCGTCACGGGCGAGGAGGCCGAGCGGGTGTCGGCGGTCGCCCTGGCTGCATGGCGAGGGCTCGAGTGCAGGGACGGGGGCCGGCTCGACATCCGGGCCGATGCCTCCGGGGTGCCGCATTTTCTGGAGGTCAATCCCCTGGCGGGTCTTCATCCGACCCACTCCGATCTTCCTATCCTGTCCGCCCTCGCAGGCGTGTCCTATCGAGATCTGCTCGGGATGATCGTGGCGTCTGCCGAGGAAAGGATCCGATCCGGGCGGTGAGAATTCCATGAAGGTTGTCATACTCCACAGTGACGTCCATTCCTGCGCCTCCGCCGATGAGCGCGACGTCCTGACACAGGTCGAGGCCGTCTCGGCCGCCCTGAAGGAGCTCGGCCACGAAACGCTGCCCATGCCGTTCTGCCTCGATCTGGAAGCGGCGGCACAGCGGCTTCGGGAAGCGGCCTGCGATCTGGTGTTCAACCTTGTCGAGACCGTGGGCGGGCAGGGACGGCTCATTCACCTGGCGCCGGTGCTCCTCGATTTCATGAGGATCCCCTACACGGGTGCGCGGACGGAGGCGACCTTCCTGAGCTCGAACAAGCTCGCAGCAAAAAAACTCCTTCACGCCCATCGTCTGCGCACGCCCCCGTGGTGCACCCTCCGGGATACCTCTGCGACGGGTCGCTGCCCGGCGGGGTTGCCCTTCATCGTCAAATCGGTGTGGGAGCATGCATCGGTCGGGCTCGAAGAAGATTCCGTGGTGTGCCCGCGGGATGCCGATGCGCTGCAAGGGGAAATCCGGAAGCGCCTCGGGCGGCTGGGTGCAGATGCTTTCGCAGAACGTTACATCGACGGACGCGAGTTCAACCTCTCCATTCTTGCGGGCAGCGATGGTCCCGAGGTCCTCCCGCCGGCGGAAATCGAATTCATCGGATACGAAAAAAACAGGCTTCGCCTCGTCGGCTACAGGGCCAAGTGGGACGAAGAGTCCTATGAATATCATCACACGCCCCGGCGCTTCGACTTCGAGCGGCATGACCGGACACTGCTTCGATCCCTGAAGCGCACGGCCCTGAACTGCTGGCGTCTCTTCGAGATGACGGGCTACGCCCGCGTCGATTACCGCGTCGATCCGGACGGTATCCCCTGGATCCTGGAGATCAATTCCAACCCCTGCCTGTCGCCGGACAGCGGTTTTACGGCTGCAACCCGGCAGGCCGGCCTCCGGTACGAGGAGGTGGTCGGCAGGATCGTGGAAGACGCGTTCAGGACGGATTAAACCGCATGGCAGAAAAAAAGGGCAGAACGATATCGCGGGCATCTCGCCCGGCAGTGACTCTTCGGACCACCGTTCGGCAAGAAGATAGTGAACTCGTCAGGGAAATCGTTACGTCGACGGGCTTTTTCCGGCCCGACGAGATCGCCATCGCCGTGGAACTCGTGGATGAGAGACTCCGGATCGGGCTTGCCAGCGGGTATCACTTCATCTTTGCCGGGAAAAGCGGCCGGGTGCTGGGGTACAGTTGCTACGGTCCGGTACCCCTGACGCTGCACAGCTACGATATTTACTGGATGGCCGTTCGGAAGGAGGAGCAGGGAGCGGGCATCGGGAAAATGCTCCTGGAGCGTTCCGAGGCTGCCATCGGAGAACTGGGCGGCCGGAGGAGCTACATCGAAACCTCATCGAAAGAGCTGTACGGGGCTACACGGCGCTTCTACGAGCACTGCGGCTACCGGGCAGAGGCCACACTCAGGGAATTCTATTCCCCCGGCGACGACAAGGTCATCTACGTGAAAGCAATCGGGCAGTAGAACGAGTCAGGCCTTCTCCGCTTCTCCCCCTAAGGGTTCACCCCTCTGGAAAAACGCAGGACCCCCCTCCCCTCGTCGTAATAGAGGCGAAGCTCCTTCCCCTCTGTCGTATACCGGGAAACGCGGCTGAGCTCCTCGAGAAAACGGTGTTCCTGGGTCATGATCGGCCCGGGGCAGGCCATCTTCGTCGACCCGGTCCGCCAGATGCGGATGGTGTCCTTTGTGCCCTCCAGGATTCCCCAGCCTCCGAAATACCGGTTGCACCCGCCGGAGCCGCTGATTTTTCCGTCGCTCGTAAAGTCGATAAATATCGGGCTGTCGGTCAAGACCGTCGCTTCCGAACCCGCGGGGCCGTAACTTACGAGATCCCACCGCCCTTCCACGCCCGGGGATGGGGATGCAGGCTCCCGGACGAGAACCTGTTGTGTCTTCGTGCAGCCGGCGAGGACCATGACGATCACGATGAGCGCGAGAGCCGCCCGTTCAATGATGCGTTTTCCTGTCTCTGGCGTTTTCATGTTCCCTCCAGGATGAATCGATCTCTGATTGCAGTGTAGCGCGTTCGGTGACCCGACACCATCGCAAAATCACGCCGGCTTCCGGCCGTGCCGCAGCTTTGAAAAAAAAGGGGCTAACCGTTTCCGGTTAACCCCCTTCGCTTACTGGCGGGGCCGATGGGATTTG
>DCVI01000127.1:3903-13846 GCA_002327315.1 Syntrophaceae bacterium UBA2192 | reverse complement strand
CCGAACGACTCTCCCAGAGCCGCTACAGAGGGGCTGTGTCAGACCCTGGCCTGGTGGTCGATGTAGACAAACCCCATCGACCGGCACGCAACGCTCATCAGCCAGCACTCTTCGTTGTCCACATTGGAGCTGCCGAGATGGCCGATCGACTCGCAGCGGTTGACTAACTCGCCCTTGGCGTTGCGTGCGACAAAGCCCTTGTCGCGCGTGTCTTTCACGAGACGGGCGATCCTATCTAGAGCCCAGTCCCAGTTTTTCTCTTCCCATCGGTCGCTCATGGGGGCCCGGTAGAGGACCTTGCGAAGCCGATACTTGTTGGACTCGGTGAGATCGAAGAAGCCGGCGCCCTTGGCGCAGAGCGATCCCTCGTTGATCGGGTGCTCGGGGTCCCCTTCGATATTGAAGACTTTTCCCGTGTTCTTGTCGACGCTGCAGATCAGGCCGCATCCCACGGAGCAGTAGCAACAGACCGTGGTCACCTGCTTTGCAGTCATCACGCGCTGCATCTTGTTGATCTCGGCAGCGTAAGCCTTCGCCGGACCCAGATTCACGCCCAGGGAGGACAGCGCAACCCCCGATCCCAAGGCGCCTGAAAGGGTTAAAAAGCCTCTCCTCGTGATCTCCATATGAATCTACCTCCTCCGACATATGACAATCTTGATATATGTCAGGCGTGGCATAGTCCATTTTGCTGTTTTTGTCAATCGAAATCCGAGGGGAAAAGGAGGGAAAATCGAGGAGCACGGATTGCGGTGAATGCCGCTCGGGGAGCGGGTTTGATAACCTCATCATTGCAAAATCCTATGCTAGGGAAAGCATAGGGAAACAGGGTAAAAGCACGCTGCCGCTGCGGTCAAAAGGTATTCCATTCACACCAGCTCATGGGCGTGAATCCCTTTTCCTGCATGACGAGGTCGAGATGGATGAGACTCATGGCCGACACGTCGCGGTCATGATCTCCCATGTCGCTGATCTGGTTCAGGGTGATCAGGTATCGCTTGCAGGAATTGCAGGTGAAGGCCGTTTCCTGCCGCCTGTCTTCCACGTAGAAATAGTCCAGCCCGCTCGGGCTCTCCTGCTCGCAGCCGGGGCAAAACATCCTGCTGAAGCGCCACTCGTGACCGCACCGGGAACAGTGCAGCCAGCGCTGCGCGATTTTCTCCCGGATGACGGCAATCGTCGGGTGGGCGCCGCAGACCGGGCAATATCCCTTTTCCCATCCCATCCCCTCGATATGCTTGTCGATTCCATTCGACTTTGCCTGGAGAACGATCCTCGCCACGGTACCCAGCATGAGTCCGATGGCCTGGGGCTTGATGTCCGCTTTGCTGGACCATCGAGCCACGGCTTTCTCGACGCTGCCGGGAAAATCCGTGAACGCATCGAAGAGCCGGATATCGCCCGCCTTTATCGACTTCTCGAGCCTTGCCACATCCTCTCCGAGGGCCGGAAACCCCTCCCTCATCGCCGATGCCACCGCAAGACCGATCTTCTCCCAGGGGTCGCCTTTGAGGAAAAAGGGAGCCTGGTCGATGCATGGGATGCCCTGCCGGAGTTTCTCCCCGTCGATCGATGAGGGGTCTATGGATTTCAGATTCAATTCGTCGATCAGGCGCTCCCTGACCAGGAAAAGGGGCTTGAAGGCCGTGATGATCTCTTTGCTGTGGGGGCTCTTCCCGATGATGTACTCGATGATGCCTTCCACTCGGGAAGTCTTCCGATCCGCTTTCTTCGTCACCTATCGCTCCTTGGCCGGCGCTTCCCGGCACCCATCCGATGTCACGTCTTCTCGATCCGTACGGCGCAGGCCTTGTACTCTGCCGTCTGCGAAACCGGGTCGAAGGCGGGGTTCGTCAGCCAGTTGGCGCAGGCCTCGCGGAAGTGGAAGGCCATCCAGACCACCCCCTCGGGGATCCGGTCGGACACGTTGGCCCTTACCTTCACCTCGCCTCGCCTCGATGCGACCCGGATCATCTCGCCATGCGCGATGCCGAGAGCGGCCGCATCGAGCGGGGAGATGTCCGCCGTCTCCTCGCCCAGAAGATCGTTGAGGCCGGCGGCGCGGCCCGTCTGGGTCCTGGTGTGATAATGATAAAGCCTTCGCCCTGTGCTCAAGACCAGGGGGTATTGACTGTCGGCCACTTCCGCAGGCGGGGTCCAGTCCACGGGGACGAGCATGCCGAGACCGGAGGTGAAGCGGTCCCTGTGGAGAGTGGGTGTTCCCGGATGCTCCTCGTGAGGAACCGGCCACTGGAGACCGTTTCCCCTGATGCGATTGTACTTGACCCCCGCCATCGAGGGGGCGAGCGCAGAGACTTCATTGTCCCAGATCTCGCGGGCGCTCTTTGAGGGCCACTTATGGCCCATCCGCCTGGCGATTTCCCGGAAGATCCACCAGTTGGGCTTTGCCGCTCCCGGAGGGGGACTCGCGGTTCGCACCCGGCTGATGCGTCGCTCGCTGTTGGAGAAGGTGCCGTCGTTTTCACTCCATGCAGCCGCCGGGAAGATCACGTGGGCAAACCGTGTCGTTTCCGTCGGGAATATATCGTGGCAGACGATGAACTCGGCCGATTCAAGGCAGTGCTCCACGTGCCGGATGTCCGGCTCCGTGTTGGCCAGGTTTTCCCCGAAGATATAAAACGCCTTGATCTTGCCGCTCGGCAGCCCCTCGAGCATCTGGGGGATCATCATGCCCGGCTTGTCCGACAGCGATGTCACGCCCCAGGCCTTCTCGAACTTGGCCCGCGCCTCGGCGTTGTCGACCCGCTGGTAGCCCGGGAACACGTTCGGCAGGGCCCCCATGTCGCAGGCGCCCTGGACGTTGTTCTGTCCCCGGAGCGGGTTGACGCCGCCGCACTCGAAACCGACATTGCCCAGGAGCATCTGAAGATTGGCGCAGGACAGGACGTTGTTGACGCCGCAGGTGTGCTCGGTGATGCCGAGGGTGTACATGAGCATGACGGGCTTGACGGACGCGAGCCGTCGGGCCACATCCCGGATCGTCTCCGCACTCACACCGCTGATCTCGGCTGCCCGTTCGGGCGGGTACTCCAGGACTTTTGCCTTGAGCTCCTCGAATCCGCTGCAGCGGGACTCTACATAGGCCTTGTCGTAGAGGTCCTCGGTGACAATAACGTTCATGAGGCCGTTGAGGAAGGCCACGTCGCTTCCCACCCGGATCGGGATGTGAAGCTCTGCCATGTCGGCCAGCGCCGTCCGGCGGGGGTCCGCGACGAACAGGGGGGCGCCGGCCAGGACTGCCTGCTTTACGAACGAAGCCGCCACGGGATGCGCCTCCGTCATGTTGGAGCCGATGACAAAGATCATCTTGGCCTTCGCGAAGTCAACGAAGGAATTCGTCATGGCGCCCGAACCGAATGATTTCGCCAGACCGGCGACGGTGGGGGCGTGTCAGGTTCGCGCACAATGGTCGATGTTGTTCGTCTTGAAGACCGCCCGGAAGAGTTTCTGCATCTGGTAGGAGTCTTCGTTGATGCTGCGCGCGCAGCTCACGCCGGCGATTGCATCGGGGCCGTGCTTTTCGATCACCTCGGTGAACTTGGACGCGACGAGGTTCAGCGCCTCGTCCCAGGAGGCCTCGCGGAACTGGCCGTTCTCGCGGATCAGGGGGGTCTTGAGTCTCTCTTCGGAATAGATGAAGTCGTAGCCGAACCGGCCCTTCACGCAGAGCCGCCCGTCGTTGGGGGCGGCGCCCTCGACGGCGGTCACCTTGACGATCCGGTCGTCCTTGACATGCAGCCACATCTGGCAGCCCACCCCGCAGTAGGGGCAAGTTGTACGGATCCGCTTCGTCTCCCAGGGGCGACCCAAGCCCCGCATCTTCTTCTCCGTCAGGGCCCCCGTCGGGCAGACCTCCACGCATTGGCCGCAGAAGACGCAATCGCTCTGATGGTAGGGGTTATCGCCTCCCGTGACGATCTTGCTGTCCTTGCCCCTGTACCCGTGGCTGATGGCCCGGTTGACGACCAGCTGGTTGCAGGCCTGCACGCATCTTCCGCAGAGGATGCAACGGCTGAAGTCACGGACGATGAAGGGGTTGATGTCCTCGACAGGATAGACATCCTCGTTTCGGGGGAAGAAGCTGCCGTCCACTTTGTATCGATAAGCCAGTTCCTGAAGGCCGCAGTCTCCGTTTGCCTCGCAGAGCAGGCAGTCGTGCCGGCCCGCCGAAAGAAGAAGTTCCGTGTTGAGCCTGCGGGCCTCGTGAACCCGCGGAGAGTCCGTGGCGACGTCCATTTCCGGCGCGACCGGGGTGGAGCAGGCCGCCATCAGCGAGCGGGCCCCCTTGACCTCAACGAGGCAGATCCGGCAGGCGCCGGAGGGAGAAAGGCCCTTGAGGTAACAGAGGGTCGGGATTTGGATCCCGTTATCGCGGGCTGCATCGAGAATGAATTGTCCCAATTTGAAAGGAACCGACCTGCCGTTCAAAACGAATGTTGCGCCGGACATGATATCCTCCTTTGCGAAACTCACGTGTCCAAAGTTGAAAGCGGGCGATGTTGTATATCAATTATGGCATATGCCGGAAATGGCTTAATACATGACAGGCGGGATGTCAATAATTTTTGCAGCCGTTGCGGATAGAAGCCCCGGAAGAGAATTTGGCCCTTCACCTATGTTATTCAAAACTTATACTTGATGAAGGCCTGTGGAATTGATAGGTTGGATCCGAACGGATCTCCCGCTTCACCCTCGTTACAAAATGTGGGAATCTTTGTCGATGACAAGAGGACTTTCAGCCCGAGTCCGAGGACCGATGCCATGAAGATTCGATATAAGATCTGGCTTGAAAAAGACGGNNGCCGCCTGGGGGAGGCTCAAGGCTTCCGAGGAGCGTCTGGGTATCAAGCTCGTGGAGAGCGATGGGGCGAAAAAAAGCCTACGCCTGACGGCAGAGGCCAGAGAGTTGCTGGAGCAATACGAGCAGTTCGAAAAGGAATTGAACGATTTTCTGCAGAAGAAGTCCAAAGCCCTCGGGTGGGACAAAAACTGAAACCTGCCCAGCCAGGGCGGTCAACGTCTTGTGCGCAGGGTTCGCACACCGCTCAACCCGATCTCTCCGTTTCCGGATTCCCGGTCCCCGACGCGGGAAGTCCCCAATCGCAGTCCTTCCATTACTTCAGTTTTTCCAGTTCCCGGATGAGCACCTCTAGGGGCGGGCGCTTGTTGATGTCGTGGACGTCGATGTAGCGGATGATACCCCTCTTGTCGATGACGAAGAGGGCCCGCTCACTGGTGCCGTCGGAGCGGAGCACCCCGTAGGTCGCGGCCACCTTGCCGTGGGGGTAAAAATCGGAGAGCACCGGGAACCAGAGCTTGCCCATTTGATTGGTCCAGGCGAAAAGCGTGGGGATGTTGTCCACGGTGATCCCAAGCAGCTTTGCATCATTCCGATCGAAGAGATCCTTTACAATATTGTAACCGGGCCACTGGTCCGAGCACACGGGCGTCCACGCGGCGGGGACGAATGACAGCACGACGTTCTTTTTCCCCCGGTACTGGCTCAGGGTGACTTTCCCGCCCGAGACGGAGACGAGGGTGAAATCGGGCGCTGGATCACCCACCTTCACTTTGAGAGCACTGTCCGTGGGTTTCAGGATTCCCGTCTGGTAGATGTTGTCCTTGTAGGCTTCCGAATGGGTCTGGGCCCAGGCCGGGACACTCAGTGTCAGCATCACGACGACAATAAGCAATGCGGCTTTTTTCGGCATGGCGAGCTCCTTACAATCCTGCGGGCTTCTTGAGGGCTTCCAGAAATGCCGGGATATCCCCGAAGCTTCCCAGCTTGGAGTAGATGACCTCGTGCGTACCGTTTTCGTTGATCTTCACGGCGATGAAATAGGGCGTCCGGACCTCTCCGTACAACGTGTGGGCCGCGTATTCGGGGTCCGGCACCACCGGGAAGGGGACATTGTATTTCTTCCTGAAGACATCCACCTCGTAGGCGGAGTTGCCCGCACCGATCCCCAGGATCTTGACTTTACCCTTCGCTCTGGGATCCTTCTCGATCGCATCGTAGAGCTGATTTACCATCGGGGCTTCTTTTTGACAGAAGGGGCAGTACATGCTGAGAATCTCCACGATCACCACGCGGGCCTTGATCTCCGGGATGCGGAAAGTGCTCTCCCAGCCCGAAAGGCCGAGATAGCTCCTGTCGGCGCGATCCGACGGCATGGGGAACTTGAACTCCGGCAGCTGTCCTCCCGTCTGGGGAGGACCGGCCGCTGACAGGGGTTGCGCGACGACGAACGAAAGTGCAAGCACGACGGATAACAGGAAGTATTTTTTCATGGTGTCCCTCCGACAAGCCGAATGAGTCCGGTACGGTGATTCATAACAGAAAAACCCGGGGGGGTCAAAGAAAGCCATCACGCAAATCTGGGGCGAAACAACGCCAGCGCGCCTGAGCGGGGGCATCTTCCCCTTGACATTCTGTCATAAATGACATAAGGCAGGCAACGGCTTGACGCTCGAAATGTCGCGACCCGGGAAGGCGCAAATGCCGGAAGCACATTTGCACGAGGGAGGGTAAATTTTGTAACGCTTGAAAGCCTAGAGGGGATTGAAGTTTCGCTTGACTTTGGTGCAGAAATAACGTATTCACGCAACGGTCTACCGTATTTCCTTTCTCTCTCTTTTTTCTCATGGCGGCCGGCTGCCTTTTCGACCTGCCGACTCGTCTCTGCCTGTTCTTTTCTGGGCCAGCCGCTTACCCTAGTTCTTGAAATTTCAGCGATGCCCGAAGACCGTCTGCACAGGATGTCTGTGAACGGCAAACGTAGTACTGCATGAAAATGACCCCCCGTGCCGGGGGGACAAGGGATAAAACGGTACCGCAACGGATCGGTCGTGAAAGGGGGTTCTATGGGGAAAGACGATTACAACAAAACGGTGAGCCGGCAGTACAACCGGCTGTTGGAGCAGTGCAAGGTCCACATGGACCGCTTCGAAAAGGAATATCCCGAACCGCGGGAGGACTTCCAGGCACTGCTGAAAGAGCGCGGGGTCTCGAGGCGGGATTTCCTCAAGTGGACATCCTTCATGACGGCAGCCCTCATGCTTCCGCCCATCTTCGAGCCCATGGTGGCAAGGGCTGCCGAGAATTTCAGCCGCCTGCCCGTCGTGTGGCTCCACTTCGCCGAGTGCACGGGCTGCAGCGAGGCGCTGTTGCGCTCTTCCTACCCGAACGTGGATGACATCCTCCTCGAGACCATCTCGCTGGAGTACCACGAGACGATCATGGCCGCTGCAGGCGATCAGGCAGAGAAGTGCCTCGAGCAGGCCCTGCACGACTTCCCCGGCAAGTTCATCTGTGTCATCGAGGGGGCGATCCCCCAGGGCCTCAATGGCCAGTACATGCGCCTCGGCCCCAAGGGTGAAACAGGTCTCCAGATCGGCAAAAAGGTAACCTCCAAGGCGGCGGCAACGATCTGTATCGGGGCCTGCGCCGTCTGGGGCAATATCCCTGCAGCACGGCCCAACCCCACCGACGCCGTGGGCGTGGGCAAGGCGCTTGGCATCTCCACGGTGAACCTCGCAGGCTGCCCGCCCAACACGGTCAACTTTACGGGGACTCTCCTGTACTTCCTGCTGTTCGGCGCTCTGCCGGCCCTCGATTCGCAGGGCAGGCCTCTCTGGGCTTACGGGAAACGCATCCACGACTTCTGCGAGCGGCGTCCGCACTACGACGCCGGTGAGTTTGTGGACCAGTGGGGCGACGAGGGCGCCCGGAAGGGATGGTGCCTCTACAAGGTCGGCTGCAAGGGCCCTTATACCTTCGGCAACTGTTCCCACCTGCGCTTCAATGACGGAATTTCCTGGCCCGTCATGGCGGGGCATGGCTGCATCGGCTGCACGGAAATCGGGTTCTGGGACACCATGGCGCCCCTGGAGAAACCCATCCAGGCGGCTACAATCGGTGGCGGGGAGAAGACCGTCGACGACATCGGCATCATGCTGACGGCGGTGACCGCGGCGGGTGTTGCCGCGCACGGCCTGTTCAGCGCGCTGCGTCACGGCGGTTCTGACAAAAAAGACGAACCCCCCCACAACGAATAGCAGGGCCCAGGAGGTGAGCCATGGCAAAACGAATGATTGTTGATCCCATCACGAGAATTGAGGGACATCTGAGGATAGAGGTCGAACTCGACAACACGAACACCATCAAAGATGCCTGGAGCAGCATCACGCTGTGGCGGGGCATCGAGACGATCCTCAAGGGGCGCGACCCCCGCGATGCGGGGCTCATCGTGCAGCGCTTCTGCGGTGTCTGCACCTACGTGCACTATGAGGCGAGCATCATGGCCTGCGAAGATGCCTTCGGCATCAAACCGCCGCCCAATGCGCGGATCATCCGGAACCTGATGCAGGGGGCCTGGTACCTCGGCGACCACATCATGCATTTCTACCACCTGCACGGGCTGGACTGGGTGGACGTGGTGAGCGCGCTGAAGGCCGATCCGAAAAAGGCCGTAGAGATCGCCATGAGCGTTTCTTCGAATCCCTACAACTGCTCCCAGGCACACTACAAGGCCGTCCAGGAGCGGCTGGGCAAGTTCGTCAAATCGGGACGCCTGGGGCCCTTCGCCAATGCCTACTGGGGAAACCCCTCCTACAAGCTGCCCCCCGAGGCCAACCTGGTGATCCTCTCCCACTACCTCGATGCCCTGGAAGTATCCAAGGTGGCGGCCCAGGCCCAGGCCATCTTCGGCGGCAAGAACCCGCACCCGCAGTCGCTGGTCGTGGGCGGCGTGACCTGCGTCCTGGATGCGATGAACCCGAGCCGCCTGGGAGACTACCTCTTCCGCATCAAGGCGGTGAATGACTTCGTTGCGCGGGCCTACATCCCTGACGTCGTCCTTGCGGCCCGATACTACAAGGGTGAAGGCCTCGCCGGGATCGGCGGCGGTGTGAAGAACTACATGTGCTTCGGCGGCTTCCCCCTTGACGATGCCGGCGCAACCTTCCTCTTCCCGAGGGGCATCGTGAAGAACCGCAATCTGGCAAAGCTGCTGCCCATCGACGAGGCGAAGATCACCGAGGAATCATTGCACGCCTGGTATCGGGACGACAACCCCCAGCACCCCTACGAGGGGACGACCGTTCCCAAGTACACGGGCTACGACAAGGAAGGTCACGTGAAGGGCGAAGAGAAATACAGCTGGTGCAAGGCGCCCCGCTATGACGGCGAGCCTTACGAGGTAGGACCGCTGGCCCGCATGATCGTGGGCTATGCCGCAGGCGACAAGCAGATCAAGCCGCTTGTCGAAGGCACGCTGAAGGCCACGGGGCTTCCGGCGACGGTGCTTTTCTCCACGCTGGGGCGTACGGCGGCCCGCGCCATCGAGACAAAACTTGTCGGCGACCAGATCGAGGGCTGGTTCAATGAGCTCATCGCCAATCTCAAGAAGGGCGACGTGCGGACCTGGACACCCTGCGAGGTTCCCAAAGAAGGCCAGGGACGCGGCATGACGGAGCCGCCGCGAGGGTCCCTGAGCCACTGGATCCGGATCAAGGACTACAAGATCGCCAACTACCAGGCCGTGGTTCCCTCCACCTGGAACTGCTCGCCGAGGGACAAGAACAACAAGCGCGGCCCCTATGAGGAATCCCTCATCGGGACGAAGCTTGCGAAGGCGGATCAGCCGCTGGAGATCATCCGGACGATCCACTCATTTGACCCCTGCATGGCCTGCGCTGTCCACATCATTGAGCCGAACGGCGAGATCCGCAAATTCAGGGTGGCCTGAGAGGAGGGTGCCATGGAAAAAATCGTACCCAGGAAACACTGGTCCGTGGCCATCCGCATCAACCACTGGGCCATGGCGTTTGTCATCTTCGCCCTGATCGGGACGGGGTTTCTCATTGCCTATCCCATTACCGTAACAACCGGGGCGACCTGGCAGAAATTCTCCGTGGGGGA
>DCVI01000127.1:0-3881 GCA_002327315.1 Syntrophaceae bacterium UBA2192 | reverse complement strand
CCAAGCCACGAGGAGTGCTACGGACCCATGCAGTCGCTTGCCTACCTGGGGCTGATGGGCATGGTCTTCTGCATTCTTATCACGGGACTCATCCTCATGGGGGCGGGCTACCACGCAGGTCTCACCGGATGGATCTACACGATCCTCAGGCCCATCGAGAACCTCCTGGGGGGGCTGGCCACGGTGCGCTACGTCCACCACGTGCTCACCTGGGGCTTTGTTCTCTTCATCGTGGTTCACGTCTACATGGCATTCTGGTATGACGCCGTGTTGAAGGAGGGGACGATCTCTTCCATGGTGAGCGGCTACATGTTCGAGAAGGAAGATCACTGAAACGCCGCTTGATCTGGACGGAAGGGCGGATATAAAGGGGGAGATTCTGTCTCCCCTTTTCTGGTTTTGCAAATGGCGGAAAAACAATCCATTACCATACTGGGTCTTGGCAACATCCTGATGAAGGACGAGGGATTCGGCGTCCACTTCGTCCGCTGGATCGAGAATCGCTGGCGCCTTCCCGAGACGGTTGAACTCATCGAGGGGGGAGTGATGGCCTATTCGCTCCTCGGCTGCGTCTGCGGCACCGCGCATCTCATCGTCATCGATGTTCTCAAGACGGATGACGAGCCGGGCGCCATCTACCGCTTCACACTCGCGGAGATCGAACCGAAACTCCCGCCGCCCACCTCGGCCCACGAGGTACAGTTTCTTGACGTGCTGTGCAAGGCGGAGATGCTGGACCAGGCCCCCGAGGTGGTGTTTCTCTGCATCATCCCGGAGAACGTACGGGACATGGACATGGAGATGAGCCCGCTGATGCAGGAGAAGTTCCCCCTCATGGAGGAGTTGTTGATGAAGGAGCTTGCCCGCCACGGGATCCGGCCGGAGAGAAGCCATGCATGAGCTGTCGCTCGTCGAGTCTATCCTGCAGATCGTCGACGAATACGCGGCGAAAGAAGGCTTTGCCCGCGTGATCTCGCTGCGGCTCTCCTGCGGGAAACTCTCCAGCGTGGTTCCGCAGGCCCTGAGCTTCGCCTTCGAGGTCCAGTCGAAGGGTACCCGTGCCGAGGGGGCGGCGCTGGAGCTTGAGATCCTGCCCGCCGCGATCCACTGTCTCGCCTGCGAAAAGGATGTCGAGATAGACCGTTTCGAGGCCCAATGCCCGGTGTGCAAGGGGTATGACGTTTTGCTCGTGGGGGGGACGGAGGAGTTGAAGTTAATCGAACTTGACGTGGAGTAAAGACAGTGACCGGTGACCAGTGGCCGGCTCGCAAGAGAAGGTAAGAAGGTGAGAGGGTAAGAAGGTTGGATGAGTCGGTGGCCAAACTCCAGTTCGCGGCTGTTCCAACCTTCTCACCTTCAAACCCTCTTACCCTCTGTCTTATGGAGAGTCATCTGGGCATTTTTGACAAGCCCGAAAATGTGATAAGGTGCTTACCCTAATATTAGAAGTGTAAGGTAGCGGACAGTGTGTATTGCTTTTCCCGGCAGGATCCTGACCATCGACAAGGATAATTTTGCCGTCATCGATATCAGCGGCACGCAGCGCGAGGTCTCACTCGACATCGTCGACGAGCCCGTCACGGTGGGCGACTACGTCATCTGCCATGCGGGCTACGCCATCCAGCGCATCGACGAGGAGGTGGCCCTGGAGAAGCTTTCCTTCCTGAGAGAGCTCATCGACAATGAAATATATTGACGAATACCGCAACCCCGAGCTCGTCCGGGGGCTGCTTGATGCCGTATCGATCCTCGCCGCAGGCATCGGGCGGGATGTGGCCCTCATGGAGATCTGCGGGACCCATACCCACGCCATCGGGCGCTACGGCATCCGCAGGCTTCTGCCCAAGAACCTTCGCCTCATCGCGGGGCCGGGTTGCCCCGTCTGCGTCATATCGATCCGGGATGTGGACCGGGCGCTTTATCTGGCGGGTCTGCCGGAAGTGATCTTTGCAACCTTCGGCGACATGCTCCGTGTCCCGGGGACGGGTGGGGAAAGTCTTCAGCATCTTCGCGCCGCGGGGGCCGATGTGCGCGTCATCTCATCGGCCGCCGATGCGGTCCGCTTCGCAGCGGAAAACCCCGGGAGGCAAGTCATCCTGATGGGGATCGGCTTCGAGACGACCACACCCACCGTGGCTGCGGCCATCCTGAGCGCAAGGCGCAAGGGAGTTGGAAATTTTTCCGTCTTCTCCGTCCACAAGACCGTCCCGCAGGCCATCCGCGCCCTCATCGAGGACCCCGAACTGAGGATCGACGGCTTCCTCTGCCCCGGCCACGTGAGCATCATCACCGGGGTCGAGGCCTATCAAATGATCCCGAAGGCGGGCCGGGCAGCTGTCATCACGGGCTTCGAGCCCGCCGATGTCGCGGAGGGGATCCTGATGCTGCTGCGCCAGATCATGGAAGAGCGCTTTGAGGTGGCCATCCAGTATGTGAGAGGCCCGAAGGCAGAGGGAAATCTCAAAGCCCGGGAGGTCATGGCGGAGGTCTTCGAGCCGGGCGATGCCGACTGGAGGGGGCTTGGCGTGATCCCCGGCAGCGGTCTTTTCATCCGGAAGGCTTACCAGGCCTTTGACGCGCTCAAGCGATTTACCCTGCCTCAGATCCGCTCCATCGAGTTCAGGGGCTGCCGGTGCGGCGAGATCCTGCGGGGGGTGATGGCCCCCGCCGAGTGCCATCTCTTTATGAAGGCCTGCACGCCGTCAAACCCTGTGGGGCCCTGTATGGTGTCCGGGGAAGGGACGTGCGCGGCGTACTATAAGTATGAAAGAACCAGTGACCGGTGACCAGTGACCGGTGACCAGTGAAGAAGGGGAGGATATAGAATGAAAGTCACCGTTGTAAAGAACGTTCTCGATGCCAATGAGCGGATCGCAGCGGAGAACCGCAGGCTGTTCGATGAGAAAAAGATCTACGTCATCAACCTCATGAGCTCGCCCGGTGCGGGGAAGACGTCGCTCGTGGAGAAAACCATCGTGGCGCTGAAGGATCGCTACCGGATTGCCGTCATCGAGGGGGACATCCAGGACACCTATGATGCCGACCGGGTGGCGGCCCTGGGCATCCCCGCCGTACAGATCAACACGGGCGGGGCCTGCCACATTGACGGCAACATGATCCGCGAGGCCCTGCCGGCTCTCGATATGAACAAGATCGACCTGCTCATCAGCGAAAACGTGGGCAACCTCGTCTGCCCGGCCGAGTTCAAGATCGGCGAGAACGCCAAGGTAATGATCCTGAGCACCCCCGAGGGCGCTGACAAACCCGCCAAGTATCCCCTGATGTTCCAGGAGTCGGCGGTAATGATCATCAACAAGATCGATCTTTCGCCCTACGTGGACTTCGACCTCGAGAAGGCCAGGCGGGATGCCCTCACCCTGAACCGCAATCTCAAGATCTTCGAGGTCTCCTGCAAGACCGGCCAGGGGCTCGAGAACTGGGTTCAATGGCTAGCCGGCCAGATCGAGGCCTTCCGGAATCGATGAGTGAGGCGAAAAGGCGCATCCGATACCTCTTCACCGGTATCGTCCAGGGGGTGGGATTTCGCCCCTACATCTACCGGGTTGCGCTGAAGCACCGGCTGGGAGGATTTGTCTGCAACACGACGGAGGGCGTCACCCTCGAGGTGGAGGGGCCGGCGGGGAGGATCGAAAAATTCCTTCCCGATGTGCTGAACAACTTTCCTCCTGCCGCCGACGTGTCGAGCATTTCGAGCAGCGATGTTGCCATCCTCGGAGAATCGGCCTTCCGCATCGTCGCCAGCGAGCAGGAAGGCAAGAAAGAAGTTCTCATCTCCCCCGACATTGCAACGTGCGCCGACTGCCTGCAGGAGCTGAACGATCCGGAAGACCGCCGTTACCGCTACCCCTTCATCAACTGCA
>DCVI01000028.1:19400-52907 GCA_002327315.1 Syntrophaceae bacterium UBA2192 | reverse complement strand
TTGGAAACGAGAAGGGGTTTTTTGTTTGTCTGGCGATCACTTTCCTACAGTCTTATCTGGTTAGACCCGATTGCCTTGACAACTCAGTCGATTTTATCCTATGGTTTAACGCGAAGCGATGCGATAACAAATCAGATTGGGTCCAAAACGCCTGGCATTCGATTTAGGACTTAATATCGAAATGAGAAAAATAAGAACGTCAGTTCGCGAAAGAGAAAGGAATTACGCAACCTCTACTCTGTTGACGGATGTCGATGATATTCGTCGGCGGGTTTCCAAACACATAGATAAGTCCCAACGTGCTGTTATGGGACAATTTCTCACTCCTGTTCCTGTGGCCCGATTCTTGGCCCGAATGTTTGAGGCGCAGAAACCTGTTCTCCATGTTCTGGATCCAGGTGCCGGAGTTGGAGCCCTCTCGGCTGCATTTGTGGCTGAAATGTGCCTCAGAAAAAGGCGCCCTAAAACCATTATCGTCACTGCTTATGAGATTGATTCAAAACTCATAAGCCATCTTCAGGCAACGCTCGATCTCTGTCACAAAGTGTGTGCCGAAGCGGACATCGCGTTCAAAGCCCATGTATTGAATTTGGATTTTATTGAAGCCGGGGTAAGAGGTTGTAATGGCGACCTCTTTGCGGCTCGGTCCGATGCCCCTTTCGATTGCGCTATTCTGAACCCGCCATATCGGAAAATCCGTACTGAATCTCGTGAAAGGAAACTTCTGCGTAACATTGGAATTGAGACCAGCAATCTTTACACGGGCTTTCTAGCCTTAACGGCACTGTTACTTGCGCCTGGCGGGGAGATGGTGGCCATCACCCCGAGAAGCTTTTGCAACGGCCCCTACTTTGAACCATTTCGCCGCTTCTTTCTGCGTACTATGCGCTTTCGGCACGTTCATGTGTTTGAATCGCGAGACCGTGCCTTCGCAGACGATGAGGTATTGCAAGAGAATATCGTTTTTCGGGCTGATAAAATATCCGAAACTGACTCCAACGTTGTTGTTTCTTCAAGTGTCGGTCCGAACGACCAGGATGTGCGATCTCGGACCATCCTATATAGTGAATTTGTGCGGCCGATGGATCCTCATTCATTTATTCATATCGTTCCAGATCCTAACGGAGATTCAATCCGTCAGCAAATACGAAAACTCAAAGTGACCTTATCGGAACTCGGAATCGAAGTATCAACAGGACGAGTGGTAGATTTCCGAGCAAAAGACCTTCTTAGATCGACACCTGAGCCAAACACAGTACCGTTAATATATCCTTGTCATTTCAAGCAAGGTTATGTTGAATGGCCGAACGGGCAGACACGGAAACCTAATGCTTTTTCTCTTGGGCTACGTTCCGAAGACCTCTTGGTTCCAACCGGGCACTATGTGCTTGTAAAGAGATTCTCATCCAAGGAAGAACCTCGTCGGGTCGTTGCAGCTGTTTACGATCCATTACGCATCGTTAGTGAACGTGTGGCTTTCGAAAACCATTTGAATTACTTCCACATGCATGGAAGTGGCCTTCCTGTAACTGTCGCGAAGGGTTTGGCAGCTTTTCTCAACTCGACTCTCGTAGATACTTATTTTCGCCAATTCAGTGGACATACTCAAGTGAACGCGACCGATCTACGCTCTTTATGCTATCCGACATGGGAGCAACTTGTTGCCCTCGGGCGCCGTATCTGTCATGGGTTCCCGGCACAAGATGCTTTGGACCGACTCGTTGAAGAGGTGGCGTTCGATGGTTGAAAAAAAACAGAAGAGACGCTCGCGTGGTACTCTGTTGGTCCGTGAGGCACTGGAAATTCTCCAGGCTCTAAATGTTCTACGAGAACAGCAGAACGAGCGCTCCGCATTAACTTTTCTTGCTCTTCTCGGCATTGCACCCGGGAAACGATGGGCAGAGGCACAGGATCCTTTGCTCGGGATTACCGAGATGATGAATTACTTTCAGGATAACTTCGGGAAGAAGTATGCTCCAAATACGAGAGAAACGGTCCGTCGTTTTACTGTTCATCAGTTCGTTCAAATGGAATTGGTCATCGCGAATCCGGACGATCCTCAGAGGCCAGTAAACAGTCCGGATAACCGCTATCAGATCGCACCGGCCCTCCTGAAACTTGTCCGGAAATATGATGAGTTCTCCTGGGGAGAATCCTTGGAGAAATTCCTGAGCACTGCTGATGGTCTTCGTCGGCTCCAAACTCGGGAACGCAAAATGGCATTAATTCCGGTGACGTTACCCGATGGCCGGGAGCTAACTCTTACAGCGGGTGGACAGAATGAATTGGTAAAAAAGATTGTTGAGGATTTCTGCCGTCGTTTTACGCCAGGAGGTGTGCTCGTCTACGTTGGTGACACCGGGAACAAGCAACGCCATATAGAAATAGACTACTTGCGAGATTTGGGCTTGAATATTGACGAGCACGGTAAAATACCTGATGTTATTGTGCATTTGCCCGGGGAAAACTGGCTTGTCCTCATTGAGGCTGTTACAAGCCACGGCCCCATTGGCCTCAAACGGCACAACGAGTTAAAGGAGCTATTCAAGGGATCTAAAGCAGGCCTGGTTTTCGTTACCGCGTTTCTCACCCGAAAAGCCATGACGAAATACTTGGCTGAAATTGCATGGGAAACAGAGGTCTGGTTAGCTGAAGCGCCGAGTCACATCATCCATTTCAATGGCGAGCGCTTCCTTGGTCCATATGAATGATACAACTTCACTGCTAATCGAACTATGGGTTAGCAGGCCAGTGAGGCAATGACCGTATGTTTCTCGACTGACACGGTCGCCGGGTTACGACCGATGGGGAAGGCGGTATGGCTCCGAGAATAAAACCGCAATATATCGGCAGATGGCGAATAACGGGCATGTCCACCTGGGATCAGGATTACGTCGACCTTGTTGCACCGGGACACTTGACGGTACGAAAGAACGGCATGGGTCAATTCTGTTTTGGTGCGATCGAGGCGGAAATCGACTGCCGGGTGGAAAGAATCGGAGAATCGGAACAAATTGCATTTTCATTTGCCGGGTGCGATGAAGGAGACGATGTTTCCGGACGGGGGTGGGCAACCGTAGAAGGCAACAAAATGATCGGATGGTTTGGATTTCACGGCGGCGACGATTCATCCTTCATGGCAAGGAAGGGATAGGGAGTAGTGCAATGGCGATGATCGACATCGACCGGCTCACCGAAGCGGAACTGATCGGCATCAACAACCGAATCGTCGAACGTCTTCGTTTTCTGAGCCAGATGCGCGCGCATTCGAAGATGCTCGAGTTCAAGATCGGCGATCATGTCTCCTTTTGGCCGGAGGGCAGGGCTCCTGTTTCGGGTATTCTGACGCGGTATAATAAGAAGACCGTCACCGTCATCACCGATGACGGAGAGCGTTGGAATGTAGCCCCGGCTTTGTTGCGCAAGGCCCCCGCCGCGAAAGGATCCGGCCCGCGGAAACACAATGTCATCCGGTTGCCCGGGAAGTGAAGAGAAACGTAAACGAAAAACCCCTTCTTGGAAACGAGAAGGGGTTTTTTGTGTTGACACGATTTATGCCTGTGATATTTAGCTTCTGATTCAGATAATTTGGGGAGATTCCGCCATGTCCGGACATTCGAAGTGGAGTACCATCAAGCGAAAGAAAGGCGCAGCCGACGCCAAGAAGGGCAAGATCTTCACAAGGATTGCCAAGGAAATCAGCCTTGCGGCAAGGCTCGGCGGGGGCGACCCGGAAGGCAACTCCCGCCTCAGGCAGGCAATACTCGCCGCCAAGGCCGAAAACATGCCCAAGGACAACATCGACCGGGCTATCAAGAAAGGGACAGGCGATCTCGACGGCGGCGTCCAGTACGAGGAGATCACTTACGAGGGCTACGGGCCCGGCGGGGTGGCGGTTCTTGTGGAGGTCATGACGGACAACCGCAACCGGACCGTGGCCGACATCCGGCACATCTTCTCCAAGTACGGCGGGAACCTGGCGGAAAACGGCGCCGTCTCCTGGATCTTTGCGAAGAAGGGCAGTATCCTCATCGAGAAAAAAGGAGTGAGCGAGGACACCCTCATGGAGCTGGCCCTCGATGCCGGCGCCGAGGATGTAAAGGAAGAGGAGAACGAGTTCGAGGTCATCACCGATCCCGCATCCTTCGAAGCCGTCAAGACGGCCGTTGACGGGGCGGGGATCAAGTGCATCGAGGCCAAGGTCAGCATGGTGCCCTCGAACACGGTCGAGCTCAACGAGGCGAAGGCCTCCTCCATGCTCAAGCTCATGGAGAGGATGGAGGACAACGACGACGTCCAGAACGTGTATGCGAACTTTGATATACCCGACGCGATCATGGAAAAACTGAGTTAAGGCTTCAGGCATCGGGCTTCAGGCTTCAGGAAGAGAAAGAAAGAATATTGAGAACATTGGGCATCGATCCGGGGAGCCGCGTGACGGGGTACGGCATCGTCGAGCAGGCGGGCGGCCGGATCATACGGGTGGATCACGGCGAGATCCGGATCAAGAACGGTGAGCCATTCACCCGGTGTCTCTCCCGGATCTACGACGAGTTGACCGAGGTCATCGACAGGACAAAACCGGACGCCGTGGCCGTTGAGGACATTTTCTACGGCAAGAACGTAAAGAGCCTCATCAAGCAGGGGCATGTGCGGGGTGTGGCGCTTCTTGCCGCCTCCCGAAACGGCCTGCCGGTCCATGAATACTCACCGCTCGAGGTCAAGAAGGCCGTCGTCGGCTACGGACGGGCCGAAAAGCAGCAGGTCCAGATGATGATACGGGCGATCCTCCAACTGTCCGAAACGCTTCCCGAGGATGCCTCCGACGCCCTGGCCGTGGCCATCTGCCATACGAATACGAAGAAAGAAGCCGTTCTGTGACGGCTTTTTTCAGATGAAAGGCTGAAGGCGAAAGGTCATAAGGAAAAATAAAATTCCTATTACCCTGAACCCGGACCGAAGGTCTCAATGATCGCCAGCCTACAAGGCATACTGACATTCAAATCCGCGGGCCACATCACTGTTGAGGTCAACGGGATCGGCTACCGGGTCTTCATCCCCCTTTCCACTTTTTACGATCTGGCCGATGAAGGCTCGTCGGTTTCCCTGAACATCTTCACGGCCGTCAGGGAGGACGCCATCCACCTCTATGGGTTCAGGACCCCCGGAGAGAAGAAGCTCTTCGAGCTTCTTCTCTCCGTCAACGGCATCGGGCCGAGGCTGGCCATCAACCTGCTCTCGGGGATCGCCTCGGCCGATTTCATCCGGGCCGTCTTCACGGAAGACCGTCAGACCCTGACAAAGATTCCCGGCGTGGGGAAGAAGATGGCCGACCGGATCATCCTGGAGCTGCGTGACCGGGTGATCAAGCTGGCTCCGGAGCAAACCAGGGAAGAAGTGAAAGAGGAAAGCTCTCTCGATGCCATCCGAGAGGATGCCCTTTCGGCCCTGGTGAACCTCGGGTATAAAAAAAGTTTTGCCCGTACCGTTGTCGACAAGATCGTGGATGGGTCTTTACAGCCATGGAGCCTCGAGGAGCTCCTGAAGGAAGCCCTGAAACACCTGTCGTGAGCGGGACGTTGGATTGGGGACGTGAAACGATTTTCCCGACTCAAAAACGCGGCGAATAAAAATGTAGGACATCGGTAACCATGGGGAAAGCGGACGAAAGAAACACCCTGGTGGATCCTGAGCATTTCGAAAAAGAACGCGAGGAGGAAGGGTCTCTCCGGCCGCGGACGCTGACCGAATATGTCGGCCAGGAGCGCGTGAAGGAAAGCCTCGCCGTCTTCATCGAGGCGGCCCGGAAGCGCGGGGAAGCCCTCGACCACGTCCTGCTCTCCGGCCCTCCCGGCCTCGGCAAGACGACGCTGGCCTACATCCTGTCCCGGGAGATGGGCGTCAGCATCAAGGTGACCTCCGGCCCCGTCATCGAGCGGCAGGGCGATCTTGCCGCCATCCTCACGAACCTCCAGGAGCACGACGTCCTGTTCATCGACGAGATTCACCGGCTGCCCAACGTCGTCGAGGAGATCCTTTACCCGGCCATGGAGGACTACCACATCGATATCCTCGTCGGGCAGGGCCCTTCGGCACGCTCCATGAAGCTCAACATCCCCCGCTTCACCCTCGTGGGGGCCACGACCCGTGCCGGACTTCTCACCTCGCCGCTGCGGGACCGCTTCGGCATGAGCTTCCGCCTCGAGTTCTACAACCCGGATGAGTTGGCCACCATCGTGCGCCGGTCTTCGAAAATCCTCAACATCCAGGTGGATGACGAGGGGGCCGTGGAGATCGCCCGGCGCTCGCGTGGGACGCCCCGGATCGCAAACCGGCTGCTCAGGCGCGTGCGGGACTATGCGGAGGTGCGGGCCGACGGCATCGTTACAAAGGATGTGGCAGCCAGGGCTCTCGAGTTTCTCGAGGTGGATCAAAGGGGATTCGACGCCATGGACCGAAAGCTCCTTTTGCTTCTCATCGACAAGTTCAGCGGCGGCCCCGTGGGAATCGACAGCCTGTCCTCGTCACTCGGCGAGGAGCGCAACACCATCGAGGATGTCTACGAGCCCTTCCTGGTGCAGGAGGGCTACATCGTCAGGACGGCGCGGGGCAGGGTGGCCACCAAGGACGCCTACGAGCATTTTGGAAGGGCGTGGTCTGGGAATCAAAAGGAGTTATTCTAAACAACAGGCTAAAGGTTGAAGGTGAAGGGCTAAAGGCATGAATCGAAGATGTCTTTTTCTTGCCTTCCGCCCTTAGCCATTTGCCCTTAGCCATAAGCCAATGAAGATTTTACTCCACATCTGCTGTGCGCCGTGCACCATTTATCCCCTTGGAATTCTAAGGAAGGAAGCGAGTCAGGTTAAGGGGGTGTTCTTCAACCCCAACATCCACCCCTACCTCGAATACAAAAGGCGCCTCGATACGGTTCGGGAATACACGGCCCGGGAAGGCCTTGAGGTCAACCTGGCCGAAGGCTATCCCATAGAGGATTTCCTTCAGAAAACGGCCTCCCTGGGGAAGGACCGCTGCAGCTGGTGTTACGAGGTGAGGCTTCGTCACACAGCCGAGCAGGCACGAAAGGGGCTCTTCGATGCCTTCACGACGACCCTGCTATACAGCCGCTACCAGAAGCACGACCTGATCCGCGCAACAGCAGAGAATATCGCCCGGGAATTTCAAATCCCATTCTATTACAATGATTTCAGGGTTGGATGGGAGGAAGGGGTCCGGATCTCAAAGGAGATGGGGCTTTACCGCCAAAATTACTGCGGATGCATATTCAGTGAGAAGGAGCGGTTTTTAAAGGCTAATGCCCCCGCTCACGGCCGATCGTAGCGGACATTCACCTGTTTTTCGGGAAGTGTGTTTATTTTGCAACAGTTTGGGCCGGAAGGCGGTCTGTTCCTCTTGGATTTGCACGGGAACAAATAGTATTTAAATGAATTAATTCAATATGTTATAATTATTTTTGCCGACTCTTCGCTGGTCCTCCGCTTGGCATACCGCTTGCTCATAGTAAAGCCACCTTGTTTTTATAGGACATGTAATGTACTGGCAGAAAACCCTTAAAGAAGAAATTAATTTACGGAGCGTCGGGCTTCATTCCGGAAGGAAGGTCGGTATGACCATCCGGCCGGCCGAGGCGGACACGGGGATCGTGTTCATTCGGAAGGATGTGCCGACAGACAACCGGATCGCCGCCGATATACAGAATGTCAGCGACACAACGCTGGCCACCACCCTGGGCTTGAACGGCACGCGCGTTCACACGGTGGAACATCTCCTCTCCGCCTTCAGGGGCCTCGGCGTCGACAATGCGGTTGTGGAAGTCGACACCTTTGAAGTGCCCATCATGGATGGCAGCTCCCAGCCCTTCGTGAGCATACTGAAGAAGGTCGGCCTCAAGACACTGAGGAAACCCCGCAGATACCTGCGTGTCAAGAAGACCGTTTCGGTTTCCGAAGGCGAAAGCATGGCTTCCCTGGAGCCTGCTTCGGATTTCCGGATTACCTATAAAATCGATTTTCCCCACCCCGCCGTGGGAACTCAGACCTACCACATGGTCTTCTCTCCCGACGCCTATGACAAGGAAATCAGTTCGGCCCGGACGTTCGGATTCCTGAGGGATGTGGAGTACCTCCAGGCCAAGGGGCTTGCCCTCGGGGGATCGCTGCAGAACGCCGTCGTCCTCGATGACGAGAAGGTGATCAACAAGGAAGGCCTTCGCTCGCCCGATGAGTTCGTGAAGCACAAGATCCTGGATGCCATCGGGGATCTCTACCTCATCGGCATGCCGATCATCGGCCACTTCACCGCTTACAAGTCGGGGCACAAGCTGAACACCCAGCTCCTGAAAACGCTGCTTGCCCGTGAAGACTGCTGGGAAGTCGTCTCCCACCCCCATCCCTCCGCCCGGGCTGGAGCCCGCGAGGAGGGCGTGCCCGATCTGCAGGCCGCCACGGCAACAACCTGATCCCGAAAACATCGGCGTATGGCGAAAGGCCCATGGCAAAAGGTCATGGGAGAGAAACATTCTCCTTTCAAAATTGCCCTGAGCCTTATGAAGGTTGCCTTTCGTCTGTGGACCCTTTTAATTGCCCTTTACAATTCCGTGAGTTAAATGTATTTGGCTGGAGGAGCGCCCGGGCTGACCGGGCAATCTCCGAAGCGCATTTATGGACCAGAAGACCGACAGACAGCAGGCGATTGTTACGGCCGAAATGAGGAGGCGGCGGCGCGAACGGATCATCATCGTTGCCACCATTATCGGCATTGTACTCCTGACCTTCATCGAGACCAGCCTTTTCAGCAAGGAGACCCTCGTTCCCGATTTCCGGGACGTCGCCATCTTCGGCCTCATCAACATCAACATCATCCTCGTCCTTCTTCTCATCTTTCTCATTGTCCGCAACATCGTCAAGCTCGTTTACGAGAGGCGGCGGGGGGTCCTGGGGTCGAAGCTGAGGACCAAGCTGGTCGCGGCCTTCGTGACGCTCAGCCTGGTCCCGACCTTTATCCTGTTTCTGGTTGCCACCAACTTTCTGTCATACAGTATCGACAACTGGTTCAACATCCGCGTCGGCGGGGCCCTGAACCTCTCCCTCGAGGTTGCCCAGAACTACTACCAGCAGACGTCGGAGAACGTGAAGTACTACGCCGATCAGCTGAGCGCCGACATCACAAAGAATCGCCTCTATGAAAAGGATCGCCTCGAGTACCTGCGCTCGCTCGTAGAGCAGCGACAGCGGATTTTCAAGCTGGGTCTCATCGAGATCCACTTCAACGAGGCGGCGGACAAAATCGTCTTCAAGGACCCGGGCAATCCCGATATCCCCGAGCTGGGTCTCTCCCCCAAGCTCCGCGAGGACATCCGGGCGGGCAAGCATTTTACGACGATGCAGTCCGTGGGCCTGGGCGATTTCATCCGGGGGATTGCGCCCATCTACGTGACACCCGGCTCGACGGCCATCATCGGGGCCGTCGTGGTCAACTGCTACGTGCCCAAGGGGCTCGTCGACAAGATGACGACGATTTCCAGGATCAATGAAGAGTACTCGCAGTTCAAACTTCTCAAGAACCCCATCAAGACAAGCTACATCGTCATCCTCTTCGTGGTGACGCTGCTCATCATCTTTTCGGCGACCTGGTTCGGGTTTTTCCTGGCCAAGGGGATCACGGAACCCGTCCAGGACCTCGCCGAGGCGACCCACGCCATCGCCCAGGGCAACCTGGATTACAAGATCAACGTGGTGGCAGATGACGAGATCGGTGTCCTGGTGAACTCCTTCAACCGGATGACAGGCGATCTGAAGGTGAGCAAGAACAGCCTCGAGCAGGCCAACATCAGTCTCGATGAGCGGCGCAAATACATGGAAACGGTTCTCCGCAACGTCTCCGCGGGGGTCGTGGCCGTCGACCGCGACGGCGTGATCACAACGGTCAACCGGGCCGCTGAGAAGCTTCTCGACATCCGGGCGGAAAAGGTCCTGCACCATCCCTACGAGGAAGTGCTGCAGCCGGAGCACATGACGCTGGTCAGCGAGATCCTCACGGAGATCACGGGCGAGGAGTCGGGATTTCTGGAGAAGCAGATCCAGATCACCCTCAAGGACCGGGCCCTCACGCTTCTCGTGACGACTACCGTCCTGCTCGACGACGACAACAATTACACGGGCATGGTCGTCGTCTTCGAGGACATCACGCAGCTCCAACGGGCCGAACGCATCGCGGCCTGGCGGGAGGTGGCCCGCCGGATCGCCCACGAGATCAAAAATCCGCTGACGCCCATCCAGCTCTCCGCGCAGAGGCTGCAGAGAAAATTCGGCGACAAGATCACCGAAGACGGCCCCGTTTTCATGGAGTGCACCGGCACGATTATCAACCAGGTCGACGTCCTCAAGAACCTCGTCAACGAGTTTTCCCGCTACGCCCGGATGCCCGTGGCCAGGCTCACGCCCAGCGATCTCAACGAGGTCGTCCGGGATGCCGTCGTGCTCTACCAGGATGCCCACAAGGAGATCGCCTTCGATTACCAGCCCGAACCGGAGCTGCCCTCCCTGAAGCTCGACGCCGAGCAGATCAAGCGGGTCATGGTCAATCTGCTGGACAATGCCGTGACGGCCGTGAGCAGGGGAGACGGGAGGATCGAGGTGAAGACGATCTTCGAGCGTGTCCACCGGCGGGTTCGCGTTGAGGTCCGCGACAACGGGATCGGGGTGTCCCGCTCAGACAGGGCGAAGATGTTCGAGCCCTACTATTCGACAAAGAAATCCGGCTCCGGCCTGGGTCTTGCAATCGTGAGCTCCATCATCAGTGAGCACAGGGGCTCCGTGACGGTGGCCGACAATGTCCCCCGCGGGACCGTTGTGGCCTTCGAGCTGCCCATCGAGCAGGTCGAGGAGCAGTCCATTACGGCAGGAAGAGCGGAGAGCTGATCCATGGTTTATCTGGTTACCGGAGGCGGAGGGTTCATCGGCTCGAATCTTGCCGAAGCCCTGGCCGCAAGAGGGGAAACGGTTCGCGTCCTGGACAATTTCTCGGCGGGTAAGAAGGAAAACCTCCTCTTTCCCGGGTCTGAAAAAGTCGAGGTCATCGAGGGAGACATTCGGGATTTCGATACGTGCCGGGCGGCCCTGAAGGGGGTAACCGTCGTCTTTCACGAGGCGGCCCTGGGCTCCGTCCCGAGGTCCGTCGAGGATCCCCTGACAACAAACGAGGTCAATGTCACGGGGACTCTGAATCTGCTCGTGGCCTCCCGGGAGGCCGGCGTGCGGCGATTCGTCTTCGCGAGTTCCTCCTCGGTGTACGGGGACAAGGCCGGCGCGGGAGAGGAAGAGTTCACGGCAAAAAACGAGACCATGAAAACGGGGCCGCTTTCCCCTTACGGGATCAGCAAGCTTGCCGCCGAAGAGTACTGCCGGGTCTTTTCCCCCCTCTATGGGCTGGAAACGGTTGCGCTGAGGTATTTCAACGTTTTCGGCCCCCGGCAGAGCCATCTCTCGGATTACGCCGCTGTCATTCCCCGCTTCATCATGGCCCTGCTCGGGGGCAGCCGTCCCGTTGTTTACGGCGACGGCGGGCATTCGAGGGACTTCACCTTTGTCCGCGACGTGGTGGATGCAAACCTGCTTGCCGCATCGGTCCCGGGGATCGGGGGCGAGGTGCTCAACGTGGCCTGCAACCGCCGTTACAGCCTGCTGGATCTCCTCGGGGAACTGAAGTCGATCACGGGGAGCGTAATCGAACCCCAATTTGTAGAGGCCAGACAGGGCGACATCCGCCACTCCATGGCCGACATCGGCCGGGCGAGGGAGCGGATGGGCTTCGAACCGGCCTGGTCGTTCAGGAAGGGGCTGGAGGTGACGGTCGACTGGTACCGAAAGAATTTGGGGGTATAGGGTATAGGGTACAGGAAAAAGAGCCGCAAGCCGCAAGCCTCAAGGCAAGAAAAATCCCCCTCTTTCCCCCTTTTAAACGTTCTCACCTTCAAACCCTCTTACCCTCTGCATGAGAGGCGTTTTGCATCCGGGCATTTTTGAACAGCCATCTGAAAGACCCGCCCAATAAGACTTTTTTGAAATTGCTTACACCTGCGAGTCTTCAGCCGAATCCTTATCGGCACATTACGATTACCCGTTGAAATAAACAGAAAAAGTGCGAAGGATTTGATACATTTTTGAGAGATGTCCGTATTGCCTCACACGAATATCGCCCATATCCCTATAAGACAGCAGTGATAAAACTGATCTTAGGATTGCCGTGTAATCACTCAACCTTGCTTCGGGGACTTCGCCTCTTTTATTTTTGCAAGGGCCATCAACTCATTCACTATTTTCTTGCGATTCTCCGGGCTGAAGGGAGACACGTTCAGTGCTTCCATCAATCTCAAGCCCTGTGTTGCCAGAGTTATAACTGCGGCCCGCTCAAAACGGAGCCCTTTCCTGGTGATCTCGGACAACGTCTGAGCGTAACCCTCACGGGTCGATGAAAGGAGTTCCGGGTTGTGTGCTGCCGACGCAATGATGGCAGCAGTCAGCATTATGTTTTTCCCGCGATCCTCGTCGAGGAATGTCTGCACATAGGCTGCTGCCTCGCGTCCCGGGCCTGCGGGAAGCACGGTCAGCTTCTTTTCCCTGCTTTCGACGATGAGATTTCTCTGGCTTTCCAGCATTCCTATGAGGAGCGCTTCCTTACTGGGAAAATGGTACAGAAGCCCCCCCCGGCTTATCTTCGCTCTTTCTGCGACGGATTCGAGGGTCAAATGCCTGGCCCCGTGCTCGATCACCAATTTTTCCGCCGCAATGATGATTCTCTCCCGTGCATTACCTGAATGACGTCCACCCATATCACTATCCTTTCAGCAGAATTGCTTCATGAGACCTATCTGCCTGCGATCTCGATTTTGTTTTCCACGGTTGCCACGCCTTCGATGCTCAGGGCAATCCGCTCCGCCTCCGATTTTTCCCAGGGGACCTGCACCACCCCCGTCAACCGCACGTTCCCCGGCTCATGAACACTTGCGGAAACGTAACTGGACGGAAAGCCCGCGACGGCGAGCGCGGCGCCCACTCTTGCCGAAAGCTCCATCATGTCCAAGGAGCTTATCGTGTCATGGGATCGGCGCCGGATTTCATCGGCGCGGGCCGCGCACAGGATCAGGTCGGCTGCGGTCGTGACCGACAACTTGTCCATGTTGAGGACGAGATCATAGATGCCCGGATCCCCCCAGTCCTGATGAAAGGCGAACCGGACGAAACTCTCCCGTTCCCGATCGCTTTTCTCCATGACAATCTGAGCGGCTTCCGGTCGGTATCCCCTCTCCGCGAGGTTCCGGATTCGCGTCCCCCGGGATGCAATGACCCGGACGTGCAGCGCATCGGGAAGGGTCCGGAACAGCATGTTGCCGCCCCGTCCGAGAATCACGGCATCCCCCATGCGCGCGAGCTCATAGATGACCGCGTAAAGGTGGTCCAGGTTGATCTCGGGCCGATACGAGAAAACCCTCTTCAGAGGTGGAGGGGCCTTGTCGTTGATCTCCCTGATGTCGTCGAGAAACCCCATTTCCGCGGCTTTCTGCTCTATATCGTCCGTGTCGTAGAACCGGTACTGGAGACTCTGCGCCACGAGCCTGGCGATTTCCGTTCCTTTTGTGCCCATCTGTCTGGAAAAGGTGATGAAGTGCATCCGATTCCCCCTGTTCAAGGCTCGTCTGTTGTCATCGATTGTGCATGCACCACCCATCCCCCGCCCATGGACTTGTAGACGTTCACGAGGGATTGAAACAGGACGGCCTGGGTCTGCGAGTACGCCAACTGGAATATGAACACGCTGCGCTCCGCATCGAGCACTTCGAGATAGCCCACATATCCGTTGTCGTACCGTTTTCTCGCCAAGCGTTCGTACGCGGCGGCCGTCTCCACCTGCCGCTTCTGGGCCTCAAGCTGCTCCCTGGTCCTGCTCTGATCCGACAGAAAGTCGTTCACCTCCCTGAAGGCCTGCTGGATCACCTGTTGGTAGCGGATGAGCGCCTGCTTCTGTCTCGCCTCGGCCGCCTTTACTTCTCCGCTGATGGCCCCCGCGGTGAAGATGGGCATGGTAATGGGAACGCCGAAGCTCCACATGCCGGCTGGGCCGGTAAAGAGGTCGGACAGATCGGCGCTTCTCACGCCGTAGGTCCCTGTCAGCGAGATGCTGGGGAAGTAGGCCGCCCGCGCGACGCCGATCCTGGCGTTGGCCGCAACGAGGTCCTGTTCGGCCTGACGGATGTCGGGGCGCCTTTCCAGCAGATCCGAGGGCAGTCCGAAGGGCACCGCCGGGAGCGTGAGCTCATCGATCGCTTTTCCCCGGGCAATCGCGCCGGGGTTGTGGCCCAGCAGCACGCTGATCAGGCTTTCCTGTCGGAAGACCGCCTTCCGGAGTGCGGGAACCGTTGCCCGAGCCGTTTCAACCTCGAGCTGCGCCTGTCTCAACTCCAGCTCCGAGATGACCCCCCTCTGGTAACGCTTCGTGAAGAGCTTCAGCGTGTTCTCCCGGCTTGTCAGCGTGCTCTCGGCAATCTCGAGCTGCCGGTCCAAGTTGCGCAGCTCGACATAGGCGCTCGCAACGCCGCAGACCAGGGTCAGGATGACCGTGTTGCGGGCCTCGTCGGTGCTCAGCAGGGTGGCCCGGGCCGCCTCGTTGGCCCGCCGGACTTTCCCCCAGAGGTCGATTTCCCAGAATGCGCTGCCCGCAAGCAGGTATTCCGTCCAGGGATTGTCCGCATAGTCCGGGACCAGCACGTTGACCCGGTCCGAGGTCTGCGTCCTGGATGCGGCTGCCGCCCCGTAGGCCTGGGGAAACAAGGCCGACCGGCTCACCTGGTAGCGCCCCATGAATTCCTCGACCCGCGCCGCGGCCAGTTGGATATCCTTGTTCTCCCTGAGGGCGGTGAGGATCATGTCGTTCAGAACCGGATCCTCAAACTGCCCCCACCATTCGGTGTTCGCGACGTCTTTCGCCCGGGTCTCCTCGACACGCCAGGACTCCGGGGCGTCGATCGAGGGGCGTCGATAATCGGGGCCCACGGCGCAGCCCGACAGGAGGGCGAGAAGAATCAGGATGGAACAGATGGGTCTGCTACGCATGGCCGTCCTCCCCGGGTCCGGTTGCCTGGCCGCTCTTTTTCCAGCTGACGAGTTTATTGACCACGTAAAATGCCACCGGGATCAGGAGCACGGCAATCACCGAAGCGGCCGTCGTCCCGCCCGCGACGACCGTCCCCATGATCTGCCTGCCCCGGGCGCCTGCGCCGGTTGACAGGGCCAGCGGCGCAACGCCCATGATGAAGGCAAACGACGTCATCAGAATGGGCCGCAACCTGAGCCGGGCGCCTTCCGCGGCGGCCTCCACGAGGGGCATTCCGCGTTCCTGTGCCCGCTTTGCGAATTCGACGATCAGGATGGCGTTCTTCGCCGTCAGACCGATGAGGACGATCAGGCCGATCTGGGCATAGACGTTGTTGGTCTGGCCCCGCATCCAGATGGCGGCAAGCGCCCCCAGAACGGCGATGGGTGTCGTGAGGAGAACGCTGAGCGGAAGCGACCAGCTCTCGTACTGCGCAGCCAGGATCAGGAAGACACAGAACAGGGAGAACAGGAAGATCGCCCATGCGGGAACGCCCTCCTGGGCCTTTTTCTCCTGGAAGCTCATGCCCAGGTAATCGAAGCCCATTTCCCGGGGCATGGTGTCGTAAAACACCTCCTCGAGGGCCTTCATGGCCTGGTCGGAACTGTAGCCGGGTTTTGCCATCACGTCGATCCGGGCGGACCGGTACAGGTTGTAGCGCATGGTCGTCTCTGGGCCGGACGTGGGCTGAATGCTGACCAGCGAGGAAAGGGGAACACGCTCGCCCTTGCTGTTGAGGACGGAAAACTGCCCGATGTTCCCGGCATCGAAGCGATAGTCGCGATCGGCCTGGATGTAGACCTGCCACTGCCGGCCGAAGCGGTTGAAGTAGTTGACAAACATCCCGCCCATGAAGGCCTGCATCGTCTGGTAGACCTGGCCGATGTCGACGCCCTGCTTCAGCGCTTTGTCCCTGTCCACTTTCATGAGCATCTGGGGGACCCCGGCCTGGAAAGACGTCGTGACCCGGGCCAATTCAGGGCGCTTCCGGGCCGCTTCGATGAACGTCCGTGTATTCTCGCCGAGAAAGGCCACGTCTTTTCCCTCCCGGTCCTCGAGGATGAACGTGACGCCGCCGGCCAGGCCGATTCCGGGGATGGCAGGCGGCGGGAACGCAAAGGCGATCGCGTGCGGCAGCTCGGCAAGCCGGCGGTTGATGGAAGCGAGGATCGCATCGATTCTTTCCTCGGCCTTCTTTCTTTCGTCCCAGTCCTTGAGCGCGACAAAGAAGATCGCCGAGGACGCACTGGGCGTTGTCTCCATGATGCTGAACCCGGCCGTGGGGCAGCTGTACTGAATCCCGGGGGTGTCGCTGAGGATCGCCTCGATCTGCCTGCAGGCCTCGTCGGTCCTCTCAAGGGAGGAGGCGCCCGGAAGGGAAACGCTCATGAAAAAGTATCCCTGGTCCTCCTCCGAGACGAAGCCGACGGGCAGTGTCTTGCCCAGCAGGGCCACCAGGACGATGGTGGCCCCGATGAAGGCCATGCTCAAAACACTCCTCTTGATCAGGTAGAGGCCGATCTCGATGTAGCGGTTAGTCGTTTTGGCGAAGAGGACGTTGAAGCGTCGATAGATCTTGCCCAGAAACCCGCCAGCCTCCCGTCTGGGCTTCAGGAGGAGTGCCGACAGCGCGGGGCTCAGGGTCAGTGCATTCACGGTGGAGAGAAACACGGAGATGGCGATGGTCACGGCAAACTGCTGGTAGAGCCTGCCCGTGATGCCCGGGATGAAGATGGTGGGGACGAAAACGACCATCAGGATCATGGTGATGGCCAGGATGGGCCCCGACACCTCTCCCATGGTCTTGATGGTTGCCTCTTTCGGGGAGAGGCCCCCTTCCTCCATGTGCCTCTCGACGGATTCTACCACGATGATGGCATTGTCGACGACGAGCCCGATAGCCAGGACGAGCCCGAAGAGAGACAGGGTGTTGATGGTGAACCCGAGAAGCGGGAAGAAGGCAAAGGTCCCGATGAGGGATACTGGGATCGCCAGGGTGGGGATGAGCGTGGCACGCCAGCCCTGGAGAAAGATGAAAACGACCAGGATGACGAGGAGCACCGCCTCGAGAAGGGTGATGACGATCTGCTTGATGCCCTCCGAGATGCTCCGTGTCGTGTCGACGGCCACCACGTGCTCGAGGTCGGAGGGGAACCGGGCGCTGGCCTCTTCCATGACCCGCTTGACCCCCTGGGCCGCCTCGAGGGCGTTCGTGCCGGGGGTCTGGTACAGGACGATGAGCACCGCCGGTTTTCCGTTGAGCCTGCCCCGCATGTTGTAGTCCTGTGCCCCGAGCTCGATCCGGGCGACGTCCTTTAACCGCACAAAGGAACCGTCCGTGTTGGCCCGGACGACGATGGATGCAAACTCCTCTTCCGAGACCAGGCGCCCCTCGGTCCTTACCGTGTAGGTGAACTGCTGCCCCGGGGGCGCTGGCTCTCCGCCGATCTTGCCCCCCGGGTTGACGGTGTTCTGCTTCTTGATGGCATTTGTGATTTCCGGCACCGTAATGCCGAGCTTGGAAAGCCTGTCGGGCCTCACCCAGATGCGAAGGGCGTACTGGCCGGGTCCGAAAATGTACGCCTGCGAAATCCCGCGCACCCGGAGCAGCCGGTCCACAAGGCTGATGTTGGCATAGTTGGCCAGAAAGATCGCATCCCGGGATCCATTCGGGGAGTGCAGGGCCAGAACCATGAAGGGGTTTGCCAGGCCTTTCCTGACCGTCACACCGTAGTTGCGGACATCTTCCGGAAGCTGGGACTGTGCCTGCCCCTGTCGCAGTTGGGCGAGGATCTGATCGATGTCAGGATTGCTGTTGATGTCGAAGTTGATGGTCAGCCGCATCATCCCGCTCGACGAATTCATCGAGTACATGTAGTTCATGTAATCGACACCGCTCATCTGCTGTTCAATGGGGTTCGCGACGGATTTCTCCAGGGTCTCCGAGTCCGCCCCGGTGTAGATGGCCTCCACCCGGACCTCGGGGGGGATGATGTTCGGAAAAAGCTCGATAGGCAATCGCAGCATAGCAAGGATGCCCACGACGACGATCATGATCGACAGCACGATGGCGACAATGGGCCGGTTGATGAAGAATTCTGTCATGGCCCCGCCCTACCTGCCCTTCGGCGACGGCTGGTTGGAGGCAGCCGCCTGGATGGGCTGCGGCGACACTTCCGACCCCTGTCGAATTTTCTGAGTCCCCTCCACGACGACTTTCTGCCCGGCCTTCAGCCCCTCCTCCACCACCCAGAGATCGCCGACGCGGGACCCCGTTTTGACGGGGGTCATCTCGATTTTGTTTTCCGCGTTGACCACGGCGACTTCGCGGCTTCCCTGTACCTCGATGATGGCGCGCTGGGGGACGAGGGGGACGCTTTTCAGGGTCGAGGTCTTCGCCCGGACGCGCGCGAACTGTCCGGGCCTGAGGAAGTTGCCCGGATTGGGGAAGAGGGCCGCTACCTTGATGGTGCCCGTGCCCACGTCCACCTGCCGGTCGACAAAGGAAAACCTGCCCTCTTGGGGATGGACGGTCCCGTCCGCCAAGACCAGTTCCAGTTGTGCCTTGCTTTTGCCGCCGTTGCGCATGTCCCTGAGGTATTCCTGCTCCGTCATGGGGACGTTCACCTTGATGGGGTCGACCGTGGAGACCGTCGTCAATTCCTCCAGCGAGCCCGGCCCCACCAGATTGCCCACCTGGGCCCTGGCCGCCCCGGCAATGCCGCTGATGGGGCTTGTGATCCTCGTGAATTTGAGATCCAGTTCAGCCTTTTCCGCCGCCGCCACGGCGGCTTCAAAGGATGCCCGGCCTGACCCTTCCGCCCGGATGGCCTCATCCAGGTCCTTTGCGCTGACGGCGTTGTCCTCGGCGAGCGGCTTGATGCGGGTAAGGTTGGCCTGCGCGTTTTCCCAGTCCACCTTCGTCTGGTCAACCCGGCTCTTCGCCTGCTTGAGCGCGGCCCGGAAGGTCCCGTCGTCGATCTCGAAGAGCAGTTGCCCCTTCCTGACGTAGTCGCCCTCCTTGTAGCGCTGGCCCAGCAGGTAGCCCTGTACCTGGGGCCGGATCGTCGCGTTGACCATCCCGTCCGTCGAAGCGGTCCACTCCGACCAGACGGGGACGTCCTTCATGACCACGTCCGCGACTTGCACCTTGACCGGAGCGGCCCCCCCTGCCTGCTGCGTGCCGCAACCGGAAATGCAGAGAAGACAAGAGAGGATCACTATAAAAAGGTAAGTCCCGGTTTTCTTTTTATCCATGCCTTTCAATCTCTCCCCCTGGCGATTCAATCGAACCCGTCATTCCTGCACTGATTTCTGAATTCTCAAGTGAACCAACACGCATTAAATCAAGCTGAATGAATTTTTACTATACAGGATATCCGGTATAGTCAAGAAATGTCTTCGCTTCATGCGAGCTTCCGGTGTTGACTGTGACCGCAGTCGAAGCTCAACCATTACATCTTGAAAGGCTCTACTCTTAAGCTTATACGTGATTTGACGCTTACAGGAAGTAAGGTGATCGTCTGCAAATCGAGTTCAAGGAAAAGGCGCAGAAGCGCAGAATAAAAAGGAGCCCTTGCGGGATTTGCAAGGGCTCCTTTTCTTTCCCTCAGCGGCCGGTCAGTTTTTCCAGGTGTTCGGGGTACCGGGCCCCTTGCACCGTGATCTTCGAGGAGGCGCTTTCGATCTCCCGGAGATCCTCCGGCGTCAGTTCCATGGAAACCGCCCCGATGTTCTCTTCAAGGCGCTCCGGCTTCGTCGTCCCCGGGATCGGGACGATCCACGGCTTCCGGGCGAGCAGCCAGGCAAGCGCAATCTGGGCGGGTGTCGCCTTTTTCCGTTTTGCGACCCTGCTGAGCAAAGCAATCATAGCCTGATTCGCTTTTCGAGCCTCCGGTGTAAAGCGGGGGATGACGTTGCGGAAGTCGGAGCTGTCAAACGTCGTATTTTCGTCGATTTTTCCCGTGAGGAAGCCTTTGCCCAGTGGGCCGAATGGAACGAAGCCGATTCCGAGTTCCTCGAGCGTCGGCAGCAGTTCCTCTTCAGGTTTTCTCCACCACAGCGAGTATTCGCTCTGGACCGCAGTGACCGGCTGTACCGCGTGCGTGCGGCGGATCGTCTGCACTCCCGCCTCGGAAAGGCCGAAGTGCTTTACCTTGCCCTCCCGGATTAGGTCCTTCACTGCGCCCGCCACGTCTTCGATCGGCACGTCCGGGTCGACACGGTGCTGGTAGAACAGGTCGATGACATCGACCTTGAGTCGCTTGAGCGAGGCTTCGGCGACCTCCCTGATGTGCTCCGGCCGGCTGTCCAGGCCGACCTGCTTGCCGGTGGCCGGATCGAGTTTGAACCCGAACTTGGTAGCGATCACCACCTGTCCCCGGAAGGGAGAGAGGGCTTCGCCCACTAGCTCTTCGTTCGTGAACGGACCGTAGACCTCGGCGGTGTCGAAGAAGGTGACGCCGCGTTCGACGGCCGACCGAAGCAGCTCGATCATCTCCTGTTTGTCCTTGGGCGGACCGTAGCCAAAGCTCATCCCCATGCAGCCGAATCCGAGAGCCGAAACCTCCAGGCCGCTTTTTCCCAATTTGCGCTTTTGCATTATTTTCTCCTTCAGCATGGGAAGAAAAAGGGGACAGTCCCCTATTTCGCCCTGCTGTTTAAAATCTTGCTCAGAATTTCATTGGCATTATCCGCTTCTTTCTTGCCGACTTTGGCTTCGAGAACGAATATCAGGCTTTTCATCTGCGCCTCGGTCAGCCCGACATTGAGCCCGACGTTGAAATGAGACTGCAGCTGGGAATTGACTCCTGTCATATTGGACAGGGCCGCAATCGTGGCGATCTCCCTGCTCTGGAAATCCAGGTTGTCGCGCCCGAAGATGTCTCCGAACAGGTGGCCTTTCAGGAATCGATCGATGGCGGGAGTGAACGTATAGATTGCCCCGGTGACCGGCCTTCCGACCAGGCGTGTCTGGATTTCCGTTCCGAGCTCGATGCTGCTCTTGTTGGCAGGCAGGGGGCTTGGTTCCCGGCCCATCTCGTCCTTGATGCCTTTCTTCTGTCGTTCGTCCATGACGGCCATGAACGTGCTGATACCGTTCAGGCTGCGGGGGAATCCCGCATAGGCATACAGATGAACCAGGATTTCCTTGATCTCATTGACGGTCAGACCGGCATCCAGCCCCTCGTTCAGCGCCGTTTTCAGCTTCTCCAGATCGCCGCTTGCGGTGAAGGCCGCGATGGGGACGATGCCTTTCTGCCTGGCGCTCAAGCCTTCGCTCTTCATGGTCTGCGTCTCCGAAAGGTTTACGATGCCGAACGTCACGGCAAGGATACTTGCCAGCATTACAGTGATCTTATTGTTCATGCTATCCTCCTTGGATCAGTTCAAACCCTTCTTCTCCAGGAATTTGTACATCAAGTCTGCGATTTCGAGATTGTTCAGGTCCGAGAATGGAAAGTGCGTGTTGCCGCGAATGCCCATGTCGGGCAGATGCACCACGGTCACATCGCCGCCCCGGCGGTTCACCGCATCCCTCCACAGCCGCGCCATCGCCAGACGTACGCGCCATTGGTCCTGACCCGGGTTTGCCGAAGGTTGCTCAGGAATATAGTCGCCGTAATAGATGACAATAGGAATCTTCGTGAGCTTCATGAAATCCGGCAGAGGCACACCAACCGCCTCCAGCGGGCCAGCGGAGCTTGGCATCGGAGGCGGCACTTCGCCTTGCGGGAAGACGTAATTGCTGCCCGGTTCATAAGAAACGATGGCGCGGACATTTGGGCTCTTGATGGCGGTGCGCCAGCCCATGCCGCCGCTGTGCGAATGCGTGACAAGAATGCCCGGTCCGATCTTGCCGAAAAGCGCCGCAACGGCGTCCGAGGTAACGTCGATATCGATGAGGCCGGTGTCGGGTGTCATCTGGCGGAAGTACTGGTTCAGCGCCTCTGGGTCACGTGAGAACTGCACGCCGGGGAAGAAGTTTGGCCAGATGCCGACGCGGAAAATGGTGAACCATTTTTGCTCATCGGCCACCGGCGTCAGGGTGCCCGGCTGGGTGCTGCGTCCTGCATTGCCGCGACGAGGCTGATCGATCACATAAACCCCAAAACCGCGTCGCAGGAAAATGTTTTGATAGCCCTCGCGTCCATCCGGGGTAGTTTCCCAGGTCTTCGAGAACTGACCGAAGCCATGCCAGAGCACGAGGGGCAATTTCCGGGCCTTTTCTGGAATCTGGTAAAACACGTATGCGTGGTCCCCGCGGAACGTCTGTCCTTCAGGTGACATTTTGACAGGATCGAAAATGCCGGGGTTGGTGACCACGGTTCCCCCGACGGCAAAACTGCCTTGCTCCTGAATGACCATGGGTGCGAGTTTGCCGCTGCGATCGGCGATTGCGCAGGCGGAGAGGCTCACGCCGACGAAAGTCAGCGTGAGCGCAAGCATGAACTTCCTGAATTTACTATTCATCATTTGCCTCTTTGCTTCAACGTATCACCAAAGAACGGGGTAAATTTACCCATGGCTTGATTCACATATTGCGGTTTCCAATAGGTTTCGATGTGGGTTGCACCTTCAATCAGAAATAATTCTTTATTTTTCGCATTGACGGCATCCTTAAAGGCATCCAGGGTCATATACGGTGAGTCGGCTTTGCTGCCCGCCATCATCAGCAGTGGTTGGTTGATCAAGTCCATATTGCCGGCTGCATCGAAATTCATCAAGTCGAGGAGACTGCTCATGGTGTATCTGAACGTTGAATTGGGGTGGGCGTGCGTCTTGTCGTAGTATTCAAAGCCCTGGCGATACAAATCAAAGGGCAACCTGGCAATTTGTTCATCGGTCAGCTTGGTGTCGGCTGCATATTTAATCTCGCCGCCGGCCGCTTCCTGTGCCCGGGCATCCGAGGCTTGTTTTAAGCGTTCCTGTATGGTGGATACTTGAGAGTCCATATAGCCGTTTCGTCTCACCAGGCCGGAATTAAACATGCTCAATGTGGCTACTGCTTTAAAACGTTTGTCCGTTTGGGCCGCCTTCAAGGAATAGCCTCCGCCGCCACAGATCCCAAGCAACCCTAAACGGTTGGCATCCACGCCGGCATATTGAGTGACGAAGTCAGCCATGCCATGAATATCTTCAATCCGGTTTGCCGGCTTGTCCACATTGCGAGGCAGACCGCCGCTGGCTCCTTGATACGCCGCATCCGCAGCAATGGCGATGTATCCTTGTTCTGCCAGCTTTTGAGCATACAGACCCGCGACCTGCTCTTTCACGCCGCCATTGGGGTGAGCCACCACCACCGCCGGGTATTTATTGCCTGGGTTATAGTTCGCAGGGGTATAAACGTTTGCAGAAATATCGATACCATTCAGTTTGTAAGTGACTGGATGAATATTGACTTTGCCTTTACCATTTTCGGTAATAGCACCCTCATAGACCAGAGTAAACGGATTGAGTTTATAGTCTGCGGCCATTGCTGCCCCTGATGAAATGATAATCGCTGCCAATAACAACGACAGGGTTTTCAAGCTGGACATTGTCTTTCTTCCTTCTTTTTGCTTGTGTTTTTGCATTTTGAACACCTCATCTCTTATTCGAGTTTCAACTCAGCGACCAACTCTCCTCCTCATTTTCCATTGTATTGCGCGTCGGTGACCTTTTCCATCCATTCAACGCTCTTGCCGTTGAGGGTTCCCGTGATGGCGATATGCGTCATCGCGGTGGTGGGCGAGGCCCCGTGCCAGTGCTTTACCGTTGGCGAGCACCAGATCACGTCGCCCGTTTTGATCTCCTCAGCCCGGCCCCCCCATTCCCCGGTTCGGCCAACCCCGGCAGTGACGATAAGGTGCTGCCCTGTCGGGTGAATGTGCCAGGCGGATCTGGCCCCCGGCTCGAAGGTGACATAGGCGCCGGAAAAGGGCGCCGCATCCTTTGCAGGGAACAGGGGGTCAACACGGACATTGCCGGTAAAATAGTCGGAAGACCCTTTGACGGAAGGTTGGGAGCCTGCCCGGGTTATCGTCTGCGATGTTTTGCTTGCTTCGGCGGCCAGCGCCTGGCCCGCAATGGCGACGGTTGAAACGACCAGGAAAAACGATAAAAACGTGGCTGTGGTTTTCATTTTTCTCTCCTTGCGATTGGATTACATACTATATCCCGGCTTCCTGTACAGCTTCCCCCGGGGGTTGAGAATGTCGGGTTTATAAACTTTCTCCGCCCAGTCCGCCGATTTGATCTCTTCAATGGCTACGGAAACCGAGCTTTCATCGCATTTCGCATAGGTGACGACGTCTTTGACGATGGCATCGGCAAGCTGCTTCTTCTCCTGTTCCGATCGTCCGGGCCAGAGTTTTACGATCACGTGAGGCATTTCTCTCTCCTTTACTTCTTTGCCGAACAAAGTCTCAGAATCACTCAAATCGCACACGGCAACCGTACCCAGCGCGACGGCGCTTTTCTTCAGAAAACTGCGACGCGAGATTTGCCTTTCCATGGTTATTCTCCAGTTGAAAAGACTCCACATCAGGATTTCAGGGAGGCCATGTCGATGGAGAAGCGGTACTTCACGTCGGACTTGACCAGCCTCTCGTAGGCCTCGTTGACCTTCTGGATCGGAATGACTTCGACATCGGCGGTGATGTTGTTCTTGCCGCAGAAGTCCAGCATCTCCTGGGTCTCGGCGATGCCGCCGATGATTGAGCCGGAGAGGCTGCGGCGCCCGAACAGCAGCGCAAAGGCAGAAACGGCAAGCGGTTTCTCCGGAGCCCCGACAAGGGTGATGTTGCCGTCGCGGCCGAGCAGATTGATGTAGGCGTTGATGTCGTGATCGGCGGAGACGGTGTCGAGGATGAAGTCGAAGCTGCCGATGTGCTTCTTCATCTCGTCGGCGTTGCGGGAGACGATGACCTCATCGGCGCCCAGGTGGAGCGCATCCTCCTTCTTGCCGGCTGAGGTGGTGAATACAAAAACGCGGGCCCCGAAGGCACGGGCGAACTTGACGCCCATGTGACCCAGACCGCCGAGGCCGACCACACCGACCTTCTTCCCCTTGAGATCACCCCAGCGGCGCATGGGCGACCAGGTCGTGATCCCGGCGCAAAGCAGCGGCGCGACACCGGCCAGATTGAGGTTGGCGGGAACACGCAGAACAAAGTGCTCATCGACGACGATACTTTCAGAGTATCCGCCGTAGGTCACGCCACCCAGATGTTTGTCCGGGGAGTTGAAGGTGAGTGTCTGGTTTGGGCACAATTGTTCCAGGCCATCCCGGCAATTGGGGCAGGTATGGTCCGAATCAACCAGACAGCCGACGCCCGCCAGGTCGCCCGGCTTGAACGCCCTGACGGCGGAGCCGACCCTGGTGACCCGGCCGACGATCTCGTGGCCCGGGACGCAGGGATAGACCGTGGGCATGATACTGCTCCACTCGTTGCGCACCGTGTGGAGGTCGGAATGGCAGATGCCGCAATAGAGAATCTCGATCTGCACGTCGCGTTCGGTCGTATCCCGTCTCGGGATTATGCTGGAGGCCAGCGGCGATGTCGCACTGGCAGCGGAGTATGCTTTGGCTTTAACCATGGATTGATCCTCCTATTCGGTGAAACACTATTTATTTTGCAACTTTCCGAGCCAGGCATCGAGAGCTTTATCCACCTCGCCTTTCCCGGCTTGCCGCGGCTTGTAGAGGTCGAGACCTTCAAGGACAACGGCGTTTTTGGCCTGCTCCTTGAAATGCGGGAAATATTTCCCGATCCCTCCCTCGTGGGTACAAAAGGCGGAAGCTTTCTTGCCCGCGAAGTCCGCCTTCCTTAAGAAACTCATCACCGGGGTGGGCACCGTGTACCACCACACCGGGCCGCCGACCAATATCAGGTCATACGAAGACATATCGGGCGGATTTTTCTTCAATGCCGGCAAGTCGCCTGTCTGCAGCTCCCTTTTGGCCTCTTCCGTCAGTGCGGAATACACAGCGGGATAGGTTTTCACGGTTTCGATTTCAAACACATCGCCCCCGGTTTTCTCCCGGATCTTTTCCGCAATGTATTTTGTGTTTCCGCTAAAGGAGTAGTAGACGATCAACATTTTTTTCCTCCCGGTACCCGTTGCGGTAGCTTGAGTTGACCCCAGATGGGGGATCAAGGGGATTGCGGCGGCTGCGAGCATACCGGCAGCGAGAACTTTCAAAAGGCCCCTCCTGGACAGGCTATCCTTGTTTGCGTCTGTTATTTTATTGCTCATGACAGTTCCTTTGTCTTTTTTGGTCATTTCCTTCACTCCTTGGTTTAGGCTTCTCGATAAGTCAAACTATAGCGCTGACCGACTCCGAAGGGTAGATACGATCCTATCCAATTCTTGCCTGATTCTATCAGGGGACTATACAAATAGAATGGGGTGTGCTATAAAAATGCTGGTGCAGAGAAGTTCGTCCCGTTTAAACTATAAATAAATACAAGGAGTTATTATATATGGCAGCACACGACCGTACAGTCCTGGCGAAGACAAACAGCCTGTTGAAAGAGAAATTGCTGCGCTGGATGCCTGAGCCCGGACGCTACCCGACCGCCATTGAAGGTTTTGCGATCGCCCGGCGACATGATGCAAAGGAGCTCGAAAATTGCGTATACAAGCCGCTTGTCGCGGTTGTTCTCCAGGGATCCAAACGCTCTGTGATAGGCTCCGAGGAGTACCGCTATGGGGAGAACCATTGCCTGGTCATCGGGGTGGACATACCCAGCGCAAACCACGTCATTGTCGCATCACCGGAGCAGCCGTTTTTGGCGGTGTCGCTTGACCTGGATAAATACCTGATCACTCAGCTGGCGGCCGAGATTCCGCCTGCCGCCAGGCCTGAAAATGGTTCCTACAAAGGAATGGCCGTCGCGGAGGTTGATCCTGACGTAATGGATGCGTTCCTGCGCCTGGCTGAGCTTCTCGAGAAGCCGGAACAGATACCGGTACTCGCGCCGATGATCATCCGTGAGATCCATTATCGTCTGCTCATCGGGCCCCAGGGCGAGCGCTTGCGGACGATCAACACGCTCGGCACGCAAAGCAACCAGATTGCCAAAACCATCACATGGTTGCGGGATAACTACAAAGAGCCTCTGCAGGTGGATGAATTGGCCAGAAAGGTGAATATGGCGACTTCCACCTTCCACCGGCACTTCAGGGATGTCACGACCCTCAGCCCGTTGCAGTTTCAGAAGCGCTTGCGCTTGTATGAAGCCCAGCGCCGGATGCTGGTGGAGAATGAGGATGCCGCCATCGCGGCGCTGGCGGTGGGATATGAAAGCGCGACTCAGTTCAACAGGGAATACAAGCGGCAGTTCGGCGAGCCCCCGCACAGGCACGTGAGCCAGCTGCGGTAGCCCGCCTCTTATTTGAGGACAGCCGGAAGGTTGGCGGTCGTCTGCAAATCGAGTACAAGGAAAAGGGGCAGAAGCGCAGAATAAGAAAAGGCCCTTGCGGGATTCGCAAGGGCCCTTTTTCCCGAATTACCCAATTCCCAGTTACCAGTTACTCTTTCTTGGATTCCAGGCTGTGCGTCTTGATCTTGCGGTGGAGGTTGCTGCGCTCCAGCCCGATGGTGTCGGCCGTCTTTGAGATGTTGCCCTCGTTTTCCTGGAGCTTTTTCAGGATGTACTTCTTTTCGAATTCCATCTTCGCCTTCCGGTAGGAATTGTGGGTGAAGATGGAGTCCATGGCCTCCTCGGGCTGCTCCTCCTTCGAGAGCGACGGGATGTCGTCGGCCGTGATCGTGTCGCCCTGCGTCATGATGACGAGGCGCTCCATGATATTTTTGAGCTCCCGCACGTTTCCGGGCCAGTTGTGATCCATCAGGATGTCGGTGGCATCCCCGGAGATGGCCTTCGGCTCGACCCCCTCTTTGAGACAGAAGTCTTTCACGAACTGATTGGCCAGGATCGGGATATCTTCTTTTCGGTCCCGCAGCGGCGCGATGGTGAGCGGGATGACATTGAGCCGGTAGTATAGATCCTGGCGGAAACGATCCGCCTCCATCTCCTTTTCGAGATCCTTGTTCGTAGCGGCCAGCACCCGCACGTCCGTGTCGATGAACTTGTTGCCGCCTACCCGCTCGTACCTCTTCTCCTGGAGGATCCTCAGGATCTTGGCCTGGGCCTTGAGGCTCATGTCGGCCACCTCGTCNNGCTCCTCGGGGATCGCCGCGCAGTTCACCTCGACAAAGGGCTTCTTCGCCCGCTTGCTCAGGTAGTGGATCGAGCGGGCCACGAGCTCCTTGCCTGTGCCGTTTTCTCCCATGATGAGGATCCAGGCATTCGTCGGGGCGACGATCCGGATCATCTCCTTCAGATCGACGATGGACTTGCTCTGGCCGATGAGCTCGAAGGCCGAGGTGACCTTTTGCTTGAGGAACTTGTTCTCTTCCTCGAGGCGGGCCAGGTCGAGGGCGTGGTTGACGAGCAGCACCACCTTTTCCAGGGAGATGGGCTTTTCGATGAAGTCGAAGGCGCCGAGCTTGGTCGCTTTCACGGCGGTCTCGATTGTGCCATGCCCCGACATCATGATGACCTGGACCTGCGGGGTGTCGGTCTTGATGATCTTGAGGGCTTCGAGGCCGTCCATTCCGGGAAGCCAGATGTCCAGAAGGGCAAGGTCGGGCGGGTCTTCTTCGATGGCCTTGAGGGCCTCCTCGCCGCTTCCGACGGTCCGGACCTCATAGCCCTCGTCTGTCAGGATCCCCTGCAGGGACTGGCAGATGCTCTCTTCGTCGTCGACAACAAGAATCGTTTTATACATGTTCTCTTTTCCGGCGGTGGCCGTCTCACAGGGCCCGGATGCGCCATCCGGGCACCCCTCTGACATGCATCTCCCGTTCCCGTTTCCTACTTTTTCAACAGATTATCGGCCACCCGGTCGTGGATCACCTTGGAGGCCGCCTCGTTGCCCACGGCTCCCACGCGGATGCCCAGGGAGGTCAGGTCCTTGTCCTTGTACTTCAGCCTGAACTGGACCTTTTCATCGTTGATCACGGCCACGATCTTTCCTCCGTCGCTCTGCTTGTCGGGTTCCACGTCGCGGCCCTTCATGTCGGCGATCGTCTTTTCGACAGCGGACCAGACGGCATCCACGGAGAAATAATAATCCGTCCGCAGCTCCCCTTCCACGTAATAATAGGTTCCCGTGCCTCCCGCGACGGCAGCCCCTCCAACGACCAGGACGGGACATCCGTACAGGGAAAAACAGCACGTCAGCACGATCAGCGCAACAGCCGCTCGCTTCCGGTAGATCATACGCATCACTCCCCTTTGCCTTGGTTCTCGTTGTTCGTTTCATCCGCGGGCTTTTGCGGCTTTCCCTCCTCCGCGAAGGATTTCAACCCCTCCGCCAGGGTCAGCAGTTTCTTGTCCACGCAGTAACTCACCGTGCTTTCCGGGTAATTTCCCTTCTCATCGGCCACTCCTGCAGGCACGCCCGTGAGCAGTTCGATGCCCTCATCGATCGTCTTCACCGGCCAGATGTGGAACTTCCCCTCGGCCACGGCCTTTACGACGTCCTTTCTCAGGATAAGCTCGGGGACATTGAGCTGCGGGATCATGACCCCCTGCCCGCCCGTGAGACCCCGGGCCCTGCAGACGTCGAAGAAACCTTCGATCTTCTGGTTCACTCCCCCGATGGGCTGGATCTCGCCTTTCTGATTGACGGATCCCGTCACGGCGATGTCCTGTCTCAGCGGCAATTCCGACAGGCTCGACAGGATCGCATAGATCTCTGTCGAGGAGGCGCTGTCCCCGTCCACCCCGCCGTAGGACTGCTCGAAAGCAATGCTGGCACTCATGGTGAGCGGTTTGGTCTGGGCGTACTTGCCGCGGAAATAACCCTCCAGGATCAGGACGCCCTTGTCATGGGTCCGGCCGGAGAGCTTGGCCTCCCGCTCGATGTTGATGACCCCGGTGCGTCCCATGGAGGTCTTGGCCGTGATCCGCGAGGGCTTTCCGAAGGCATACTCCCCCATGTCATAGACGGAGAGACCGTTGACCTGCCCCACGACCTTGTCGTTTGTGTCGATCATGATCGTGCCGTCGTCGATGAGCTCCTGGATCTTCTCCTCGATCTGGCTGACGCGGTTGATCTTTTCCTCGTAGGCCTTATCCACGTGCTTATCCGAGACGAGGTCGCTTCCGTCCTTTTTTGCCCAGTAGTGGGCCTCGCGGATCAGGTCGGCGATCTCGCTGAACCGCGTCGAGAGCTTCTTCTGCCTGCCCGAGAGGCGCACGCCGTACTCCACGACGGTGCAGACGGCCTTCTTGTCGAAATCGAAAAGTTTCTCCTCGTCGACGATTCGCTTGATGAGGCAGACGTATTCCCGGATGTTATCGTCGGAGTTGGCCATCTCCGTGTCGAACTGGGCCTTTGTCTTGAAGATCTCCTTGAAGTCCCTCTCCAGGTTGTAGAGCAGGTAATACAGGTAGTCGTCGCCGATGAGGATCACCTTGATGTCCACGGGGATCGGCTCGGGTTTGATCGCCGAGGGCAGGAAGCTGAAGGGGTCGTAAGGCTGCATGTTCATCTCGCGGCTCTTCAGCGTCCGCTTGAGGAACGTCCAGACCCCGGGCTCGATGAGGGCCTCCAGGGCGTCGAATACGATGAAGCCGCCGTTTGCCTTCAGCAGCGACCCGGCCTTGATGTGGGTGAAGTCCGTCCGCCAGAGCCCCGAGCGGTCCACCTCGCGCTCGATGGTGCCGAAGAGGTTTTTGAAGGTCGGGGCCGTCTCGATGACGATGGGCGTTTTTTCGGTTGCCGAGTTGTCCACCAGGACGTTCACCTTGAACTCGGTGAAGCGCCTCACAGGCGCCTGGGGCATGGGGAACGGCATGGCCTGTTGCTGCTGCTGGTCCTCTTCCTTTTCCTGGAAGATTTTCAGATTGGACAGGATGTGCTCCTGGACCTCGTCGAGGTAGCCGTTGACCTTCTCGTTGGAGTCCACGTAGCGGAGTCTCAGATCCGAGATCTGCTCAATGACGGCCGGGGATCCGTACTTGTGCTCGAGGGTTCCGATCTGCTGCCGGATCTCGCGCTCGATGTCCCGGGTTTCCCGCATGACCGAATCGAGCTCGATGCGCAGGTCGACGATTTTCGTCCGGATCGTCGCGAGTTCCTCCTTGCTGAACTTGTCCTCCTCGGCCATGGCCTCGAGCTGCTCGAAGGGCACGGGTCGCCCTTCCACGATCGGGGCGATGTCCTGCCGCGTGAAGGGGCCCATCTGGAATTGCACGAGCTGGAAATTCTCCTTCAGCAGGCGATCGTTGAACTCCCGGATGATCTCCTTCTGCTTCTGCCGGAACGTGTTGATGACTTCCTCGGATTCCTTCTTGAACTCGTCGCTCTCGAGGATCAGCGGGATCTCCTTGCGCAGGTGAGCGACGAGGTCGTCCATGTCCTTCTGGAGCTTTCGGCCGCTGCCTGCCGGGAACATGATGGCCCGCGGCATGTCGGGGTCCTTGAAATTGTGGACGTAGCAGATGTCGTCGGGAATGGGTTTTTTGAGGTCGAGCTGGCTAAGCAGATTTTTGATCGTGGTCGTCTTTCCCGTGCCCGTCATCCCGGAGACATAGATGTTGTATCCCGGGCTTTCGATCTCGAGCCCCAGCGTGATGGCCTTGACGGCCCGGTTCTGTCCAATGATATTGTCGGTTTTATTGCACTCCTTCGTCGTGTCAAACCCCAGAAGTTCGGGGTTGCAGGTCCATCGGAGCAGCTGAACGGGCACTTCCTTGGATCGCGTCATCTCTGCCATGATGCATTCCCCCAGGCTCTCTCGTTGGTGTGGTTGTTAACAATGAAAATATAATGGATGCGGGTGGAATTGTCCATTCTTTCTTGGCCCATCTGCCCGAGGACCCTTTCGTCTCGCGGTCTTCCGGGCATTGAACCTCCCCCGGCTCCGGCAAGGAACTGCGAGGAATGGAAAGTAGGCTCAGGAGGCGGATTCACCGGTCAGCCGGGCGAACTCTTTCAAAAGCTCCTCCTGCTTCTTGGTGAGATTGGTGGGAATCTTGACAAGGACCTGGATGACCTGGTCCCCGCGGCCGATGCCCTTGAGGTGAGCGACGCCCTTGCCCTTCAGGCGGAAGATCTTGCCGCTCTGTGTCCCCTTGGGGATTTTGACGGATTCCTTGCTGTCGATGGTCGGCACTTCGATCGTGGCCCCCAGGGCGGCCTGGGTGACGGAAATGGGGATCTGGCAGAGGACGTCATAGCCTTCGCGTTCGAAAAACTCGTGGGGCTCCACGTGGATGAAGACATAGAGGTCCCCGCTGGGGCCTCCGAAATCGCCTTCCTCGCCTTCGCCGCGCAGTCGCAGGCGGGAACCCGTCTCAACGCCGGCGGGGATCCTGAGGCTGACGGTTTTTCTCGTTTTGGCCCGTCCGGTTCCGTAACAGGCCCTGCAGGGGTTCTTGATCACGCGTCCGGCGCCCCGGCACTGCGGGCAGGTGGTGCTGATGGTGAAGAAGCCGCTCGACTGGGTCACGGTGCCGCGCCCGGCGCAGCGGGAACAAGTTTCCGGGTGAGTCCCTGCTGCCGCTCCTGCCCCTTTGCATTCCTTGCAACGCTCCAGTTTTTCCAGATCGATCTGCGTGGAAGTCCCCTTCACGGCGTCCATGAAGGATATCTTGAGGTCGTAGCGCAGGTCGGCGCCCTGGCGGACCGCCGAGCGCGTGCGCGTCCGGGCCCCGGTGAACCCGAAGACGTCTTCGAAGATGTCGCTGAAGTTGGTGAAGATGTCGTCGTATCCCGAGAACCCGCGGAATCCGGTGCCGTTGATCCCCTCGTGCCCGTAGCGGTCGTAGATCTTGCGCTTCTCGGGGTCGCGAATTACCTCGTAGGCNNTCGGCCGCCTCCTTGAACTTCTCCTCGGCCTTCTTGTCCCCCGGGTTGCGGTCCGGGTGGAACTGCATGGCGAGCTTGCGGTAGCTCTTCTTGACTTCCTCTTCGGGCGCGCTGCGTTCTACACCCAGGATCTCGTAGTAATCCCGTCGTTCCATGTAAGACCTGTGATTTCCTTTCCCATCGAAAACGATTGCAGTGCACCCCCGCAGCCATCGGCGGGGTTGCGCTTCAGGGGTGATTGGGGGCTCGTCCTGCAGGCGCACCTCTCCCCTGAAGTGCCGATAACTTAATGATCCCCTCCGGCCCTGTCAAGGCAGGCCCAGCATTTTTTTGAGGATCAGGGTTTTCGGGTGAACCTCTGGAGGGCTTCCTCGTATTTCTGGCGGGTTTTTTCAATGATATCGGCGGGTAGCTCCGGAGCCGGGGGCTTCTGATCCCACTTCAACGACAGCAGATAGTCGCGGAGGA
>DCVI01000028.1:10407-19338 GCA_002327315.1 Syntrophaceae bacterium UBA2192 | reverse complement strand
TCACCGCCCATCATGCCGAATTCCATCTTCGTATCGGCAATGATGATCCCCACGGAGCTGGCGATGGCATCGGCACGCCTGTAGATGGCGAGGCTCGCTTCGATGACCCGGTCCGTCAGATCCTTCCCGATGATGCGGGCCATCTCTTCTCGCGAGATCGGCATGTCGTGCTCGCCCTCGGGGGCCTTCGTGGAGGGGGTGAAGACGGGCTCGGTCAGCTTGGAAGACTCCTTCAACCCTGTTGGGAGGCGGATTCCCGAGACGGGCTTTCCGTCCGTGTAGTCCTTCCAGGCCGAGCCGCTGATGTAACCGCGCACGATGCACTCCACGGGCAGGGGTTTGGCCTTTTTCACGAGCATGCTCCGGCCCTTCAGGACATCCCGGTGGGGCCTGCATTCCGCGGGGAACTTCTCCACGTCCGTCGTGACGAGGTGATTGCCGATGATGTCGGCCATCTGCCTGAACCAGAACTCGGAGAGCATCGTCAGGATTTCGCCTTTCCCGGGGATGGGGTTCGGCATGATGACGTCGAAGGCCGAGATCCGGTCAGTCGCCACGATGAGCAGATGCTCCCCCAGGTCGTAGAGGTCGCGGACCTTGCCGCGGTTGACGAGCTTCAGGCCTTTGAGATCTGTCTGGTAGAGGGCCGGTTGGGTCATGGTCTGGGCTCCTTGTTCAGCGGACGTAGAGATTGTTGCGCTTTTCGTTCTTGATGGTCGAGGTGGGCATCCTGCCGTAGTTGTGGCCGGGCAGGACAACCGTCTCGTCAGGAAGCGTGTAAATCTTCTCCTTGATGGCCTTCGCCATCGTGTTCCAGGACCCCCCGGGCAGGTCGGTCCGCCCGACGGCCTCGACGAAGAGAGTGTCCCCCGTGAACACGTAGCCGTCGGTGTAGAGCGCAATCCCGCCGGGCGTATGGCCGGGCGTGTGGAGGACCTTCAGCGTGATGCCGCCGATCCGGATCGAGTCGCCTTCCCGGACCAGGATGTCCGCAGCGGGCGAGGCCTGAGCCCGGAACATGCTCAGGATCATGGCGGGCGTGGAGGTGAGCATGTCGGCATCGGCTTCGTGGATGACGATTTTCGCCCCGGTCTTTTTCTTCATGGCGGCGTTTCCCGAGATGTGGTCCACGTGACCGTGGGTGTTCACGATATAGCGGATCGTGAGGTTGTTCTTCTGCGCCTCGGCGACGATCCGTTCCGTCTCCGCCGCGGGATCGATCACGAGGGCATCCCCCGTTTCCTTGTCACCTACGATGTAGGCGAAGATGGCCATCTGGCCGACTTGCAGCTGTTTCAAAAACATGGTGCTCTCCTGTCGGACAACTCGAAAGGCCCCGGAATCGGGTTGTCTGATATCCCCTCTTGCCGGAGCCACGGGCAGAAAAATATCATTATCGGCACGTCCAAGTCAACAGCTGAAGAGCCACAAGCCGCAAGCCGCAAGCCGCAAGGCTTTCGAACGGGCATGAGTCTGTTTATCGGCGGCGCAGCAATGCTCCGAAGAAGCCGTCCGTGCCGTGGCGATGGGGGAAGGTCCGCAGGAATCCCTTCGGGTCCAGGACTTCTGCCGGGAAATCGGCTGCCGGGCGGGCTGGGGCAAAGTCGGGATGCCCCTCGAGAAAGGCCTCGACGACACCGTCGTTCTCCTCCGGCATGACGGAGCAGGTACTGTAGAGAAGATATCCCCCTCTGTTCACACAGCCCGCGGCGTTTTCCAGGATGCGCTTCTGCAGGGGCGGAAACTCCCCGAGTTTCTTCTCGGTGAGATGCCAGCGGATCTCGGGGTTTCTCCTCAGGGTGCCGAGACCCGAGCAGGGCGCATCGACGAGAACGCGGTCGAACAATCCGAGACTGGCCGTGCCCGCGGCATTGGCCGCGTCGACGACGGCGGTCTTCACCATCGTGATCCCCCATCGTCGTGCTGTCGCATCCAGGGCCTCGAGTTTGGCCGTCTGGATATCGGCAGCGACGATCTCCCCCTCGTTATCCATCAGGGCTGCCAGGTGGGTTGTCTTGCCGCCCGCACCTGCGCAGAGATCCAGCACCCGTTCCCCCTTTCCCGGTGCCAGGAGCCTGGAGACAAGCTGCGAGGCCTCGTCCTGCACGTAGAGAAGGCCGCCCGTCAGCTCGGGCATTTCCCGCAGGGAGACGGGAGGCTTGGCCAGGATGATCCCCTCCGGGGAATAAACGGTGGGCCTCACGTCATGACCGGCACGGGCGAGCCGTTCCATCACGTCCTGACGGGTTGCCTTGAGGAGGTTCACGCGAAGGGCCAGGGGAGGGATCCTGTTGTCGGCTTTGCAGAGGGCAAGCGTCTGCTCGAAGCCAAGGCCGTCCATCCAGCGCTCGACAAGCCAGCGGGGGTGGGAGTGCGCGACGGCGATGTGCCCTGCGGGGTCCGCCGCGAGCCCGGGGTACTCCACGCCTGCCATTCCCCTGAGCGTGTTTCGCAGGATTGCGTTGACGAGTTTCTCCCGCCCCGGAAAGAGCCCCCTGGTCATGTTCACGGCCTCGTCGACGGCGGCATAGACAGGGATCTTCTCTGCGAAGCGCACCTGGAAAAGGGCGACGCGGAGGATGTTCCGGATGCCTGCCTGCAGTGCATGGGGCTTTCCCCGGTAGAATCGGTCGATCAGGAAGTCGAGCAAACCCCGCATGCGCAGCGTTCCGTAAACGAGGAAGGTCAACAGCCCCCGGTCGGCATCGCTTTCGGGGCGGCCTGACGAGAGGACGGCGTCCAGCAGCGGCTCGGCGAAGGCCTGTTCCTCGTCAACACGGTTCAGGATCTGGACGGCAAGCGCCCGGGGACTGTCTTTCAGTTCGCTGTGCCTCTGCATCCCAAAGGGTGCTCCATGTTCATCTTTCGACGTTAAGACGACGAAGATCGGAAGAGCAGAAGTGAGGAAGAGCGGAAAAAATGGGAATGGATGTGCTTCATCCACTCCGATCTTCCGCTATTCATAACTTCCTACCCTCGCGACCTGGTACGGATGCTTTGCACCAGGCCACTTCCGAACAGGCTCCGGATCTGCGTGCTCAGATGGCCGCTAGCCCAGCTTGTCGCCCGGCGTGAACCGGAAGCCCCGGAGAAAGTCGGTGATGGGCAGGCGCTTCTTGCTCTCGAGCTGGACGTCCTTGAGGTACACATAGCCGCCGCCGGCGGCGATCTTGAGTCCCTTCGGTGCCGGCCCGACGATCGTCCCGGGCGTTTCGCAGCACGCGGGAGCTTCCTCGGCCTCGGCCGAATAGACCTTGAGGACCTTCCCGTCAAGGAAGGTGAACGCCCCGGGTACGGAAGAAAGGCCTGCCACGAATTGGGCGATGTGCCGTGCGGGGGCCTCCCAGTGGATCATGCCATCCTCTTTCTTGATGCGCGGTGCGAGCGTGGCCAGTGAATGGTCCTGGCGCGTTCTGTGGATGTTTCCATCCACCAGACCCTCCAGCGTCCTCAGAAGGCACTGCGCCCCCCGGACGGCGAGGCGGTCATGGAGGTGATCGTAGGTTTCACCCGGCTCGATGGCCGTTTCTTCCTGCAGGAGGATGTCGCCCGAGTCGACGCCTTCGTCCATCCGCATGATGGAGATGCCCGTTTTTTGCTCGCCCCGGATGAGCGCCCAGTTCATGGGTGCCGCGCCCCTGTACTTAGGCAGCAGCGAGGGGTGGACGTTGACACAACCCAGGGAAGGGCCGTCGATGATGTCTTTCGGCAGGATCTGGCCGAAGGCGACGAGGACCACCATGTCGGGGTCAAGCCCGCGAAAGATCTCCAGGAACTCGGGTGCCCGGACCTTTTCGGGCTGATGGACGGTCAGCCCGTGCCGCCCGGCCGCCTCCTTCACGGGCGAGGCGACGAGGCGCTGCCCCCGACCCTTGGGCCGATCGGGCTGGGTGACGACGCCGATAACGGGCCAGACCTTCTCGACCAGAAGCTCCAGGGACGGAACCGCGAATTCGGGAGTTCCCATGAAAAGGATGCGGGGCTTGGGGTGAGTCATTGTAACCCTCGAGAGTAAAGTTCAAGGCTCGACTTGATACATAGGCATTGAAGCGTGTAGCGTGTAGCGTGTCGAAGACAACCTCCGACTTTTTTCCTGAAGCCCGAAGCCTGAAGCCCGAATCCCGCTGCCGCTTTGCGGCAGCTTATCACATGAAATTCATGGGGTCCACATCGACGCGGATCTCGCAGCCCGGGATGTCGGCTTCCTCGATGAGTTGCCGGATAAAGGCGTGGAGCGCGCGCACCTGCTTTCCCCTCACGAGCAGCTGCCGGCGGTACCGGCCCCGCACCTTGCCCAGGGGCGCCTCCATCGGGCCGATGACGATCAGGCGGCCCTTGTGATGGCTTCCGTCGGCAAGACTGCCGGCCTGCTGTCCCAGCCTGGCGGCCCCTTTTTCCACCAGCTCTTTTCCCGTTCCCGAAACGGTGATGTTGATCATCCGCGAAAAGGGCGGGTATCCCAGGTCCCTGCGCAGGGCGATCTCATCCTCGTAGAAGCCGGCGAAGTCATGGGTGCGGGTGCGCTGGATGGCATAGTGGCCGGGGTTGAGCGTCTGGATGACGACTGCGCCGGGGCTCTCGCCCCTGCCGCCCCTGCCGGATACCTGGGTGAGCAACTGGAAGGTTCGCTCGGCTGCCCTGAAGTCCGGCATGTTGAGGGTCGTGTCGGCGGAGATGACGCCCACGAGGGTCACATCGGGGAAATCGTGTCCCTTGGTGATCATCTGCGTGCCGACGAGGATCTCGATCTCGCCGCGGCCGAAGGCCTGAAGGATGCGCTCGTGGCTGCCGCGCGACGATGTGGTGTCGCTGTCCATCCGGGCGACCCGGGCCTGCGGGAAGAGCTCCTGGATTTCCGCCGTGAGTTTTTCCGTTCCGAGACCGTAGCTCAGGATGCGGTTCCCGCTGCACTCGGGACACACCGGCGGGGCCTTGACGGAGAAATCGCAGTAGTGGCATCGCAGCGCCCCCTCGCTCAGGTGATGCGTGAGCGAAACGGCGCAGTTGAGGCAGCGAAAGACGTGGGCGCAGTCGCCGCAGTAATGATAGGTGTTGTACCCCCGCCGGTTCAAAAAGAGCAGGGACTGTTTTTTTGCTTCCAGCGTGCGGCCGATCTGCTCGACGAGCAGGCGCGAGAGGGAGCGGATCCTGCCGTTGGGGTCCCGTTCGTTTTTCATGTCCACGATCTCGACGCTCGGAAGCTCCCTCTGCTCGACACGCCGGGTCAGCGCGAGGTAGACGTATTCCTTTTCCCTCGTGTTGTGGAAGGTCTGCAGTCCCGGGGTTGCCGAGCCCAGAACGACGGCAGCCCCCTGCTGTTTGGCCCGGACCACCGCCAGGTCTCTCGCGTTGTAGGGCATGCGCTCGTCCTGCTTGTAGGAGGCGTCGTGCTCCTCGTCGACGATGATGAGCCGCAGATTGCCTACGGGCGCAAAGATGGCCGACCGGGCGCCTACGATGATCTTCGCGTCGCCCCGTTCGATTTTTCGCCACTGATCGTAGCGCACCGCCGGGCCGATCCCGCTGTGCAGGACGGCGATCTCGCCTGCGGGGAAGCGACTTTCCAGCCGGCCGATGAGCTGGGGCGTCAGGGCGATCTCCGGGACGAGATAGATGGCGCGCCCCCCCTGGCGGAGAGCTTCGGTGATGGCGTGGATGTAAACCTCCGTCTTTCCGCTTCCGGTGACCCCGTGCAACAGGAAGGGCGAAAAGGCACGCGAGGAGATCCCGTTCAGGATGGTTCCGAGGGCGGCTTGCTGCTCGGCGTTGAGCGTCAAGGGAGCGTATGCCCGGCCGATCTGCCCGGTGCTTCCGGGGCTTCTCAGGGTTTCTTCCTCGCCGAGGCTGACGAGGCCTTTTCTCTCCAGGGATCTCAGGGCAGGCAGGGGGTCGTGGACCTCCTCCAATTCGGCAACGCGCGCCCTGCCCCCCCTTGCCTCGATGGCCATGAGGGTCAGCCTCTGTCGATCGGTGAGCTTCACCGCCTCTGCAGGGGCTTCCAGGAGGGTTGCGATCTTTTCCGTCTTGCCCTTCACGGCGGGTTTCCTCATCCGCTCCTCCAGGGTGAGGATTCCCCGTTTCTCCAGCTTTCGGAGCTCGGCCAGGAGGGTTTTCTTTCCCATCTCCTTCTCGAGGCCGCGCAGGGACATCCCCGATGAACGGCGTCCCAGCGTCTCGACGATACTCCTCTGCAGGGGCGTGAGATCCACCGCATCGCCGCATTTGACGGCCCACAGCAGGCTTTCGATGTCGATGCCCCCGGGAAGGATCTCGCCGAGGGCCCTGCCTAGGGGCGTGACGTAGTAGTCCGCGGCCCAGCGGTAGAAACGCAGATCCTCCTCGTGGAAGAGGGGTTCCCGGTCCAGCACCCGGACGATCTCCCGCGTGTCCTGCCGGTCGGTGGAGCGTCGCATGCCGATGATCGTGCCCGTGAGTGAGCGTTTCCCGAACGGGACCAGGACACGTTTGCCCAGGGCGACGTCCGCGCGCGACTCGGCCGGCACGGAGTAGGTGAAGGTCCGGTTGGAGGGAATGTTTATGGCGACTTCGACGTACATAGCTTCTCTTCGGAGCCGGGTTCTTTCTCTTGTGCCGGGCGCGATGCCTCGTGCGCTATGCCCGCGAAGAGCGGAAGATCGGAAGCTCGGAAGAGCGGCATAAGATCTGGGAATTTTCCGCTCTTCTGCTCTTCTTAACTTCCTAACTTCATGGATTTGTCGGCGAGGCCGTTTCGCCGCCTCTTCGATTCGCTCGAGAGTTCGGGATGGGCGCTTCCAGGACATCGGCAACTATACAGCGGCCTCGGATTTTGGGCAAACGAATTCCATCTCTGGCAGGGTGGGGTTTGGGGAGTCCGGGGTGGGGCCGAGACAAGACGGTGCGCCGGGAGATAACCTATTCCCCCCGCTGCTTCTCCATCTTCTCTTCCTTGGTCTTGCAGTCGATGCACTGCGTCGTGACGGGGCGCGCCGTGAGCCGCTTTTCGGAAATGGACCCGCCGCAGGTGTCGCAGACGCCGAAGGTGCCGTCGTCGATGCGCTTGATGGCTTCCTGCATCTTTGCGATGAGCTTGCGCTCGCGGTCACGGATCCGCAACTCGAAGTTGCGGTCCGACTCCAGCGACGCCCGATCGTTGGGATCGGGGAAGTTCTCCTGCTCGTCGGTCATCTCCGCGACGGTCTTCTCCGCGCCGTTCAGGAGCTCATTGATCCTGGTCAGAAGAAGTGTTCTGAAATAAACCTGTTTCTCGGGCTTCATCCTGCATCCCATCCGAAAGATAAGCTCGCTCATTGAGAAGAGCCATTTTGTATAACGAACAATCGGCTCTTTGTAAAGAAATATTTAGCCCCTTTTTCCCGCCTCGTCGCCTGAACGGTAGACCTGGAGAACCTTGTCGATGATGTTCGTCGTCGAGGCCCCTTCGATTTCGGGCATGATGGCCACCCGTCCGCCCCATTTCCTGACGGTCTCGGCGCCCACGATGTCCTTCTCGGCCCAGTCCCCCCCCTTGACGATGACATCCGGCCGGAGAAACTCGATGAGCTCGAGGGGGGTCAGCTCGTCGAAGACCGTAACGTAGTCCACGGAATCGAGCGCGGCCACTACCTCGGCCCGCTCGGCCTCGGGCACGATGGGACGCATCGGTCCCTTGATGGACCGCACGGAGCTGTCGCTGTTGAGAGCCAGGATCAGCGCATCGCCCAATTTCCTTGCCTCCCGCAGGTACCGGGTGTGGCCGGCATGGAGGATGTCGAAACAGCCGTTGGTGAAGACGACTTTCTTTCCTTCACGCTTCAACCGGTCGACGGTGGCCTTGAGTTCGTTTCTCGGGGTGATCTTGCTCATGATGGCTCCTGGATCGCCCGGGCGAGGGTGAGGGCGCCCACGGCTTCTGCGCCTGCCTTCAAAAGGGTTCTCGCGCACTCGCCCAGGGTGCTTCCCGTCGTGTAGACATCGTCGACGAGAAGGATGTTTTGCCCCCGGATCCGCTCCGGGCCCGTTATGCTGAACGCCTTCCTTATGTTAGACCGTCGCTCTTTCTTTTTCAAGCCCGTCTGCGATGCCGTGTCGACGATGCGCCTGAGTGCGCGAAAGTCCATGGCCACACCGTGGCGCCTGGAGATTTCCCGCGCAAGGACAACCGATTGGTTGAAGCCCCGTTGCCTCAGCTTCCGGGGATGCAGGGGAACGGGAATGATCAGTGAATAGTCCTGGATGCGAAAGGCGGGGTAATCGTGCTGCGCCATCAGTCGGCCCAGCCGCTCGCCGAGGGTGAGATTGCCGCCGTATTTGAAGGCGTGGATTGCATCGAGAAGGACCGACTCGTGAACACCCAGCGACCGGGCGGAGCCGATGTGCGTCTTCTTCAGGAGGCAATCGCCGCAGACGTGATCGGGGCCCTCTTCGACAGGGTAGGGGATTCCGCATACCGGGCAAAGGGGTGCGGTGATGAAACGAATCCCGGCATGGCAGTCGGGGCAGAAGGGATGTTCCCTGCGCTCCGACAGGACCTCGCCGCAAGAAAGGCACAGTGTCGGGAAGAGCAGTTCCGTGAGGGCCGTGAGCACCGCCGTCACATCACATCCCCCTGCGGAGCGATTTGACCTCGACGGTGTCTTCGGCCACTTCCATCTTCGGGGCATCGGCCCACAGCCGCTCGATATCGTAGAACTCGCGCACCGGTTCGTAGAAGACGTGGACGATGATGTCCGCGTAGTCCATGAGGACCCATCTACCGCCTTTCTCGCCTTCGATGCCCAGGGGAAGGGTGCCTGCCTTCTTCATGGACCCTTCGACGGAAGAGGCGATGCTCTGGACCTGCCGGTCCGACGTGCCGCTGCAGATGACGGTGTAATCGGCAAAGGATGTGACGTTCTTGATGTTGAGAATTACGATGTTTTTTGCTTTTTTCTCCAGGGCCGCGTTGACGGC
>DCVI01000028.1:0-10346 GCA_002327315.1 Syntrophaceae bacterium UBA2192 | reverse complement strand
ATCCGGATGATCACGATGCAGGACATCCTGAAACACCTTCAGGTTCATATCCCCTTCGATCAGCTTCTCCAGAAACATCTCGATAAAATCCTCAGGGAGCGGATCAACCCGGAGATTGCCTTTAACTGCACCATCCTCGACGGGTTCAAGGAATCGGACTACGTCTCGGCCGCAACGATCCTCCGCGAGGCGGGGCATTCCATTACCTTTCACGGGCCCTTCATGGACCTGAGGCCGGGGGCCATCGACGCGAGGATCCGCAGGGTGAGCCTAGAGCGGTTCCGGCAGCTCTTCGATATCGCCTCCAGCTTCCGCCCGCGCGCCATCGTCTTTCACCCCTCCTACGACGAGAAATACTACGTGTCCTCCGGGCGGAAGTGGCTGGAAAACAGCATCGACACCTGGTCGCAGCTCCTTCCCCTGGCGGAGAAGCTCGACACCCGGATCGCCCTCGAGAACGTCTACGAGGCCGATCCCGGCTTCCTCGGGCTTCTTCTCGATGCGCTCCCGCCCGGACGCGTCGGCTTCTGCTTCGACACGGGGCACTTCAACGCCTTTGCGGCATCCGGTCTCGAGGCCTGGATCGACAGGCTCGGCCACCGGCTCATCGAGATCCACCTCCACGACAACAAGGGCGCCCTCGACGAGCACCTGCCCGTGGGGGAGGGGACTTTCCCCTTCGCAAGGCTCTTTGCCATCCTGCGAGAGAGGAAGCTCACCCCCATCCTGACCGTCGAGGCCCACTCGGAGCGGAATCTGGCCAGGACCCTGGCCGGCATCAAGGCCCTGGGCATCCTCGAAGGGTACGGCAGTCCCGCCGCGGCGCAGGGACAGCCGGCCCCGCCGCATAAAACGATGCCCGCCCCGGGGAGGTCGTGAGATGCTGCGCTATGTGGGCAGGCGCTTTCTCTTCATGATCCCCCTCTTTTTCGGGATCACGATCATCTGTTTTTCCGTCATGCACCTCGCGCCGGGCTCGCCGACGGATCTCCAGACGGAGATGAACCCCCGCGTGACAGCCGAGATGAAGGAGCGCCTGCGGGCCATGTACGACCTCGACAAGCCGCTGCACGTCCAGTACGGCAAGTGGCTCGGACGCCTGGTCGTGCTCGACCTGGGCGTGTCCTTCTCGCCCGACGGCAGGCCCGTGTCGGCAAAGATCCTCGAGCGGCTTCCCATCACCGTCTTTCTGAACGTGCTCTCCATGGCCCTCATCTTTCTCATCGCCATCCCCATCGGGGTGCTGTCGGCGGTGCGGCAGGGGTCCACCTTCGACCGGGTCATGAGTGTCATTGTCTTCATGGGGTTTGCCATCCCGACCTTCTGGCTTGCGCTTCTGCTCATGATCCTTTTCGGCATCCACCTGGACTGGCTCCCCATCTCGGGCATCCGGTCCCTGAACTATGAATATCTGCCTCCCGCCGAGGCCTTCTGGGATTTTCTGAAGCACCTGATCCTGCCGGTCTCGATTGCGGCCTTCGGGGGGCTTGCGGGGCTTTCGCGCTACATGCGCTCCAACATGTTGGAGGTCATCCGGCAGGACTACATCACGACGGCCCGGGCCAAGGGGCTCCCGGAGCGGGTCGTCATCTACAAGCACGCCCTGCGCAATGCCATGCTTCCGGTCATCACGCTCCTGGGTCTTTCGGTCCCGGGTCTCATCGGCGGAAGCGTCATCTTCGAGACCATATTCAGCATTCCCGGCATGGGGCAGCTCTTCTACATGGCCGTGATGGCGCGCGATTACCCCGTGGTGATGGGGATCCTTGTCATCGGCGCCGTGCTCACGCTCATCGGGAACCTGCTGGCCGATGTATTCTATGCACTGGCCGACCCGCGGATCCGGATCTCCTGAGGCCGGGAGGGTTTGAAAGAAATGGGGAAAAAGTGGATCGTACGATGAAAACGGATTTCTGGTACCGGTTCTCGAAAAATCGGCTTGCCGTGGCGGGGAGCGTCATCGTCGTTTTCCTCTTCATCGTGTCGCTGCTGGCGCCGTGGCTTGCCCCCTTCGACCCGACGGCGATCGATCTCAAGAACATCCTGCAGCCGCCCTCGGCAAAACACTGGTTCGGGACGGACCCGCTGGGTCGCGACGTGATGTCGCGGATGATCTGGGGGGCCCAGATCTCGCTCAAGGTGGGGTTTGTCTCCACGGGCATCGCCATCCTCATCGGGGCGATCCTCGGCTCCGTGGCGGGGTACTACGGGCGCGGGGTCGATGCCGTCATCATGCGTTTCGTCGACATCATGCTCTGCTTTCCCACGTTCTTCCTGATCCTGGCCGTCATCGCCTTCCTGGAGCCCTCGATCTGGAACATCATGATCATTATCGGGGCCACGGGCTGGATGGGGATCACGCGCCTGGTGCGCGCCGATTTCATCTCGCTCAAGGAGCGCGACTTCGTGCAGGCGGCCCGCGTCATCGGGGCAAGCGATGCGCGAATCATTTTCATTCACGTCCTTCCCAACTGCATGGCCTCGGTGCTCGTGGCGGCAACCCTCGGGGTGGCCGGGGCGATCCTCACCGAGTCTGCCCTGAGCTTTCTCGGGATCGGCGTGCAGCCCCCCACCCCGAGCTGGGGGAACATCCTGACGGCGGGCAAGGACAACATCGATATCGCCTGGTGGCTTTCCCTGTACCCGGGGCTCGCCATCCTGGTGACGGTTTTGGGCTACAACATGTTAGGCGAAGGGATCCGGGATTCCCTCGATCCGAGGCTCCGGAGCTGAAAGAGGCAACAACATGATCATTCCCGTCATACCGGCGGGTTCAGCGCGAACTCATGAGGTATTGAACATCTTTTTTCCTGCTGGTCAAAAAGACCCAGATGCAAGGCCTCACCCTCACCCTGGCCCTCTCCCCTCAAGGGAGAGGGATATCAAGGAAGGGGTTTTAAAAGGCAGCAGATGGGGGTTTTTCACCAGCAGAGGGAGGAGGAGCGGAATGAAGAAACAGGAGGCATTCAACATGGAGAGTCTTGACAAGCGAATGATCGATCTCAAGCTGAAAAAGGGCGACATGACGGAAAAGTATCTCGCCAAGTACCTCTCAACGCTTCCCGATCTGGCCGGCCAGGCCGAGGAGATCCCCGCGGATCTCGACAGGAAGCGGTCGGCAAAAGGCTAGGGCGGATGGAGAGGATCATCGACTCGCACGCCCACCTGGAGATGTCGGCCTTCGACCGGGACCGCGACCAGGTCGTCGGCAGGGCGAAGGCGGGCGGCGTGGAGATCATCGTCACGGTGGGGACCACCGTGGCGGACTGCCGGAAGGCCCTCGAGATCACCCGCCGCTACCCGGGCGTCTATGCCGTCATCGGCATACACCCCCACGAGGTGAAGGACATCGACGGCGGCACCTACGCCTCGCTCAAGGAGATGGCGAAACACGAAAAGGTGGTCGCCTACGGCGAGATCGGCCTCGATTTCTTCCGGAACCTGTCGCCCCGGGCTACACAGATCCTGCGCTTCGGGGAGCAGCTGGAGCTGGCCTCGGAGTTGAATCTTCCCGTCGTGATCCACGACCGCGAGGCCCACCGGGAAACGATGAATCTCCTCAAGAGCTGGAAGGGGGCCCGGAGGGGTATCATCCACTGCTTCTCCGGCGACTACCCGATGGCCAGGCAGTGCATCGATCTGGGCTTCTACATCTCCATCCCCGGGACGGTTACCTTCGAGAAGAGCGAGAAGCTGCGCTCCATCGCCAGGGAGCTGCCCCTGGAGACGCTCCTCGTGGAAACGGACTGCCCCTACCTGACCCCGAACCCGTTTCGCGGCAAGCGCAATGAGCCCGCCCACGTGGTCCACACGGCCCGCAAAATCGCCGAGATCAAGGGGAAAACGTTCGAGGAAGTGGCCGCCGCGACAACGGCCAACGCAAAACGAATATTCAACATCCCTTAAGAGAATAGTGTCTAAGTGTCTGAGTGCATGAGTGTCTGAGTGAAGAGAATTCACTTAAACACTTTGACACTCAGTCACTTCTTCGTGAGGAAGCCCCGGATTCCGCGGATGCTGTTGATGCAGAAATTTCGCTCGCGGGCCTGGATGTCTTTCGGCAGCGATTGCCAGCCTGCCATGTCCGGGTCGAGGGCGATGAGATCGGCCAGGACGGTCTCCTCGAAGGGCTCGCTGCCCGCCTTGAAGTGTCTCTCCGCCGTGGCCACCCAGAAATCGAGTTGCCGCCCGGCCCGTTCGAACAGGGCCGCCACATCGGGCCTGCAGCCGTAATGCCCCAGACAGACGAGCGAGACGTCGAGAGCCGCCGCCCTTGCGATCGAGTCCCGGAAGATTGCGTACTGGAACGGCGGCGGGGTTGCGGGGCGGACATAAAACCCTTCATCGAGGGGAACATAGACTCCCCCCACCTCGCCGGCAAAAAGAATGTCCCCCACCCGGTACGAGACATGGTGCGCAGCATGCCCGGGCGTCTCGATGACTTCGACGGAGACTGCCCCGAGATCGATCCCGTTGCTGAAGGCGATGCACGACTCGGGCACTGGCGCCATCTCGCCATAGGCCTCGGCAACCTTTCCCAGGACCTTCCTTGATTCCTCCCAGAGCTTTTGCGGGGCCACCATGTGCGGGATCCCCTTGGGGTGGCAGTTGACCTTCGCATCGGGGAAGCGCCGCAGAAGCTGCCCGGTTCCGCCGGCGTGATCCAGGTGAATGTGCGTGAGAAGGATGTGGTCGATGGTGCGGATGCCCAGTTCATCGAGCCGCTCAACGAGGTGAGGGATGGTGGAGGCAGGTCCCGGATCGATCAGGAGCGTCGCCCCGCCGATCCTGCATACCCAGGCGCTGATGAACTTCCGGAAGCCCTCGAGGGCCTGATCGATGTCGATCAGGTAAAGAGTTTCACGAAGTTGCTGAATGGCCACGGGTTGCCTCTCCGATAGGTTTGCATCCAAAGTATAGGCGGGCCCATGGAGGCTGTCAATGAGACACCGGAGTGCGCCTCAAAAAAGCATCGCATCAACGTGCACGAAAACGCCGCAGGCCCACCGCCCCCAGCATGCAGCCAAGCCCCATGGCGGCGAAGGCAAACCCCCATCCCACAATCCCGCGGCCTACAATGTCGAGGATGGCACCGAATGCCAGCGGCGCAAGAAAAGCCATCCCGAAGCCCGAAAAGGAGTACACGGCCAGCGTGAGCCCCCGCTGTCCCTCCGGGGTTTCGGCAACAAGTCCCGCCGTGAGCGCTCCGCTGTCGAAAAGGACCGTCATGCCATAAATCAGCGCCAGGGTGACGACCAGGTAGAAGTTCAGCCCTGCTGTAAATCCAATGATACACCCGAGAATCCCTGATCCGATCATGTAGGCCGTAAGGGCCTTTCGGCGCCCCCATGCCATGGCGCCCTCGTTGCCGAGGATGCTGGCGGGCACCCCGATGAGCAGGATCAGCGTGGCCACGTTCTGGGGGGAGAGCGGGGAAGTGAACCATGGCTGGAGGCTCAGGCTGTATACCAGAAAGGCCACGAGCCAGGAGCGGTATCCGAAGAGCTCCCAGCAGTGGGCGCCGTAGCCCAGCATGTAGCCCACGGCAGGCCGGTTTCCCAGAACGATCTTCAGGTCATTTGCCGAGAAGCGCAGCCCGGCCGCGGACCCCGCGGGCTTTCGCGGCGGGACGGTGGCGGCAAAGATGAGCATGGCCCCCAGCGGTCCCAGGGCCAGGAGTTCCGCCCCCCAGCGCCAGCCGATGACCGGTTCGAGAGAGCCCGCCAGGTAGACGGAAAGAGCCGTACCGATCCCGTAGGTTGCCGTGTAGAAGACGATATAGCGACTCTGTTTGGGCCCCGTGACATTTTCGCTCAGCGCCTTGAGCCCCGGCATGTACGTCCCCGCCAGGCCGACACCACCCAACAGGCGAAGGGCTGCCGCCGTCCAGGTCCCCTCGGCGCACCATCCGAAAAGAAACAGGGAAAGAGTTGCCAGGAAGGCACAGGGCAGGTAAATCCGCCGGGCGTCAACCCGGTCGGTCAGCCCCACGAGGATGGGCGATGTAATAGCGTAGCCCGCGAAGAAAACGCCGTTGATCCAGCCCGCCGCCGTATTGGTAAGTCCCCACTCGCCTTGGAAGGAAGGCAGCAGGGCCGGGAAGTACATGGTCCCCGTCATGGAGAGGGTCTCTGCCAGGCAGATGAGGAATACAAAGGGGGCAGGGCGGGTCAACTATCAGGCTCCGATCGCTTTTATCGTTGAGGCCACCATCCTTAGCCATGAGCGCGGAGTATTTCAAGCGCTAATTTCCCGCCTCCTCATGCCAAGAATTCGCTTGATTCCGGCGATACCCTGACGTAGGCTTTACCTACAACTGAATAGACGATCCTAGGGGTGCCGTACAGGCTGAGAGTATACCCTTCGAACCTGACCTGGGTAATGCCAGCGTAGGGAGTGGCGCAAGCGATCATGAAGGACAAAGGCACATCTACCAGGGGTGTGCCTTTTTTATTTGAAGGGCTGTTGAACGGGGGCTCATCCGGCCAACAAAAGAAGGTAAGAAGGTGAGAGGGTAAGAACGTTGGATGAGTCGGTGGCCGAATGCATGTCACCTGGTTCTCCGACCTTCTCACCTTCATACCCTCTTACCCTCTATCCGGCAGGACGCCTTGCATATGGACGTTTTTGAACAGCCCCAAGAAAGCTCCGAGATAGGTGGTTGGTAAGGAGAATGAAATGGAAGTGAAGAGAGTATTGACGATTGCGGGATCCGATTCCGGCGGCGGGGCCGGCATCCAGGCTGATCTGAAAACGATCACGGCCCTCGGGGGCTTCGGCATGAGCGTCATCACGGCGCTCACGGCCCAGAACACCCTGGGGGTCCAGGGGGTCTACGAGATCCCCGTGGCGTTTATCGAGAAGCAGTTCGATTCCGTGGCGGCCGACATCGGCGTCGACGCTGCCAAGACGGGGATGCTATCCTCGTCGGAGATCATCCGGTCCGTGGCGAAGAAAATCCGCCAGTACAGGATCCGGAAGCTGGTTGTCGACCCGGTCATGGTGGCCAAGGGGGGAAGCCCCCTTCTGCGCGAGGAGGCACGGGGGACGCTGGTGAAGGAGCTGATTCCGCTGGCCACGGTCGCTACGCCCAATATCCCCGAGGCGGAGGTCCTCGCGGGGATGCGGATTGTCACAAAGGACAACATGAAAAAAGCCGCCGTCAAGATTTACAGGCTCGGGGCAAAAAACGTCGTCGTCAAGGGCGGGCATCTCGAAGGCGACGCCATGGATCTGCTGTTCGACGGCAAGACCTTCCACGAAATTACGGCGAAGCGAATCGACACGAAGCACACCCATGGCACGGGCTGCACCTTTGCCTCGGCCATCGCCACGGGACTTGCCCGGGGAGACGGGGTGCCCGAGGCCGTGAAGCGGGCGAAGGATTACGTCACCGAGGCGATCCGCTTCGGTCTTCCTCTCGGAGGGGGCCAGGGACCGACGAATCACTTTGCGCCGGTCTTCCGGGAGGGCGAGCGCTATCGCTGCATCGAGGAGCTGAAGCAGGCCGTCGCGAGGCTGAAGAGCGGGCGAACGGGCAACATCGTCCCCGAGATCCAGTCCAACTTCGGCTATGCCCTGACGGGGGCCTCATCGGCTGCGGAGGTGGCGGCTGTGCCCGGGCGCCTGATCCGTGTCGGCGAGAACGTAGAGACGCTCCACGACCCGGCCTTCGGGGCTTCGAGCCACGTTGCCCAGGTGATCCTTGCGGCCATGCGCGTCGACGGGAGCTGCCGGTCGGCCATGAACATCCGGTTTTCCGATGAGGTGGTCGACATCCTGAAAGCCCTGAAATTCGAGGTGGCAAGCTTCGACCGGGCCGACGAGCCGGCGGAGGTGAAGCTCCGCGAGGGCTCCTCCCTCGAGTGGGGGACGACGGACGCCCTCACGCGGCACAAGGGCATCCCCGATGCCGTCTTCGACCGGGGAGACGTGGGCAAGGAACCCATCGTCCGCATCCTCGGCCGCAATCCCGCCGAGGTCGCCGACAAGGTGCTGAAGATATCGAAGGCCCTGCGTAAGTAGAGAAGGAAGCGAGGAAAACAGGAAGTGAGGAAGAGCGGAAACGGCATAAGAAAACGAAGCGGGTCCTTTATCCGCGCTTCTTAACTTCCTGACTTCCTGACTTCGCACCCAACAGGCTCCAGCCTGAATGATGTCGCGCACCCTCTCGGGCGTGCACGAGCACAAGGAGAACGGACATATGTCACTCAATGAAGTCACCATTACCCGTGCCATCGTCGAGACGTATACGAAGAAGTTCCTGGCATACACCGACGTCGATGTGGCCATTGTGGGCGGCGGACCCGCAGGGCTCGTCGCTGCCTGCTTTCTGGCAAAGGCCGGGAAGAAGGTTGCCCTCTACGAGCGCAAGCTCAGTATTGGCGGCGGCATGTGGGGCGGCGGGATGATGTTCAACGAGATCGTCGTCCAGGAGGAGGCGAAGGAGATCCTCGACCTCTTCGGGGTCCGGACGGAACTCTACGAGCCGGGCTACTACACGGCCGACGCCATCGAGGCCGTGACGACGATCTGCTCGGCGACCATGAAGGCCGGGGCGAAGGTCTTCAACTGCATCACCGTCGAGGACGTGGTGATACGGGAGAACCGTGTCATGGGGCTTGTCATAACCTGGTCGCCCGTGGAGATGACGGGGCTTCACGTGGACCCGCTCACGATCCACGCAAGGGCCATCATCGACGCCACGGGCCACGACACGGAGGTCCTTCACGTCATCGAGCGCAAGGCAGACGTGAAGCTCAACACCCCGACGGGCAAACTCATGGGCGAGCGCTCCATGTGGTCCGAGAAGGCCGAGAGGCTCACGATCGACAACACCCGGGAGATCTGCCCCGGCGTATACGTGGCGGGCATGTCGGCCAACGCCGCCTTTGGAGGGCCGCGCATGGGGCCCATCTTCGGCGGGATGCTCCTTTCGGGGCGCAAGGCGGCGGAGCTGATCCTGGCTAAAGACTGAGGCAGGGAGTGTGAAAGCGATGAAAGACAAAAAGACACAATTGGAAATGGCGCGCAAGGGAATCGTCTCCGAAGAGATGGCTTTCTGCGCGAAGCAGGAAAGCGTTGCGCCCGAGACCATTCGGAAGGGCGTCGAGGACGGGACCATCGTCGTTGTACGCAACAACAGGCACACCTCGATTGCGGCCATGGCCATCGGGAAGGGCCTCCGGACGAAGGTCAACGCCAACGTGGGCACCTCGAAAGACCGCGCCGATGTGGCCCACGAGATGGAGAAGGTCCGCGTCTCCATCGCCGCGGGCACCGATACGATCATGGACCTCTCCACGGGCGGCGATCTCGGGGCGATCCGCCGGGCCATCATCGCGGCATCGACGGTTGCCATCGGCACCGTTCCCATTTACCAGGCCGCCGTTGCGGCCGTGAATGCCGGGAAGGCCATCGTGGAGATGACGGGCGACGATCTCTTCCGGGCCATCGAGGAAAACGGCCGGGACGGCGTCGACTTCCTGACCGTCCACTGCGGCGTGACGAGGGAAAGCGTAAAAAGACTCGAGACCCAGGGGCGGGTGCTCGGCATCGTGAGCCGCGGGGGCTCAATCCTGGCCCACTGGATGGATTACAACGACAGGGAAAACCCCCTCTACGAACAATACGACAGGCTCCTGGAAATCGCCAGGAGGTACGACATGGTGTTGAGTCTGGGCGACGGCCTGCGGCCCGGCTGCCTGGCCGATGCCACCGATCGCGGCCAGGTCCAGGAGCTCATCCTTCTTGGGGAGCTGACCCGTCGGGCCAGGGACCGCGGCGTGCAGGTCATGATCGAGGGCCCGGGCCACGTGCCGCTCCCTGACATCCAGGCCAACATCCTCCTGGAAAAGAGCCTCTGCAACGGGGCGCCCTTCTACGTCCTGGGACCTCTGCCCACGGACATTGCCCCGGGCTACGACCACATCACGGCGGCCATTGGCGGTGCCCTTGCCGGCTGGGCCGGTGCGGATTATCTCTGTTACGTGACCCCGTCGGAGCACCTGAGACTTCCCACGATCGACGATGTGCGGGAAGGTGTTGTCGCATCCAGAATCGCCGCCCACATCGCCGATATCGCCAAGGGTATCCCCGGGGCGATCGAGCGGGATCACCGCATGGCCCGGTGCCGCAAGGAACTGGACTGGGAAGGCCAGATCCTGGCCTCCATCGATCCTGCCCGCTCGAGGGCCTGGCTCGAGAAGAGCAAAAGCGCCGAGGAGGAAGGCTGCACCATGTGCGGGGATTTGTGCGCCGTCAGGCTAGGCAAGAAAAGAAAAGCCGGGAAGGGCTGATATGAAGGAAATTGGGTCATTGCGAGCACCCGTAGGGTGCGTGGCAAT
>DCVI01000098.1 GCA_002327315.1 Syntrophaceae bacterium UBA2192 | reverse complement strand
TTGCGACACAGTCTCAGGGGAGAGGAGGGGACACGGGAGTTCTACTTCTTGGATGCCTTCTTCTCCGCTTTCTTTTCTCCTTTTAGCAGATCTTTTACTTTTTTCAAAGCCTTGTCGATATTTTCGGGCTGGGTGCCGCCGGCCTGGGCCATGTCGGGCCGGCCGCCGCCGCTTCCGCCCACGATGGGGGCGATCTCCTTGACGATGTCGCCGGCGTTGAACTTGCCCGCCAGGTCCTTCGTGACCATGCAGAGCAGCATGGCCTTCTCGCCCACCTGGCTTCCCAGGCAGATGATGCCCGATTCCATCCTGTCGCGCAGCTTGTCGCCGAAGTCGCGCAGGGCCTTCACGTCGGAGACCTCGACCTTCTCGGCCAGGAGCATCACCTCGCCCACCATCTTGGCCTTCTTGATGATGTCGCCCGATTCCTTCGCGGCAAGCTTTCCCTTGAGGCCTTCGATCTCGCGCTCCAGGTCGCGCTGGTGCTTCATCATCTTGTCGATGCGATCGGCCACCTCGAAGGGGTTGGCGCGCAGCATGTTGGCGACCTTCTTCAGCTCGTGGTCTTCCTTCTTGATGAACTTCACAGCCTCTGAACCCGTTACGGCCTCTATGCGGCGCACTCCCGCCGCCACGGCCGACTCGCTGAGGATCTTCAGGACGCCGATGTTTCCGGTGCGGGTCACGTGGGTGCCGCCGCAGAGCTCGGCGCTCACCTTTCCCATCTGGACGACGCGGACCTTGTCGCCGTACTTCTCGTCGAAGACGGCATGGGCCCCCGTCTTCATGGCCTGATCCTTGTCGAGGATGCTCGTCTTGACGGGGAGGTTGGCCTGGATGAAATCGTTGGCGATCGTCTCGATGCGGTCGAGCTCGTGGTCCTCGATGCGCGAGAAGTGCGTGAAGTCGAAGCGCAGGCGCTCGGGGTTGACGAGCGAGCCCGCCTGCTTGACGTGATCGCCCAGCACGCTGTGCAGGGCCGCGTTGAGCAGGTGCGTGGCCGAGTGGTTGCTCTCGATCGCCCTGCGGGTGTTCTTCTCCACTTTCAGGTGGACCGAGTCGTTTACGCGAATGGTCCCCTTCTTGAGCTTTCCGATGTGGGTGATGAGGTTCTCGTCGGGGCGCTGGGTGTCCCAGACCTCAAAGAGGAAGCCTTCGCCCTCGATGACGCCCGTATCGCCCACCTGGCCGCCCGTCTCGCCGTAGAAGGGCGTCTGGTCGGTGAAGATCTCGGCGTTGGTGCCCTCGGTGATGACGTCCACCTCGTCGTCCTTCTTGAGGATGGCCGTCACGAAGGATGTGGTCTCGGTGACCTCCTCGTAGCCAACGAGCTCCGATTTGATGCCCCTGAGCGAGAGCTTCTTGTAGCTGTCGGCCACGGCCGATTCGCCGCTTCCCTTCCAGCTCTCGCGGGCCTTCTCGCGCTGGGCCTCCATCAGCTTCTCGAAGCCCTCCATGTCGAGGGTGAGCCTGTCCTTCTTCACGATGTCGGCCGTGAGATCGGAGGGGAAGCCGTAGGTGTCGTAGAGCTTGAAGACGACCTCGCCGGGGATGACGGCGCTGCCCACGGCCTTGAGCTTGGCCACCTCGTCATTGAGGATGCGAAGGCCCGTGTCCAACGTCTCGAGGAAGCGCTGCTCCTCGTTGAAGATAACCTTCTGGACGAAGGCCATCCGGTCGACGATCTCGGGGTAGGCGTCCTTCATGACGTCCACAACGGTGGTGACAACTTCATTGAGGAAGGGCTTGTCGAAGCCCAGGAGCTTGCCGTGCCGGCAGGCGCGGCGCAGGATGCGCCTCAGCACGTAGCCGCGGCCCTCGTTGGAGGGCAGGATGCCGTCGGCAATCAGGAAGAAGACGGCACGGGCGTGATCGGCGATGACGCGCATGGAGACGTCGTTGTCGGGGTTGTCGCCGTACTTCTTGCCGGCGAGCCTGGCGATGTAGTGGATGATCGGGGTGAAGAGATCCGTGTCGTAGTTGGTCTTCTTGCCCTGGACGATGGCGGCCAGGCGCTCGAGGCCCATGCCCGTGTCGATGTTGGGCTTGGGAAGGGGCGTGAAGCTGCCGTCGAGGTTGCGGTCGAACTGCGTGAAGACGTGGTTCCAGATCTCCAGGTGCCGGTCGCAGGAGCACTCGACGTTGCACTCGGGCTGGCCGCAGCCCACCTCGGGGCCCTGGTCGTAGAGGATCTCGGAGCAGGGTCCGCAGGGGCCCGTCTCGCCCACCATCCAGAAGTTGCTGTCCATGCCCATCCGGACGATGCGGTCGGCGGGCACGCCCTCCTGCTTGTTCCAGATCTCGAAGGCCTCGTCGTCGTCCTTGTAGATCGTGATGTACATCTTCTCTTTCGGCAGGCCCATGACGTTGATCAGGAAGTCCCAGCCCCAGGCGATGGACTCCTTCTTGAAGTAATCGCCGAAGGAGAAGTTCCCGAGCATCTCGAAGAAGGTGTGGTGGCGCGCCGTGTAGCCGACGTTTTCCAGGTCGTTGTGCTTGCCGCCCGCGCGCACGCACTTCTGGGAGCTTGCGGCCCGGTAGTAGCCGCGGTCCTCCAGGCCCAGGAAGCAGTCCTTGAACTGAACCATTCCCGAGTTGGTGAAGAGAAGCGTCGGGTCGTCCTTGGGGATGAGCGAAGAGCTGGCGATGACGGAGTGGCCCCTCTCCTTGAAGTACTCGAGAAATTTCGCCCTGATCTCACTCGATGTCATGTACGATTCCCTCCTCGTTTTGTCCCGGATCAAAGTCCAATCTGTCTCCCTCTCCCTCGACGGGAGAGGGCAGGGGTGAGGGTGGATGGTCTTATTTCCCCCTCACCTTTATCCTCTCCCGCCAGGGGAGAGGAAACTGAATGAGTAAGTCCTCTCCCGCCAGGGGGAGAGGAATTTGAATGTGCAAGTCCTCGCCGATTTCACTCGGCGTCGTATGCGGCACCCTCCTCGTATTTTCCAAGGTAATCGAGAATAAGTCCCAGATGATAGCCTCTGCCCTGCAGCGTCCGGGCAAGGGCCAGCCTCTCTTTTTTATCGAGGCCGTCGATGCCCCGGCCCTGGAGCTTCTTGGCCGCGGACCGTGCGATCCCCTCCATCTCGGGAAACTCCTCGCGGACCTCGTGGATGGCCGCCCTGGCCGCCTCGCGGTCGATGCCCTTTTCCCGCAGCTGCTCCTCGATCTTGCGGTTTCCGTAGAGGCGGTTCACGGCGAGGTGCCTTGCCCGGTTGACGGCAAAGGCCTCGTCGTCGAGATACCCCAGCTCGCCGAGATTTTCAAGCACTCGTTCGATGGCGGCTTTCGTGAAGTCCCTCTCGGCGAGTTTCTTCCGCAATTCCGCCCGGCTGCGGCTCCGCAGGGCCAGCAGCCGCAAGGCCCGTTCCCTGGCCCTTTTGTATTGGAGGTGGTCCTCCATTTACTTCTTCTTCTCTTTCTCTTTTTCCGGCGGCTTTTCCACCGGCGGTGCGGCTTTCTTTATCCCGAATTTCTCGCGGACCTCGTCCTCGATTTTGGCCATCAGCTCCTTGTTGTCCTTGAGGGCCAGGCGCACGTTCTCCCGGCCCTGGCCGAGGCGGTCGCCCTTGTAGGAGTACCAGGTGCCGCTGCGCTCGACGATGTTGTTGTTGACGGCCAGATCCAGCAGGTCGCCTTCCTTCGAGATCCCCTCGCCGAAGATGATGTCGAACTCGGTCTCGCGGAAGGGCGGGGCGACCTTGTTCTTCACGACCTTGACGCGCACGCGGTTGCCCACGACGTTTTCGCCCTGCTTGAGGGCCGTGATCTTGCGGATGTCGAGGCGCATGGAGGCGTAGAACTTCAGGGCGTTGCCGCCGGTCGTCGTCTCGGGGTTGCCCATGAACATGCCGATCTTCATGCGAAGCTGGTTGATGAAGATGACGCAGGTCCTGGACTTGCTGATGGTGCCCGTGAGCTTCCGGAGGGCCTGGGACATGAGGCGCGCCTGGAGGCCCATCTGGGCATCGCCCATGTCGCCTTCGAGCTCGGCCTTGGGAACAAGGGCCGCCACGGAGTCGATGACGAGGACATCGAGGGCGCCGCTTCGCACCAGCGTCTCGGCGATCTCGAGGGCCTGCTCGCCCGTGTCGGGCTGGGCGATGAGCAGGTTGTCCACATCGACGCCGATCTTGCGCGCGTAGCTCATGTCGAGGGCGTGCTCCGCGTCGACGAAGGCCGCGAGGCCGCCCATTTTCTGGGCCTCGGAGACGATGTGAAGGGCCAGTGTCGTCTTGCCGCCCGACTCTGGGCCGTAGATCTCGACGACGCGCCCCCGGGGGATGCCGCCCACGCCGAGGGCCATGTCGAGGCTCAGCGACCCCGTGGGGATCACGAGCACGTCGATGATCTCCGCGCCGCCCAGGCGCATGATGGAGCCCTTGCCGAACTGCCGCTCGATCTGGGTGATGGCAAGCTCTACTGCCTTTTCACGGTCCGATTCGTGTGATGCCATAATTTTATTATTCCCTCCTGGAGGTTGTGATCGGTTTTGTGTTCTCTTCGCTCGTCTATTCGGGTTTCCCGCTCTCCGACCTCAGTATTCTCCTCCCCTGGTGGGAGGAGCAAGAGGAGGGGGCCCTTCGACTAGCTCAGGATGACATCTCTGTTCGCCATGGTGAGCCTGTCGAACCCTCACCCTCACCCTTGCCCTCTCCCGTCAAGGGAGAGGGAATCTGAGGAGGGCATGAGGTCTTACCCTCCCAGCTTGAACTTCGCAAGGGCTGTGTACTCGGGGCCCGTGGGCTTCAGATCGCTCCTAAAGAGGATCATCTCCCTGGCTGTAAACGAGCCCGCGGCAAAATCCTTGTGGCTCTCGATGGCCTTTTCGAGCCCGTCGATCTTCCGGTCGGCCTTCATGCGCCCCAGCGTAAGGTGCGGCCGGTAGGGCCTCTCCTCGCGCGGGAATCCCGCGGCCTCGAAGGCCGCTTCGATTTCGGCCTGCATGGCCGTGAGCTCCTTCAGTCCCGTCGTGATCCCCACCCAGAGAACGCGGGGCCTCGCCAGGTTCGGGAAGACGCCCATCGTCCCTACGGCGATGGGCATCGGAGCGAACGCCGGCGCCTTCGCTTTCAGGGTGTCCTCGATGCTGCGGATGTCTCGCTCGGTCATGCTCCCGAAGAATTTCAGCGTCAGGTGGGTGCTTCCCTTCTTTGCCCAGCGGACGACACCCGTCATCGACCGGTCCAGGCGGTACTGGAGCCGCTCGAACTGCTCCAGGATCTCCTTCGGGATCTCGATGGCCAGAAACGTACGGATCGTGTTGTCATTGGACATGGTCTTCCCCCGTCAGGAACCTGCGCGTGAGCTCCAGGGCCCACTGGGTCGTGATTTCCTTGATCCGCCGGCGCTCCCACTTGAAGGCGAAATCGCGGCAGATGGTCCGCTTGCCGTCGGAGACGGCGATGAAGATGGTGCCCACGGGCTTTTTGTACGTGCCGCCCGCGGGGCCGGCAATGCCCGTTGTCGAAACGCCGATGTCGGTACCGCTTGCCCTGCGCACGCCCTCGGCCATGAGGACGGCCACTTCTTTGCTCACGGCGCCGTGCTCTTTCAGGACTTTCTCGGGCACGCCCAGCAACTCCGTCTTCGATCGGTTGCTGTAGGTCACAACGCCGCGCTCGAAGTACGCCGAGCTTCCCGGCACATTGGTGATCCGGTCGGCCAGAAGACCGCCCGTGAGCGATTCGGCCACGCCGATCGTGAGCTTTTTCTCCGTGAGGAGTGCGCCGATCATTCCCTCAAGGGTGTCCTCGTCGTATCCGAAGATATTTTTTCTGAGCCTCTCCTGGACCCCTTTCAGCACATCGGCAAGGTTTGCAGCCGCCCGTTCCCGGTCGTCGTGCCACGAGGTGATGACAATGTGGTTTTCGGGAAACCGGGGGTAAAACCCGATGCTCATATGCTCGTGATCGTACTTCAGGTCCGCCAGGGTGTGGTCGATGATGGCCTCGGCCAGCCCGAAGAGCTTGACGGTCTTTACGACCATGGCCTTTTTGCCGGCGGGATCCTCCTGCTCGAAAAGCGGGATGACCACCTCGGGAACCATCTTTTTCACTTCCATGGGGACGCCGGGGAGAACGACAATCGGCTTTCCGACCCGCTTCAGGCAGAACCCCCAGGCGGTGCCGACGGGGTTGCGTAGCGGGATGGCTTCCTCGGGAAACATGGCCTGCTTGGCGTTGTTATCGGTCCAGCGGAGCCCGCGCTGGGCGAATCGATCCTTGATCGTCTGCAGGACGGCTTCATCCGTGAAGAGCCGCAGGCCGTAGATCTCCGTGATGGCCTCCGTGGTGATGTCATCGGCCGTGGGCCCGAGCCCCCCCGTGACCACAACGCCGTCGGAGACAGACAGGATGCAGTCCAGGGCGCCCCGGATGGCGCTGATGCTGTCGCCTACACTCATGACGGCCGCGACCTCCCAGCCGCGAACGTGGAATTCCCGGGCCAGGTAGGCCGTGTTCGTGTCCTGGATGCGCCCGCTGGTGATCTCGTCGCCGATGGTTAAAATGCCTATTTTCATTCGGAGTCAGTTTCCTTCTTGCTGTCTCAAATTTCCCTCGATGCTATTCCCTAAATCTTCCTCCTCTCCCCTCGAGACTGTGTCGCAATAGGAAGAAC
>DCVI01000039.1 GCA_002327315.1 Syntrophaceae bacterium UBA2192 | reverse complement strand
CCTCCGCGATGATCTCGCCGGGGCTCCCGATGGCGACGATTTTTCCTTCGTTGATCATGACAATCCGGTCGCAGTTCAGGGCCTCATCCATGTAATGCGTTGTGACAAAGATGGTGACCCCTTCTGCTGCCAGCTTCCGGATAAATTCCCAGAAGTGCCGCCGCGTGATGGGGTCGACGCCGGAGGNNCCGGAGGTGGGCTCATCCAGGAAAAGGATCTCCGGCCGGTGAAGAAGCGCGCAGGCAAGCGCCAGGCGCTGCCGCCACCCGGGCGGTAGCTCACGGGTGAGCCGATCCTTCACATCTTCCAGACGGGCCTGGCCGACGGCCCAGCCGATACGCTCATCCCACTGGCTCTCGGGAACGCTGTAAATCCCCAGGTAGAAGCGGATGTTCTCGACAGGTGTCAGATCTTCGTACAGGGAAAATTTCTGGGACATGTAGCCGATCGTCTGCTTGATGGACTCGGACTGGCGGACGACGTCGTAACCGGCGACCTGCCCCGAGCCCGACGAGGGGGTGATGATGCCGCAGAGCATCCGGATGGTGGTCGATTTGCCGGCGCCGTTGGGCCCGAGGAATCCGAAAATCTCACCCTGTTCAATCGAGAAGCTGACGCGGTTCACGGCCGTGAAATCGCCGAAGCGCTTCTCCAGGTCTTTCACGGATACAATCTCAGGATTTGACGTTGTCACGGGCGAGTGCTCCGTCTGTTTCCTCGATGCGGTGGATCATGGCGTCCTCCAGACTCGCGAAGGACGACCGGATCTCATCGGGCGAGCCGCCGGCCAGGATGCGGGCGCGGTGCATCAGGGCGAGCCGGCCGCACTTCTCGCCCTCGTCGAGGTATGCCGTCGAGACGACGATCGTCATCCCCGAGCGCTTCATCTCCAGGAGGATCTCCCAGAATTCCTGACGGGAGACGGGATCCACCCCGTTGTTCGGTTCATCAAGGATGAGGATCCGCGGTTCGTGCACCAGCACGCAGGCAAGACCCAGTTTCTGCTTCATTCCCCCGGAGAGCTTTCCCGCAGGGCGATCGGCAAAGGGCAGGAGGTTGGAGAAGCCCAGATAGCGCTCCCGCCGCTTCGTTCTTTCGGCGCGGGGGATCCCGAAGATGTCCATGAAAAAGGTGAGGTTCTCGTCCACCGTGAGATCCTGGTAGAGACCGAACCGCTGGGGCATGTAACCGATGAGCCGCTTGACCTCGCCGCGCTTCCCGACGGCGTCGAGCCCCCCCATGACGACCTTCCCCGCGCTCGGGGGAATCATGGTGGCCATCATACGGAGCAGCGTCGACTTGCCCGCCCCGTCGGAACCGACGAGGCCGAAGATCGTCCCCTCCTCGATCGCCAGCGTCACGCCCTCAACGGCCGTGACCTGCCCGAACCGGCACGAGACATTCTCGACTTCGATGATGGCCTTTCCTGTCCTCATCACTCCATCCTGTCAGATGTCGCGGCGGGATTCTGAAGTCGAAGTTGGGCGTTTTTGTCGCAACCAACGGTTGCTCCCCGGCAAGGAAGAGCATGTCATGATCGCACCTCCTTGCGGGATGCGCCCCCGGTCGGTAACCGCTCTTGGCGTCCCTCGACAGGCTCGGGATGACGCAATCACGAATCTCGACGTCATGGTGAGCTTGTCGAACCATGCGTCTGCAGCGAAGCGAGCCTTAGAGCGGTCGAAAAATGTCCATTCGCACGAAGAATCCTGCTGCGGCATCTGCCTCACTTCAACCATGCATCCGCCGGCATTCCCGTCTTGAGCTCCAGGCTCGGGTTCGGTACGGTCACCTCCACGAGGTATACGAGTTTCACGCGCTCTTTCTGGGTCTGGATGATCTTCGGGGTGAACTCCCCTTCCGAGGCAATGAATGTTACCGTTCCCTCGAACGTCTTGTCGGCAAGGCTGTCGACCTTCACGTCGGCCTTCTGGCCCGGCTTCACGCCTCCGATCTCCGTCTCGCCGACATAGATCTTCACCTTGACGGAAGTGAAATCGGAGAGGGTGATGGCCTGCCTGGTCGGGGTCACCACCTCTCCGGGCTCGATGTTCTTGCTCGTCACGATCCCCACAAAGGGGGACCGGAGCTGCGTCCGGTCCAGCTGTATGCGGGCCTGCGCGAGGGCGGCTCTCGATGCCGCCGCCTGGGCCCGGGAAGCCTCCACCTCGCTCTCGGTGGCGCCGATCCGGCCCAGGTTGCCCTTGGCCTGCCTCAGCACGGCCTCGGCCTCGGCAAGCCTCGATCGCGCCGTGTCATAGTTGAGTTTCACCGTCTCCCACTCCTTCTTGGAGACGACCTGCCTGGAGTAGAGCTGATCGTAACGCTCCTTGTTCGACTGCGCTTCCGTAAGCACGTCGCGGGCAGAGGCAACACCGGCCTCGGCTCGTGCCACATCATCGGGCAGGGTCTTGCGGTAGACCTCCAAGAGCGCCGACGCCTGGTCCTGGCTCCGCTCCGAGCGGTCGAGCGTCGCCCTGGCCTGATCGCGGGCCGCCTCGAACTCGGCGCCGTCGAGCTCCGCAAGGGGCTGGTCCTTTTCCACGCGCTGTCCCTCCGTGACGAGGACCTTCAACACTTTCCCGGCGACCTGGAAGGAGAGGTTCGAGATGGTGGCAGCCTCGACCGTCCCCGAGTAATAGAGCCCGTCTTTTTTCATGCCCTGCTGACCGAACCAGACCATGAGTCCCGCCCCGAGCAGCAGAAGCACGAATGCGCCAATGATGATCTTTTTCTTTTTCACCGAAATCCTCCTCGATCGGTCTGGCCTGGGTTATGCCCATTATTCCCAATTCGGGCCCTTTTCGCCATCCTTTTCATGTTGCCGGCTTCCCGCGCCGTACTGCCGGGATGCGGAGCGCGACGGTACGGGGCCCGGGGGAGTAAACACTTAGTGGCATGAACGTATCGGGAATGTCAAGGCGGACGCAAGAGGGGCAGGGGGAAAAGAGGAGTGTCGCCTGCAGCAGGCAGGCCTCCCCTGCAGGCGGGCGCAGCACGCCTGCAGGGGGTTCACCCGGGATTCCGGTCGAGGCAGGACACCTTGCCCTGCCAGGCAGGGCCTCGAGTTATTCCTTGATGTCGAAGTGGCGATCGAGGCGCATGGTCTTCAGCAGCCCCAGGATTTCCTTCGACACGTTGGTGATCGCGAGCCGGCCCTGCTTCTTCTTGAGCGAATTGTGGGCCGCGATCAGCACCCCGAGGCCGATGGAGTCGATCATCTGCACGCCGGACAGATCGATCGTCACGTCCGTAACGCCCTCCTCGATGAGGGACCACAGATTTCGCCGCAACTCCTGGGCATAGGAGGCGACAATGTCCCTGCCCGGTGCGATGATCGTCTGTTTTTCTTTTCTAATTGCCTCTTCCATGAAACCTCCTGTTGGTTCAGTCTGCATGATTAAAATTCCTCGCTCCAAGGTGCCAGGAATTTAGAAACTCAAGGCAGTGGGTTATCCGTTATTATGCTCGCAACCCCCGCAGCAACGTTCGACACGCTCACGTCAGGCGCTGCGGGTATGCGTGTGCAATCGTTTTCACGACGACAGAGGGCTCGCGGCGTCACTCACACTGCCAGAAAACGGCGAGCCGGTTCCCCTTTTCGTTGTATTGAAAGCCGGAGGCATAGACCGACATGATCGCAATCCCCCGGCCGGACTCCGACGTGATGTCGGGCACTTCCGACGTCCGGCTCTTCCAGTCGAATCCGTCGCCGTCGTCCTCCACTTCCATGGTGAGCGTACCGGCATCGAGGCTCAGACTGTATCTCACCCTCGAATCCTCCTCGTGGCGGCTTCCATAGAGCACCGCGTTGGTGAGGGCTTCCCTCATGATGAGCAACACGCCGAAGGGGCTGACCCCCGCGCCGCTCTCCTCAAGGAAGCGCACCGTCTCCTCGCCTGCCCGGTCAATGTAGCGGAGCTTCGGCGAAAGGAATACCGTCAGGATTCCCGGTGCCCTGCCGACCTCGAAAACATCCATGCAATCCGTCCTTGCTGCCAGACCTTTGCAAAATACGGTCCCGATGACCCTCTCGGGCTCATCGTCACACCTCCACGCCGAGCAGCAGGACATCGTCCTGCAGGCGACCCCGGTCCGGACAGATCAGCGACACGATCTCGTTGACGGCCTTTTCGATCGGGAGCTCCCGCGTTTCCACGCAGCAGGCCATGAGCGCGTCGATCCCCTCCTCCCGGCTGCGGGGGTCTTCCCCGAAGACTTCCAGCAGGCCGTCTGTAAAAAGAAAGAACCGGTCTCCCCCGCTGACGCTCACGCAAAGCGGCTCAAAGAGGACATCCTCGAAGACGCCCAGGATGTCGCCCTCGGCCGCCAGCGGCCGGATCTCCCCGCCTGCGGTGAGATAGAGCACCGGAGGATGGCCCGCATTGACAACGGTGAGCTCCGAGGCCCGGCGGTCGAGCCGCGCGTAGACGCCGGTCAGGTGCTCCCCGTTTTTCATGAGGCTCGAGAAAACCCGGTTGATGACCTGCATCGTCTCTGCGGGCGGGATCAGCGGTCCCGTGTTCTGGCTGATCAGGGCCTTCAGGGCAAAGGTGTTGTAGGAGGCGCGGATGTCGTGCCCGCTGACATCGGCGGCGAAATAGCCAAAGGTCCCCTCCCCCACGGGAAAGACGTCATAAAAGTCACCGCCGGCTTCGATGATGGGGATGTAGTTCACCCCGAAGACCGCCCCGGGGAACTCCACCGGCCGGGGCAGGATCGCCTGCTGGGCCTCCTGGACCTGCTTGAGTTTTGCCGCCTGCAGCTCGATGATGCCCTGGTAGGCGTCCCTCGTCTCGAGGTGCCGGCCCACCCGGGCGAGGACCTCCGTCTTGTCGAAGGGCTTGGTCATGTAATCCACGGCCCCGAGGTTCAACCCCGTCACTTTGCTCTCCGTGTCGGTCTTGGCCGACAGGAAAACAATGGGGATGTGGGCCGTCCGCATATCCTTCTTCAGCTTCTCGCAGGACTCGAAGCCGCTTTCTCCCGGCATCATGATGTCCAGCAGGATCAGATCCGGCAGGCACGCGGCGGCAAGATCCCTTCCGGTGGGCCCGTTTTCGGCCGAAAGGGTCCCGTAGCCGGCACTTTTCAGGATTTTTTCCAACAGCCTGACGTTAACGGGGTGATCGTCGACGATCAGGATTGTCCCCTTGCTCTGCGCAGTTTCCCTGGTTTCCATGGGTCCCGTTGACATGTTTTTCCCTCACAGGGTGGCGGCGTTATGCCCGGATGCCTCTGGCGAGGCCCGTTGCCCCTCCGTTTCCCTTCTTTTGCACCTCGTTGCCGGTGAGCACCGCCTTGACGCTCCGGGAGAGCTGCTCCAGATTGAAGGGCTTCTGGATGAAGCCGTTGCACCCCCGCTCGAGGATCTGAGTCGCCTCCCCGTCGATACTATACCCGGAGAGCAGGAGCACCTTCACCTCGGGGTTCATCGCCTTCATGCAGTCATAGGCCTGCCCCCCGCCCATCTTGGGCATGACGATGTCCAGCAGGACGAGGTCGATCTCGTTGCGCCGTCCCCGGTAGATCTCCACGGCCTCCTCGCCGTCTCGGGCCGTAATGACGCGGTATCCCATGGTCTGCAGCAGGTCCCGGCCGATCTCGAGCATCATCTGCTCATCGTCGACCAGCAGGATGGTTTCGTTGCCCCGCTTGATCGGCTCGTGCACCTCGGCGCCGTTGCGCACGACAGGCTTGTCCGTCGCGGTGAGATAGATCCGGAAAGTCGTCCCCTTGCCCCTTTCCGATTCCACATCGATGAACCCGCCGTGGCCCTTGACGATTCCGTAGACGGAGGCCAGCCCCAGCCCCGTCCCGCGCCCCATCTCCTTGGTCGTGAAGAAGGGCTCGAAGATCCGCTCCATGGTCTTGCGGTCCATGCCCGTCCCGGAGTCCGTCACGGTGAGCAGGACGTAGTTGCCCGGTTTGGGGTTGTAGAGCTTTCCCATCATGGCATGGTGGTCCGTATTGACCGTCCGGACTAGGAGGCTCCCGCCGCCCGGCATGGCGTCGGCGGCATTGACGAAGAGGTTCATGAGGACCTGCTCGAGCTGGCCGGCGTCGGCCTCGATGGCGTAGAGATCGCGGGTGAGCTCCTGGTGGATCAGGATCTCCTTTCGCGTCCGGTTGAAGGTTTCACAGGCCTCCTGGACCAGCAGGTTCAGATCGATGGGTTTGACCTCGTAGCGGCCCTTGCGGGCATAGCCCAAAAGCTGCGCCGTGAGCCTCGAGCCGCTCTGGACCTGCTTCTCGATGCTTTTGAGCCGCTCGTAGAAGGGGTGTTTCGGGTCCAGGTCGAAGAGCATGAGTGAGATGTTCCCCTGGACGACCATAAGGAGGTTATTGAAGTCATGGGCGATACCGCCGGCCAGGGTGCCAACGGCCTCCATCTTCTGTGCGTGGTGGAACTGGGTCTCGATCTGCTTGCGCTCGCTCACGTCGTCGAGCACCATGATGAGGGTCCGCTTCATGTCGTCGCGGATCGGCAGGAGCTTGATCATGAACTCCCGGTCGTTGAGCTTCACGGGGCTGTCGGCTGACACGACGCTTGCCTCGGCCGTCACGTGATCGATCATGTCCCGCACCAGGTCCTTCTCCCTGGGGTTGAAGAGGCCGAGCACGCTCGAGGCCAGAAGTCGCTCCTCGGGAATACCGGTGAGGGTGATGGCCGCGGGGTTCGCAAAGACGATGCGGCCCCCGGGGGTGATCTCCAGGATGCCCTCGGAGAGGCTCCCCAGCACAACCTCGTAGTGCTTCCAGATGGAGAGCAGCTCCTTCGTGATCTGCCGCGAGTAGAGGTTCTCGACACCGAAGATGCGCTCCTGCAAGTCCCGCGTGCCCCGATGCTCGGCTTCGTGGAGCGCGGCAGCGACATACTGGCCCATCTTGCCCAGCGGCCCCTTGGCGATGCAGGCATTGGCCCCGATGGCGCGGAAGTCGAGCTGCTCCTCGGCGGCGGCGGCCGAGAGGATGATGATGTAGGTGTCCTTCATCTCGGGCATGGCCCGGATGATCTGGCAGAGCTTCTTGCCGTCGATGTTGGGCATGATGAGATCCACGAAGATGATGTCGGGGCGCCAGATCTCCAGAAGGTCCAGAGCGTGCAGGCCGTCCTCGGAGGTGCGGACCTCGTGCCCGGCCTTGCTCAGGAACTTGGACATGTACTCCAGGATGATTGGGTGGTTGTCCACGACGAGGATTTTTTTCTTTATCATGCCGCGCATCCTTTCATCTCGGGTCCGACGGGTCTCGCCCCCCGAACCGTGTTTCTCCCCTCGCGCTTTGCCTGGTACAAAAACTCGTCGGCCTGCTCCATGAGCCCGTCAAAGGAAACCTTCTCGCTCTGCCGGACCGACCGGTAGCTGGCGACGCCGAAGCTCGACGTGATGCGCAGCTCCTTGCCCCTCAACAGGAAGGGGGTCTCCGCCACGAGCCGGCGCAACCGCTCGGCCACGATATAGGCCGAAGGCAGATCCGTTTCCGGCAGGACGATGAGGAATTCCTCGCCGCCGTAACGAGCCATCCAGTCCACGTCGATGCGGATGGAGCCGGAAATGCGGCTCACAAAATCCTTCAGGATCTGATCCCCGGCCCGGTGCCCGTGCTGGTCGTTGACGTCCTTGAAGTGGTCGATGTCGGACATGACGATCGACAGCGGGTGCCCATAGCGCTGGGAGCGTTTGATCTCCTGGTGGAGACGCTCCGAGAGGTACACCCGGTTGAAGATCCCCGTGAGGGGGTCCCGGATGGACAGGGCGCGCACCTCTTCGTTCGTGAGCCGCAGCGATCGCTCGAGATCGATGACCCGCAGGGCAGCCTTGAGTCGGGCGGCAAGATCGGCCGGATCGACAGGCCTGGCCAGGTGGGTGTCGGCCCCGGCCTCGAGCCCCTTGAGGATTTCGGACTTCCGGTTCCCCCGGGTCAGCATCAGGATGTACACATAGCCGGGAAGTTCGCGTGCACGAAGGGTCCGGCACAGCTCGAAACCGTCCATCCCGGACAGACGAGAATCCGCAATCACGATGGGGAAGAGCTCCCCCGCCATGGCGGCAATGGCCTTGCGGCCGTCTGCTACGCTCACGACCTTCCGGTATCCCGCATCCGCGAGGGCCTTCCCCAGAGCCTTTCGGTCTGCGGGATCCGCCACGGCGATCAGGATCGGCAAGGATTGCTGTTCCATCATTCGGGAGCCCATCCCCGGGAGAGTGAAACCCCGGGACCTCACAAGCGTTATTCCCTGTTTTTAATTTCCTGAGAGATCATCCACCGCATGCCGGTCAATGCCCCTCGAGGGCCGCTGAAATCGAGGTGAGCTTCTGTGCGATCTCACCGATGGCCTCATCGGCCCCGTCGAGCTTCTGCACCCGGGCGTCCGCCTCGACGCGCTTCGCAATCTCGTAGATCTCGGTAAACCCCAGGTTGGCAGACGCTCCCTTCAGGGAATGGGCGGACATAACCACACCCTGACAATTGCGGCTCGCCCAGGCATCGCGCAACTTTTCGAGATCCGTCACCCCCACGCTGACGAACAGTTCGGCCATTTCCCGGAAATCCTGCTCATCGAGCCCGATATTCTCCGCCATCTCGTTGAAATTCATTTTTCTCTCCGGTCGTTTTTCTTTTCCCTTTACTTTGTCTTCGATTCTCTTTCCGAACCCTATACCCTGTACCCGATACCCTATCCCCTGTTTTGCGGCGCCCACTTCTGGAGCATCTCCTGGATGGCTTCCCTGCGGATCGGCTTCGTAATGTAGTCGTCCATGCCGGCGGAGAGGCATTTCTCCCGGTCGCCCTGCATCGCGTTGGCCGTCATGGCAACGATCGCGAGGTGCTTCCCGCTTACCCGCTCGGCCTTCCGGATCGCCGCCGTGGCTTCATAGCCGTCCATTTCAGGCATCTGGCAGTCCATGAAAACGAGGTCGAAGGCGGTCTTCTCCAGCATGTCGATGACCTCCCTGCCGTTTGCCGCGACTTCCACGGCCAGGTTGCACTTCTCGAGCATCCGGATGGCCAGTTTCTGGTTCACGGGATTGTCCTCCGCCACGAGCACGCGCACGCGCTCGGCAGTCGCCGCCTCGGGCTCGATCGGTTTCTTTTCCGCACGGGCCTCCGCCAGGCTGTGCCGGGTGATGAGCTGCAGGGGCTGCCCCGTGAGGGTGGCGCTCCAGGCCGTCGCCAGGGCATCCATCAGAATGGACTGGTGGACCGGCTTGACGAGGTATGCCGCAAACCCGACGTCCTGCATCCGCTTGGCGTCGCCTCGCTTGCCGATGGAGGCGATCATGATGAGCACCGTTTGCCGGAGACGGTCATCCCCCTTGATCCGGCAGCCCAGCTCTTCGCTTTCACTGTGCTCATCGTGATATGCGATGATGGCCATCTGGAAGGGATCCCCGGCCTCATGTTCCCGGAGCAGCATCTGAATCGCCTCATCGTTGGAGCTGCAACTGGCGTAGCGCATGCCCCAGCCGGCAACCTGTTCCTCCAGGGTGCGTCGATTGATCTCCCGGTCGTCGACGATCAAAAGCCGAACCCCCGAGAGATCGGCCTCCTCAACGACCGTGATGGCGGCCTCCTGATCGATCGCCATCGGAAGGGCGAACCAGAACGTGGAGCCTTTTCCTTCCCGGCTGTCGACCCCGATCGTGCCGCCCATGCATTCGACGAGCTGTTTGGAGATGGCCAGTCCCAGGCCCGTGCCTCCATAGCGGCGCGTCGTGGACGCGTCGGCCTGGGTGAACTTCTCGAAGATGTATTCCAGTTTTTCGTCCGGGATGCCGATCCCCGTGTCTTCCACGCTGAAATGGAAGGACGGCAAACCGTCCCGTTTCGCCTCGCAGCTCACGCTGATGATGACGTGGCCCTTCTCGGTGAATTTGACGGAATTGCTCACCAGGTTTGTCAGCACCTGGCGGATGCGGCCGGGGTCGCCGATCACACGGCGCTCGGCCCCGCAGAGATAGCGCACGATCAGGCTCAGTCCCTTCTCGTCGGCCCTCACGACCAGCAGGTCGGCCAGCTTTTCCACCGTGGTGCGCAGATCGAAGGGAATGGGCTCGATCGTGAGCTTTCCCGCCTCGATCTTCGAGAAGTCCAGGATGTCGTTGATGAGCGCCAGCAGGTTCTCCGCCGACGCCTTGACGGCCTCTGCGTATTCCCGCTGCTCGCCGTCGAGATCCGTCTCCTGCAGCAGCGTCGAAAACCCGATGATCCCGTTCATGGGCGTGCGGATCTCGTGACTCATGTTGGCCAGAAATTCCGACTTGGCGCGGTTTGCCAACTCAGCGGCCTGGGCCATGATGCCGGCCCGCTCGATGGATTCTTCGAGCTGGCGGTTGATGGCCTCGAGCTCCCGGTTGATCCGCTCGGCTTCCTCCTTGGTTTTCTTCAGGCCCTCTTCGGCCTGCTTGCGCTCCGTAATGTCCAGCATGGAGACGACACTGTGCGTGGTGCCCGCAATCAGGGCAACGCTCATGAAAATGTCCCGGATACGGCCCTCTCCGTCCCGCAGCTTGAGCTCGTAGCGCCTCGGCGCCGCGTGAGGATCCTCGCGCCGCAGATCGTGATAGTGCTTGAGCCGATGCATCTCATCGGGAGGCGTGAACTCGAGCCAGCTTCGCCTTCCTTCCACTTCCTCCCTGGAGAGCCCCGTAAATTTCTCGAACTCCGTGTTCACCAGCGAGATCGTGGTGTCCTCCTCGATGATCACCATGGCCGTGCCGGTTCCCTCGAAGATGGCCCGGTACATCGCCACGGATTCCCGGAGGGCGGTTTCCGTGCGCTTGATGTCTGAGATGTCGACGACGATGCCCCGAATGCCTGCGGCCCTTCCACCCCGGCGGATCGGGGCGGCATTGATGATCACGGGAAAGGTGCGCCCGTCCTTGCGCCTTGCCGTGTACTCCACATCCGGGAGGATCTCCCCCTTCAGGATGCGGATGATGTTTTTCTGGATGCGTTCCTGGTCCTCGGGGATGAAGATATCGAGAGCGTTGATGCCCCTTGCCAGGTCCTCCTGCGTGTATTGCAGCACCTCGAGGCCCCTGCGGTTGCCGAAGGTGATCTTGCCGACCACGTCGGTTTCGAAGACGATCTGCGGCAGCGAATCGGTCAGCTCCCGGGTCCGCTGCTCGCTGTCCGCGATCGCACGCTGGATCCGTTTCTGCTCGGAGATGTCGACGAAGCTTTCGATGAGGCAGCGTCTGCCGTTCATGGACGCCGGGACGACGGCCTTGACGATCGGGATCTCCCTGCCGTCGGCCATGCACAGGAGCCGCTCGGACTGGTGAACCGCCTGGCCGAGATCCGTGACGGGGCACATCCCCTCCTCGGAGGGACAGACGAATCGGTGACAGACGGAGCCGACGATCTGATCCCGGGGAAGGCCGATCATGCGCGCCGCCGACGGGTTTACGTCGATGATCCGGTGCGTTGCGGGGTCGATGACGAGAATCCCCGTATGGACCGCGCCGAAGAGGGCCTTCAGATATTCCTCATTGCCGGTCGAGAGGACTTGCGCTTTCCCGGCGGTTTGACGGATCTCGATTCCCATGCAGTGATCCTGCTCGTGTTGTCTCGGAAGGCGGTGTGACTTCCCGCACACTACGGCAATACGGGCATCCCGCAGGCGGTGCACACCTTACCGCCGAGATAACGATGCATGAAGCATACCAGCAACTGGCCGGCGAACATCACGCCGCGAGCCGCAGGCCAATGGGCCTCAAAAATTTTTGATTTCAGGGAGTTATCCGGTTTCAGGTTGCACCCTTTATCGGCCGCCTTTTCTGTGATAAAGAAGCAACGGGTGAACCGCCGACAACCGGCGGTCTCCGAACGGAAAGGGCAGGATCATCATGGCAACCCCTCGACTTATTCTGGCCTCGGCCTCGCCCCGCCGCAAGGAGATGCTCCGGCTCGCAGGGGTTCGCTTCACCATCCTGCACGGCAGCGTGGACGAGACGCCGGGGCCGGGGGAGGCCCCGGCGGATTATGCCCTGCGGCTCTCCGAAGCAAAGGCAAGGGCCGTTGCGGCAATGCGGCCCGGCCGCTGGGTCCTGGGGGCGGACACGATCGTGACGATCGACGGGGAGCTTCTGGGCAAACCGGCCACGATCGACGAGGCCCGGTGCATGATCCGCAAGTTGAGCGGGCGCGAGCACACGGTCATCACCGCTTTCACCCTGATGAACAGCGGGCGCGCAGAGCTCGTCCGGCGGGCCGTCGCCTCACAGGTCCGCTTCAAAAACGTCCCCGATGACGAGGTGGAGTGGTACGTACAGACAGACGAGCCCTACGACAAGGCCGGCGGCTACGCCGTCCAGGGAAAGGCGTCTTTTCTCGTCTCCGAGATCCACGGCTCCTGGACCAATGTCGTAGGGCTGCCGCTTTGCGAAGTCGTCGAGGCGCTGAAGGGGCTGGGCCTGGTCGATTTCAGACAGGAGTGATCCATGTCCGAAGTGAACGAGAACATCCGTCGGATCCGGGAGCGGGTTGCGGCGGCAGCCGCGCGCGCAGGCCGTGACCCGGCCGGGGTGCGCCTCATGGCCGTCACCAAGACCGTGAGCGATGAACGGATCCGGGAGGCCATCGGGGCCGGGATCGAGATCATCGGCGAGAACTACGTCCAGGAGGCAAAGAGGAAGATCGAGCTGATGGGCAAAAGCGTGGAATGGCACCTCATCGGCCACCTGCAGACCAACAAGGCAAAGGTTGCCGTGCGTCTCTTCGACATGATCCACTCCGTGAACCGGCTGAGCCTGGCCGAGGAGATCAACCGGCGGGCCGCCGCCGCGGGGACCGTCTGCAAAATTCTCGTGGAGGTCAACCTGGGCGGGGAGGAGTCCAAGAGCGGCGCTGCGCCCGATGAGGCACCGGGCCTGATCCGCACGATCGCCGCCTGGATGCCCAATCTGGCCATCCAGGGACTCATGACCATGGCACCCTGGTATGACGATCCCGAGAAGGCAAGGCCCTGCTTTGCGGGCCTGCGGGCGCTGCGCGACCGCATCCTCGCAGAGAACATCCCGAACGTTTCCATGGGGGAGCTCTCCATGGGGATGACGGACGACTTCGAGGTGGCCGTCGAGGAAGGCGCCACCCTCGTGCGGATCGGACGGGCGATCTTTGGGGAGCGTCACGCGTAGCGTGACGCAGGCCTCAGGATTCGGGCTTCAGGCTTCCGGAAAAAAATCTTTAGTGTCTTTCACCCTNNCACCCTGCACCCTGCACCCTATACCCTGTCTCTACGCCCCTGCCTTTCCCTTATAGAGGAAGCGCTCGAAGAACCGGTGGAAGAGGGTCCACTCCGATTCCTCGCCGCCGGAATTCCCAATGAATTCCCGGAAGGCAATCACCTTGGCATCGAGATCGTCAACGAAGTGGACGATGAGGGCCTCCACGGTCTTGGGACGCTTGGGAGAGCCGAAATCGAGCTCGCCGTGATGGGCAAGGACTACGTGCTTGAGCTCCAGGGCCAGACCCTCCGGGAACCCTTCGATCGCTGCGATCTTCCGGTCGAGCATTTCCACGCCAAGGTAGATATGCCCCAGGAGCCGGCCCGGCGTCGAGTAATCGATGGCCCGGTCGTAGGAAAATTCCTCGATCTTGCCGATGTCGTGCAGGATCCCGCCGGCAATCAGCATATCGCGGCTCGCCGTCGGGTAGTGGCTCGCCAGGAAGTCAAGGATCCGCACCATGGACAGGGTGTGCTCCAGGAGTCCCCCGAGGTAGGCGTGGTGGAACCCCTTTGCGGCGGGTGCCCTTTTAAGCCGTGCGGCCAGGTCCCCGTCGCCCAGAAAGCCCTCCAGCAGTTTTTTCAGCCAGGGGTTCTCCACGGTGGACACATAGCCCGTAAGCGCGGTGAACATCTCTTCCACGTCGCCCTTCGTGGTCGGAAAATAATCCCAGGGGTCGATGTCGGTCTCCTCTATTTTGCGGATGTCGAGGATAGCAAGCTGCGTGTTGTCGCGGTAGCTGACGGCACGGGCCTGCACGAAGACGATGTCGCCTTTCCGGAAGAGCGGGTCGAGGGCCGCCACGTTGTCCCAGACGCGGCCTTCGATGTCCCCCGTCCGGTCACGGAGTTTGACGCTGAGATAGGGCGCCCCTTTCTGGGAATAGGCCAGATTCTTTTCCATGACGAGAAAGGACGCCTTGATCTTCTCGCCTGCCTTGATGTCTTTTACGAATAGGGATTTCATCCAGTTCCTTCCTGTTGTTTATTGCCTGATGTCTTTGACCTCTCTAAGTGCTGCTGCCCTTATTGATTTACGATAACGGCACGCGAGCGGGATTCTGGATAGCGAAGTTAGACGCGTTTTAGGTAACCGCTCTTCGCGAAGCGCAACGTCCGCGGCGCAAGCTGTCTGAGCCCGAAGGGCGAGTTCTTGCGGCCGCAGTGGAGCGAGCGTTAGAGCGGTCTAAAACCGTCTATTCGCAGGAAGAATCCTGGTCGAGTGCCTTCCGCTAACAGATGTCACCTGCTGCCTGTAGCCTTTGGCCTTGTTTGCCTCGTCAGGCCTTGATAGCTTCGCATCCCGCATAGACCGTGAAAGACTTGCACCGCACATACCCCACGACCACGATCCCCAGCGACTCGGCCATCATGACGGCGCGCGAGGTGGCCGCCGAGTGGGAGACGATGATGGGGACCCCCATCTTCCAGGCCTTGGAGACGATCTCGGAAGAGACGCGCCCCGTCGTCAGGAGCAACTTGTCGGCGAGGTCGATGCCTTCGGTGAGCGCCCAGCCGCAGAGCATGTCGATCGTGTTGTGCCGCCCGATGTCCTCACGCGCCGCGAGGATGCCCTGCGCATCGGCCAGGGCCGAGCAGTGAGTGCCCCGCGTGCGCTCGTGGATCACCGTGGCCGCAAGGAGCGCATCCATCAAACGGAGAGCCGTTGCTGCATCGAGCTCCGGGCAGCCGTTCAGGACGGCCTTTTCCTTTCCCTCCGCCTGGAACGAGCGGCTGCCGCGGGAGCCGCTCGAGGCAATCGTCTTTCCCGCCGCCAGGGAGGGCGCCCGGCCCCTGCCGCCCCGGGTCCGGATGTCGACCCGGTCGGACGAGAGGGTCAACTCCAGAATATCCGCTGCTTCTTCGAGCAGGCCTTCCTGTTTCGCAAACCCTGTCGCAAGCTCCCGCAGGTGAATCCCCGCGCAGGCAATAGTCACGACGAGGCTGCCATCGACAAAGACCTCCAGGAGCATCTCCCGGACCACGTCCCCCGGGGCGTCGGAGAATCGCTTGCCGTCGAAGCGGCGCAGGCTCAGCTGCTCGATCCCTTCCGTAGCGGCCTGTTTCTTCATCGCTACCGCCTCTCCCTCAGCGTCCGGTGATCGCCTACGCGGATGGTGAGCTTCGTGGCGTCGAAATATTCCATGAGGGGGATGATGTACTTGCGGGAAAGACCCGTGAGATCCTTGAAGGTGGCCGGTGTGGCCTTCCCGTCCCTCGTCAGAGCCGCCGTGTAGTCCTCTCTCAGCTTTCCTATCGCCTCGCTGTGGAAGTAGAGCTCCTCGGTCACCTTGACGAGCACCCCCTCGTTGAGAAGCACCCCGAAGACGCTTGCGCTCTCGGCCTTCTTCCCCTTGAGCGCCTCCATGACCTCCTTGACGGAAGGCGGCGTCAGCTGCGCTTCGCGGTAGATCGTCTCGATCCTTCCTCCCAGGTCTCCCAGGTTGCCCTTGAGATCGACGCGGTGTGCCGCAAGCCGCACGTGCTCCCTGTCCGCAAGGATCTTCTTCTCGTTTTCCAGCTCCTTCAGGGCCATGTTGAAGAGTTTGGTTTCGATCTCCTGGCCTGCCGTCGTCCGCAGCTCCTCCTTGGGCACACCCTCCTTGAGGGGGAACCGCTGGTGGTAGAGGCCGATCTCGCGGAGAAGTTCTTCCTTCAATTGTTGATAGGCGGGAAACGAAACGATCCGGGTCTCTTCCCGGTCGATGCGGATGATGGCTTTCTTTTCAGCCATGTCCTTCAGGATCCGGTTCAGATCGCCCAGCGGGATCCCCGTCCTCACGGCAAGCCGGCTCGACGTGAGCCCCTGAACCCCCGTGCGCCCCAGAATCACGGCCACCCGCTCGACGTCAGTCCCCGTGCGGAGCAGCTCCAGCTCCACGGCAAACCGCTCCTTTGTCTTTTTCTGCTTCACGGCATCGGGGTCGAGGATCTCGCCGCCGCCCACCGTGCGGATGGGGGAGTAGCTGCGGATCACGAACCGGTCCCGCCCCATGGCCACGACGGGATCTTCCAGCAGCAGCTGGGCGTAGACCTTCTGCCCCGGCTGGAGCTCCTCCCGGTCGAGAAGGACGACGCGGGCCATGATCTCGTTGGTCCCCGTGTGGAAGCGCGTGAGCGCGCGGTTTTTCAGTACCCGGCCCGCCCCCGCAAGATACTCGAGATGGACGTCGAGACGCTGGGAGGGCTCGAAGATGCTTGGATGGGCCACCACGTCGCCCCGATTGAGCGCGGTGCGCTCGACGCCCTGCAGGTTGATGGCGGTGCGCTGCCCGGCTTCGGCGTCTTCCTGCGCTTCGTTGTGGACCTGGATGCCGCGCACCTTGGCGTGGATGCGTTGTGGCAGGACCTCGACGGTGTCGCCCACGCTCACGCGACCGGAAACGAGGGTCCCCGTGATGACGCTGCCGAATCCCTTCATGGTGAAGACCCGGTCGACGGGAATCCGGAACAGGCCGCTGTCGCGGCGCTCGCCGATCCGGGAGGCCATTTCCTCGATAGCGGCGGTGAGCTCCGGGATCCCCTCGCCCGAGACAACGGACACCGGGATCATCGGCGCTTCCGCAAGGAAGGTCGTCTTCATGAACCCGCGCACGTCCTCCTGCACGAGCGAAAGCCAGTCGGGATCGACGAGGTCGATCTTGGTGAGCGCGATGATGCCGCTCTTGATTCCCAGGAGGGTGCAGATGTCGAGGTGTTCGCTCGTCTGGGGCATGACCCCTTCGTCGGCGGCAACGACGAGAAGGACCATGTCGATGCCGGTGGCGCCGGCCACCATGTTCTTGACGAATTTCTCGTGGCCCGGCACATCGACGACTCCGAGGGAATCACCGTTTTCGAGGGGAAGGGAGGCAAAGCCCAGTTCGATCGTGATCCCCCGCTCCTTCTCCTCCTTCAACCGGTCCGTGTCCACGCCGGTGAGGGCCTTGACGAGCGAGGTCTTCCCGTGATCGACATGACCTGCCGTGCCCAGAATAATGTGCTTCATGAAATCCGATCCTGCTTCCCGCTCCGGCTCTGTGCGTGGTTTCTTGAAAGTACGTCATGAGATAACAGAATTCCGGCCGTTACTCAATCTCAAAGGCGTGCCGCCGGGTGAAGGTGTCAGGTGACAGGTAAAAGAAGCAGTCAGTAGGGTGTTCCTGTTACCTGTTACCTGTTACCTGTTACCTGTTACCTGTTACCTGTTACCTGTTACCTGTTACCTGTTACCTGTTACCTGTTACCTGTTACCTGTTACCTGTTACCTGCTGTCGGCTGCAGGCTGTCGACTGTTGGCTATTAGCCCTTGCGCACGGCTTTCCTATCCTTTATATATACCCCCCATGAGAATTCTCGCGATCGATTACGGAGAGAAACGAATCGGCCTGGCCGTCTCGGACGAGATGGGGATCACGGCACGGGGGATCTCCGTCATCGAACGCAAGTCCAGGCAGGCGGACCTGGACGCCGTCGCTGCGGCTGTCTTGGAGTACGGCGCCGGCGCTATCGTCGTCGGCTACCCCCTGAGGCTCGACGGATCGGCGGGCATCCAGTGCGGGAAGGTGGACCGCTTTATCGCCTCCCTCGAAGAGATCATTTCCGTGCCCGTCATCGCCTGGGACGAGACCCTTTCCACGAAAGAAGCCGAGGAGTTGATGCGCGAGGCGGGCGTGAAGCGCAAAAAGAAGAGGGGCATGGTGGACCGGATCGCCGCCGCCGTCATCCTGCAGGACTACCTGAATCAAAAAGCCCGTCGCGGGGGAGGCTCACCCCCGGGTCCCGGGGGCGGCAACACGTGAAGCCTTTCGAATTTCTCCGCCATCGCCGCCTTTTGATCGTTGCGCTCATCGCGACGGCGGGGATCCTTGCCGCCCTCTGGTTTCTCGGCACCATCCAGCGGCCCGCCCCTGGAAACGACGAGATCGTCCTCGTGAACATCCCCCGGGGCACGCCCTTCGCCCAGGTCGTGAATCTCCTCGACGAGAAGGGCCTCATCCGGAGCCGGCTTCTCTTCCGGGCCATGGCTTATTTTTACAATGCCCCCCAGCAGATCAAGGCCGGCGAGTATGAATTCGCCAGGACCCTGCCGCAGGTGGAAATGCTGAGGAAGCTCATTGACGGGGATGTCAAGAAACACCCCGTCGTGGTGCCCGAGGGGTTCACCGTGCGCAAGATCGCCGAGCGTCTTGCCGCAAAGGGTCTTGTGGATGAGAAGGAGTTCCTGCGCCTCGCCAGGGACCGCGACACCCTGGCCGCCCTGAAGATCCCGGCGGCCAGCGCCGAAGGGTTTCTCTTTCCCGACACGTACAACCTGGACCGGACCATGGATGCCCGGACGATCCTGAAAACGATGTCCGACCGATTCCAGGTCAAGGTGACAGGCGCGATGATCGAGCAGGCCCGCGCGCAGGGGCTCGGCCTGAAGGAGTGGGTGACGCTCGCCTCGATCATCGAGAAGGAGACGGGCCGCAAAGAGGAGATGCCGATCGTCTCGGCCGTCTTCCACAACCGCCTGCGGATCAGGATGCCGCTTCAGAGCGACCCGACGGTGATCTACGGCATCGAGAATTTCGACGGAAATTTGACGCGCAAACACCTGGAGCGCCAAAATCCCTACAACAGCTACCTCAACCGGGGGCTCCCGCCGGGCCCAATCTGCAACCCCGGCATGGATGCCCTCACGGCAACCCTGAACCCCGCCCCGGTCCCGTATCTCTACTTCGTCTCCCGCAATGACGGGTCCCACCAGTTCTCCGCGACGCTCACCGAGCACAGCCGGGCCGTCCGGAAGTACCAGATCCTTCGAAAATCCAGCGGAAATTAAAGTTTTTTCTTGACAGGGATGGAAGACGGCCCTACTATTGCATCCAAGTGGAGCAAAGTGGATGATTGTGGAGGAGTATCTCGCATGTCTGTGTTTCGGGGGAGATATTACCATACCATTGACGACAAAGGAAGAATCATCTTCCCCGCCAAGCTCCGCGAGGTCTTCGCAGAGAAGTACGACAACCGGATGGTCATCACGAACTGGGATGGCTATCTCATGGTCTTCCCCTTCGACGAGTGGCAGATCCTCGAGGAGAAGATCTCCCATCAATCCATGCTGAAAAAGGAAGTCCGCGCGTTTCAGCGCTTCTTCATGTCCGGGGCGGTGGACTGCACCTTCGACAGCCAGGGACGGATCCTGATCCCCCCGCCGCTCCGCGATTACGCCAAGCTGGAAAAAGACATTGTCATGGCCGGCATGGTCCGGGTCATCGAGATCTGGGGCAAGGAACGCTTCGAAGAGGAGATCCGAAAATCAGGCGAACAGATCGAGAGCTTCAGCGATTACATGGCCGACCTGGGAATCTGACGGGCCAGCTCCCCTGGCGGGATTCCCGCGTCTGCTTCCGCCGATGATCCTTGAAAAGAGAAATGGACAGCGCAGGGGTGACGTCTACCTATCACGAACCGGTCATGCTGCGGGAGGTCCTCGAGTCGCTTGATCTGAAGCCCGGCGGCATCTACGTGGATGGCACCTTGGGCGGCGGCGGGCACGCGCAGGGAATCCTTACCGCCACGGCCCCCGACGGAATCCTGGTCGGCATCGACCGGGACGACGACGCCCTCGCGGAATCCGCGCGGGTCCTGGAACCCTTCGGAAAGCGCAAGTTCCTCGTCAAGGGGGACTATGCCGATCTGGACGGGATCCTCTCCGGGCTCGGGATCGAGCGTGTCGACGGCATCGTGCTGGACCTCGGGGTGTCCTCGCACCAGCTCGAGACGGCAGAGAGGGGCTTCAGTTTCACGAAGCCCGCACCGCTCGATATGCGGATGGACCGCGACGCCACCCGGACTGCGCGACAGATCGTGAACACAACCGATGCGCGGGAACTCAAGCGGATCCTGCGCCTCTACGGCGAGGAGTTGCTCGCCGGGCGCATTGCGCGGGCCATCGTCGAGAGAAGAAAGGCGGGGCCGATCGAAACAACGGATGAACTCGCGGCCATTGTCGCCGCTGCAATGCCGGCGCGCATGAGCCACGGGAGGATCCACCCGGCAACGAGGACCTTTCAGGCGCTCCGGATCGCCGTCAACGACGAGCTGACAAGCCTGGACCGGGGCATCGCCTCGGGGATCGACCGTTTAAAGGAAGGCGGGCGGTTTTCCGTCATCTCCTTCCACTCGCTGGAAGACCGGATGGTGAAGGATCTCTTTCGCGACGCCTCGCGGGACTGCACCTGTCCTCCCGATCTTCCCGTTTGCGCCTGCGGGGTCAAGCCGAGGCTCCGGGTCATCACCCGCAAGCCCGTTCGTCCCGGCGAGGACGAGGTGGACCGAAACCCCAGGGCGCGCAGCGCGAAACTTCGAACGGCAGAGAGGATCTGACGATGCCCATCGCGAAAGCGGCACGGACCAGAACGGCGGCAGTCGGGAGGGAGACAACGGGGCTGCGCGTCTCCACGCTCATCCTTTCGCTTCTCGTCCTGGTGGCCGTAGCGCTCGTCTATGTCTGGTCGCATCTGCACAACACGCAGCTCAAGTACCGGATCGCCGAGGAGATGACCGTCCGGGACAACCTCACGGAGGAAAACCGCAGGCTGAAGGTGGAGATCGCCACGCTGAAATCGCCCCAGCGGATCGAGTCCATCGCCCGGGACAAGCTGAAGCTTCAATACCCTGAACGGGAGCAGGTGGTCCTCATCAAATGAGCGCGAAGTCGAAAAAATGGTTCCGCTTCCGGATCGCCACCCTGCTGGCGATGTTCCTGGTGCTGTTCTGCGTGCTCGTCTTCCGGGCCTTCCACCTCCAGATCATGACGGGGAAGACTTACAAAAACCTTGCCGAGAAGCAGCACAACAAGGCCCTCCAGCTCCACCCCGAGCGGGGGATCATCTTCGATCGAAACGGCGAGAAGCTTGCGGCGAGCATCCTTGCCGACTCCGTCTTCGCCGACCCCTCCAAGATCGACAACGTCGATGAGGCGGCCGCACAGCTGGCCGCCGTGACGGGTCAGCCCAAGAAGGCCATCGCCCAGCAGATCGCGAAATCGAAGAATTTCTGCTGGGTCGCCCGCATGATCACCCCCGCCCAGTCCGAGCAGATCAAGAACCTCAAGATGGAGGGGGTCTACCTGATCCAGGAACCCAAGCGCTTCTACCCGAGCCGGGAGCTGGCCGGCCAGCTGATCGGCTTCGTGGGCATGGACTCCAACGGCCTCGAGGGCCTCGAGATGCGCTACGACAGCTACCTCCGGGGAGAGCCGGAAAAGATTTTCTGGGGCCGTGACGCCCGGGGGAAGAAGCTCTACCTGCCGGAGCGCTCCGTGACAGGCAAGAAGGACGAGCAGCTGAGCCTCGTGCTCACCCTCGACAGCCGCATCCAGCATGCCGTGGAGTCAAACCTGAAGGAGGCCGTTTTCCGGACACGGGCCCGCGGCGGTTTCATCATCGTCATGGACCCCCGAACGGGCGAGATCCTCGCCATGGCCAACAGCCCCGTTTTCAACCCGAACGCTTACGCGAGCGCCACGGCCGACAACAAACGAAACAAGGCCATCACGGACTGCTTCGACCCCGGCTCCACCTTCAAGCCCTTCCTGGTGGCCGCCGCCATCGAGGAAGGCGTCGTGAAGGAGTCGGACCGTTTCAATTGCGAAAACGGCGCCTACCGCGTGGCCAACGCGACCTTCCACGAGGCGAACCGCAAGCGGCACGGGGTCCTCACGGTGCGTGAAATATTAAAGTATTCGAGCAACATCGGCTCCGTGAAGATCTCCGAGAAGCTGGGCCGCGAAAAGTTCCACGATTACATCAAGAATTTCGGCTTCGGCCAGAAAACGAACATCGAGCTGCCCGGCGAGATTTCGGGTCTGCTGCGCCCCTGGAAGAACTGGACGCAGGTCGACACCTCCACGGTCGCCTTCGGCCAGGGAATCTCGGTGACGGCCATCCAGCTCGTCTCGGCGCTCTCCGCCATCGCCAATGACGGGGTGCTCATGCAGCCCCACATCGTGAAGAAATTCGTCGACGTCAACGGCGAGACGGTCCGGGAGTTCGCCCCCACCGCCGTGCGCAGGGTCATCTCCGCCGACACGGCCCGGCGAATGACGACCATGCTGACCAACGTCGTGGGCGAGCAGGGCGGCACGGGGAAGAATGCGGCCCTCGTGAACGTGGACGTGGCCGGCAAGACCGGCACGGCCCAGAAATTCGACTTTGCGAACAAGCGTTTCTCCAGCGAGCGGGTCCGGACCTCCTTCATGGGCTTTTTCCCCGCCGAGGCCCCGCGATTCGTCATGCTGGTCTCCATCGACGAACCCCAGCTGCACAAGTGGGGCGGCGAGGCGGCAGCCCCCGTGTTCAAGTCCATCTCCCAGCAGATCATCCGCTGCTTCGAACCCGATATCGGGGAGACGCCCCCCGTCCAGGAAACGGAAATCAACACGGGCTCCAAGATCCGGCTCGTGTCGACCCCCGCAGTGAGCCCGGCGGCTCAAGCCGCTGCAACGGAAGAGGAGGCCGTCGTACCCGACTTCCGGGGTATGACGGTGCGGCAGGCCCTGAAGGCGGCCCAGGAGAAAGGCCTTGAGATGAAAGTCACGGGGAGCGGCTGGGCCTCGAGCCAGAAACCGGCGCCGGGGACCCCGCTCAAGGGCAATCGGTTGTGCGCCGTATCCTTCAGCACCGAGGACTGAGAGGCCGACGTGGACTTGCTTGAACTGCTGGAAAAGGTCGATGTCCTGGAGGTTCACGGGACACGGGCCCGAGAGATCGAGGGAATCTGCTTCGACTCGCGTCGCTGCGAGGCGGACTTTCTGTTCGTCGCCGTCGCGGGGTTGAAATCCGACGGGCATCTCTTCGTCCCCGAGGCCGTGCGGCGCGGGGCGAAGGCCATCGTCTACGAGAAGGAGATCGCCCGCCACGCCGGCTACACCTCCATCCGGGTCCGCGACAGCCGCAGGGCCCTGGGGGTGCTGGGAAAGAATTTTTTCGGGAATCCCTCCGGCGCACTCGGCCTTGTCGGCGTGACCGGCACCAACGGCAAGACGACGGTCACCTATCTCCTCGAATCCATCTTGAGCGAAGCGGGCCACGAGCCCGGCGTCATCGGGACCGTCAACTACCGCTGGGGCACAAAGGTGCTCACCGCCTCGCACACCACCCCCGAGTCCTTCGAGCTGCAGCGGCTGCTCGCCGCGATTCGCGACGCGGGTGCCACCCACGTGGTTATGGAGGTCTCCTCCCACTCCCTGGAGCTCAGACGGGTCGAGGACTGCGAGTTCGACCTGGGCATCTTCATGAACCTCACCCGGGATCACCTCGACTTCCACGGCACCATGGAGGACTACTACGCCTCCAAGAAGCGCTTCTTCACGGATTTGCTGGCAGGCGAGAAGAACGGCCGCAGGCAGGGAAGGATCATCAACATCGACGATCCGTGGGGCCGCAGGCTCGCCGAGGAGCTGGGGGCCAAGGGACTTACGACCTTCGGCATCGACTCGATCGCCTTCGTCCAGGCCAAGGAGGTGGAACTCAGCCTCGGCGAGATCCGAGCGGAGATCGAAACCCCGGCGGGCGCCTTCCCGCTCCGGGCGCCGCTCAGCGGGAGGTTCAACCTCTACAACATCCTGGCCGCCACGGCCGCGGCCTTCCACCTGGGGATCCCGCTTTCGGCGATCCAGCGGGGAATCGAGTGCGCAAAGCCCGTCCCCGGCCGCCTCGAAAAGATCAGCGAGTCCGGCGAGCCCGCCGTCTTCGTCGATTACGCCCACTCGGAGGACGCCCTGAAGCGGGTGCTCCAGAACCTCGCCCGGTTCCGGCAGGGCCGGATCATCACCGTTTTCGGCTGCGGCGGCGACCGCGACCGGGGCAAGCGCCCTCTCATGGGCAGAGCCGCCGCCGAGGAGAGCGACCTCGTCATCGTCACTTCCGACAATCCACGCACCGAGGAGCCGCTCGCCATCATCGGCGCCATCGAGGGCGGAATCGACGCCGGCGTGATGAAGAAAGTGAGCCCCGGGGAGCTCCGCACCGCGGGCGCAGAGAAAACCTATACCGTGGTTGCCGACAGGCGCGAGGCCATCGGGATGGCCGTCGGCCTGGCGAGTCCGGACGACATCGTCCTGATCGCCGGCAAGGGTCACGAGGACTACCAGATCCTCGGAACGAATACCATCCCCTTCGACGACCGGACGGTGGCCCGCGAGGCCCTGGACAGGATGCGAGGGAGGGCAAGGTGAAAAAGATCTCGACCCCCCGATTCTCCACGGACGATGTGCTGAAGGCCACGGGGGGCAGCCTCGTCCGGCCCGGCCGCTCGGCCCTCTTCGAGGGGGTCTCGACGGATACGCGGACGATTGCCCCCGCAAGTCTCTTCGTGCCGCTGGCGGGTGCGCGCTTCGACGGCCATGACTACATCGGGCAGGCTGCGGGCGCAGGGGCCGCCGGGGTCCTCGTCCAGAGGGGCCGCGAGGGCCTCCTGGAAAAGATCGCCGGCGAGGCGACGGTCATTTCCGTCGAGGACACGCTCACGGCCCTGGGCGATCTGGCCCGGTTCTGGCGCGCCCGGTTCTCGATCCCCGTTGTCGCCGTCACGGGAAGCTCCGGCAAGACGACGACGAAGGAGATGACGGCAGCGATCCTGGGCCGGGAGAAGCATCTGCTGAAAAACGTGGGAAACCTCAACAACCTCGTGGGGCTCCCGCTCACCCTCTTCCAGATGAACGAGGCCCACGAGGTCGCCGTCCTCGAGATGGGGACCAACCGGCGTGGCGAGATCGCCCGCCTGACCGAAATCGCCGGGCCCACGGTGGGCGTCATCACCAACGTGGGGCCCGCTCACCTGGAGGGTCTCAAGTCCCTCGAGACGATCCGGAAGGAGAAAGGCGATCTCTTCCGCGTCATGAACAACAGGGGCACGGCCGTCATCAACCTCGACGACGAGGCCCTGGCCCCCTGGGCGGAAAAATGGAAAGGGGAAAAGATCACCTTCGCGATCGAGGCGGATGCCGACGTGACGGCATCGCGTATCGCCCACGAGGGAGAGAAAGGCACGATTTTCAGGCTCCTCATGGACGGGGCCTCACGGGAGATCCTGCTTCCGGTCCTCGGGTTTCACAACGTCTCGAACGCCCTGGCGGCGGCGGCGGCCTCGAGCGCCGCAGGAGCGGACTTTGACGCGATCTGCCAGGGGCTCATGGCCTTCAAGCCCGTGGGGGGACGCATGGAGGTCTACCGGCTGAAAAACGGCGGAACCCTCATCGACGACACCTACAATGCGAACCCCGCCTCGGTGGCCGTGGCCCTCAAGACGCTGCAGGGCCTCAAGGGGGAGTGCCGGAGCACCGTGATCCTGGGAGACATGCTCGAGCTGGGCGGCGAGGCGGAGAAGTACCACGAGGAAATCGGGCGCAATCTGGCCGACACGGGGGTCAGCAAGGCCTATCTCCGGGGGGATTTCGCCAAGGTGACCGCAAAAGGGGCCATGAAGCGCGGGATGAAGGGCGACCAGGTACTGATCGACCTCTCCACCGAGGAAACGGTGGCCCACCTGAAGGCCTGCCTCAAGGCGGGCGACTGGGTCCTTGTCAAGGGCTCGCGGAAAATGAAGATGGAAGAGATCGTCCAGGCGATTCTCGGCGCAATCGGGGTTGCAAAGTGAAAAGAACCTGTGATAGGGATACGACCTCAATCTGTAGGGGCATGACCCCGGCGTATCCCCAACTGCTTGTATTTCGGGTTGGGGTTTTGTATTTAGGAGGTCCGCTGAGTTGATCTATCACCTGTTATATCCGTTACATGAGTCCATTTCGTACTTCAACGTGTTCCGCTACATCACGTTCCGGACGATCTACGCCGCCATTACGGCGCTTGCGATCTGTTTCGTCTTCGGGCCCTGGCTCATCCGCAAGCTCGAGTCTCTGCAGATCGGGCAGAACATCCGCGAAGACGGGCCCGGCACGCACCTCGCAAAGTCGGGCACGCCGACCATGGGCGGCATCATGATCATTTTTTCCGTGGTGATCTCGACGCTGCTGTGGGCAAACCTGACGAACGACTTCGTGTGGATGCTCATCCTGGTCACCGTCGGCTTCGGCATCATCGGGTTTTTCGACGATTTCAACAAGCTCACGAAGCAAAACAGCAAGGGGATCTCCAAGCGCACGCGGCTTTTTTTCGAGATTGCGATCGCCCTGTTCATCGGCATCGCCCTGTACCTCAAACCGAATTTCAGCGAGGCGATCACGATCCCCTTCTTCAAGACCATGCTGCCCGATCTGGGCTGGGGCTACGTCCTCTTTACGGTCTTCGTGATCGTGGGGGCGGCCAATGCGGTCAACCTCACCGACGGCCTGGACGGACTGGCCCTGGGTCCCGCGCTGATCTGTTTCATCACGTATCTGCTCTTTGCCTATTTTGCCGGCAATGCAAGGATCTCGGGTTATCTGCAGATCCCGTACGTCCCGGGGACGGGCGAGCTGGCGATCTTCTGCGGGGCCATGGTGGGGGCCTGCCTGGGCTTTCTCTGGTACAACACCTACCCGGCGCAGATCTTCATGGGCGACGTGGGGTCGCTCTCCCTGGGCGGGGCCCTGGGCACGCTGGCCCTCGTGACGAAACAGGAACTGCTGCTTGCCATCGTGGGCGGGATTTTCGTGCTGGAGACCGTTTCGGTCATCTTCCAGGTGGGCTGGTTCAAGGTTTCGAACGGCAAGCGCATCTTTCGCATGGCCCCCATCCACCATCACTTCGAGCTGAAGGGGTGGGCGGAGCCGAAGGTGATCGTGCGGTTCTGGATCATCTCGATCATCCTGGCCCTCGTGGCCATCAGTACACTGAAGCTGAGGTGACAGAGGACATTGGAACTCACGAATAAAAAGGTTCTCGTCATCGGCCTCGGCAAGACCGGGATCGCCACGGCCCGTTTTGCAGCCGCAAGGGGCGCCGTCGCGACCGTCACCGACGAGAAGCCGCAGACGGAGCTGCAAGAGGCGCTCGGGGCCCTGGCGGGTCTTTCACTTCGCATCCTGACGGGGGGTGCCGACCCGGCGATCGTCGACGCCATGGATCTCATCGTCCCCTCTCCCGGGGTGCCGCCCTTCAACCCGATCCTGCGTGAAGCGGAAAAACGGGGCATCCCGGTGGTGAGCGAGGTCGAGCTGGCCTTCCGGTTTCTCCGGGTGCCCGTCATCGCCATCACGGGAACGAACGGAAAGACGACGGTGACAACCCTCATCGGCCACATCCTCGAGAAGGCGGGAAAGAAGGCCTTCGTCGGCGGCAATATCGGAAGCCCGCTGATCGGTTATGTCGGCGGGCCCCAACAGGACGAGTGGGCCGTCGTCGAGATGAGCAGCTTCCAGCTTCAACGCATCGAGACCTTCCGGGCCCAGGTGGCGGTGCTTCTCAACATGGCGCCCGACCACCTGGACTACCATGCCGATTACGCGGAGTACCGCTGGGCCAAGGAGAGGATCTTCGCAAACCAGCTACCGGGCGATCTCGCCGTGCTCAACGCCGACGAGGCGGAGTCGGCGGCGCTGGCAAAGCGGCTCAAGGCCCGGGTCGTCTTTTTCAGCACGAAAGCCGTGCCTGGCGAAGGCATGAGCCTCGAGGGGGATCGGCTGCTGTACCGGGCCGGCGGCAGGGAGATCGAGACTTACCCCCGGTCCATGATCCGGATCCCCGGGCGGCACAACGTGGAAAACGTCATGGCCGCCGTCATGGCGGCCCGATACGCCGGCTGCACGCCCGGCGCCATCGTAGAGGCCCTGGGGAGCTTCACGGGGCTTGCCCACCGCATCGAGTTTGCAGGCAAGAAAGGCGGGGTGGCCTTCTACAACGACTCGAAAGGGACAAACGTGAGCGCCGCGGTGAGGGCCCTGGAGGCCTTCGAGGCGCCCGTCCTGCTGCTGCTGGGCGGCCGCGACAAGAAGGGGGACTTCGAAACCCTGGAGCCGCTCATCCGCCGGCACGTCAAGGAGATGATCCTCTTCGGCGAGGCCCGCGATCGAATCGGCGAAAAGATCGGCGGGATCGTGAAAACGGTGACGGCGGCCACGATGAGAGATGCCGTCCATGCCGCTTATGACGATGCCGCCCCCGGCGACGTGGTCCTGCTTTCGCCGGGATGCGCGAGCTTCGACGAGTTTCGCAGCTACTCCCATCGAGGCGATGTGTTCAAGGAAACCGTACGCGGGCTCAAAGACCGCAAGAGCGCAACGCAGAGGAATTGAGCGACCCCATGGCCGAAACACCTGCAAGGGGAAGAAGACCCGACTTCATCCTGTTTTTCATCGTGCTGGTGCTCATCGCCTTCGGCACCGTGATGATCTACAGCTCGAGCTACATGCTCGCCCTGCAGAAATACGGAGACGGGTACTTCTTCCTCAAGAAGCAGCTTTTCTTCCTCGTCGTCGGACTCACGACCATGATCTTTCTCATGAAGATGCCCTACACGTGGCTGCGCGGCGTGGCTTACGCGGGCCTGGGGGTATCGATCGTCCTGCTGGTCGCGATCTTCCTGCCCGGCATCGGTGTCACGAAGGGCGGCGCGCGCCGCTGGCTCAACCTCGGGTTTTTCACCTTCCAGGTCGCCGAGCTCGTGAAGGTCCTCGTCGTCGTCTTCCTCGCCCACTACCTGACACGCAAGTCGGCCCACCTTCAGGAATTCCTGAAGGGGTTCCTCCTGCCGCTGGCCATCGTGATGGTGCCCGTGGCGCTGATCGTGAAGCAACCCGACTTCGGCTCGGCCGTACTGATCGTGGCCGTGGCCCTGTCGGTCCTCTACATCGCAGGGGTGCGATTCCGTTATCTCGCCGGATCGATGCTGGCGCTCATCCCCGTGGCGGTGACCCTCGTCATGATGAAGGGCTACCGCATGGATCGATGGAACACCTTCATGGACCCCTGGAAGGATCCCCAGCATAAGGGGTTCCAGATCATCCAGTCCTTCCTGTCCTTCGGGTCGGGAGGACCCTTCGGCGTGGGGCTGGGCGACGGGATGCAGAAGCTGTTTTACCTGCCCGAGCCGCACACGGACTTCATCCTCTCCATCATCGCCGAGGAGAGCGGCTTTATCGGGATCTGCACGGTCATCGTGCTCTTCGGGCTTTTGATCTTCAGGGGATTTGTGATCGCCTTCCGGGTCCAGGACACCTTCGGGAGCCTGCTGGCATCGGGGATCACGATCCTGCTCGCGATGGAGGCCTTCATCAATATCGCAGGCGTCATGGGGCTCATCCCCACGAAGGGCATGGCCCTGCCCTTTTTGTCCTACGGGGGCACGGCGCTCATCGTGAGCTGCATCGCCGTGGGGATTCTGCTGAACCTGTCGACGTACCAGAAGTCGACCCCCAGGGGGGCGGGAACGTGAGGATCGCGATCGCGGGGGGAGGAACGGGAGGCCACCTCTTCCCGGGGGTCGCGATCGCGGAGGAGTTCCGCAGGCGCAGCGGGGAAAACGAAGTTCTTTTCATCGGGACCCGTCGGGGGCTCGAGGCCCGGGTGCTGCCGCAGATCGGCTTTCCCCTGGCCACGCTCGAGGTCGAGGGCATCAAGGGGCGGGGCATCGCAAGGTCGATGGCGGCGCTTGCAAAGATCCCGCCGAGCCTCATCCAGTCCCGCCGGATCATCCGGGGCTTCGAACCGGACGTTGTGATCGGGGTTGGCGGCTACGCGTCGGGACCGGCCGTGCTGGCGGCCCGCTTCATGGGCCTGCCGACGGCCATTGCCGAGCAGAACGCCATCCCGGGCGAGACGAACAAGATCCTCGGGAGATTTGCGGACAGGATCTTCGTGAGCTTCCCCGAGACGGCACGCCGGTTTCGCGCGGACCGGGTCCGCGTGACGGGAAACCCCATCCGGGCGGCCATCGCCGGGGCGCAAAGACGCGAGAGAAAGCCCGGCGAGCCGTTTGGGCTGCTGATTTTCGGGGGAAGCCAGGGGGCCCACCGGATCAACCTGGCCGTCCTGGAGGCGCTGCCCCATCTCGGGGAGTTGAAGGAAAGGCTCCGGATCATCCACCAGACCGGGAAGGACGACATGGAGACGGTGACAAAAGGATACCGCGATCAGGCGATGGAGGCCGAGGTGCTGCCCTTTATCACGGACATGGCCACAGCCTACGGGAAGGCCGACCTGCTCGTCTGCAGGGCGGGGGCCACGTCGATTGCGGAGATCACGGCAAGCGGTAAGGCGGCGATTTTCATCCCCTTCCCCTTTGCCGTGAACGACCACCAGACGAAAAATGCCGAACTCCTTGTCAACAGGGGTGCAGCCGCGATGATCCCCGAAAGGGCCCTCACGGGGGAAAGCCTCTCGGGGGTCATCCGGCGGCTCGCACAGGACCCGGGGAAGATCGAGGAGATGCAGCGGAACGCCGCAAGCCTGGGGAACGCACGCGCCGCGGCGGATATCGTGGACGAGTGTATGGCTTTGGTGAGAGGCACCAAAGCCTGAGCCACAAGACCAAAAGGTACGGGGATCATTCCCCCTCACCTCAATCCTCTCCCGCGGAGGGGAGAGGAAGATTAAGGAACACGTTTTTTCATAGGACGGGACAGACGGAATAGACCGGATAGACGGAACAGACGATCATGCAAAACGGCCACAGAAGAGACTTGATGAAGCGCAAGGTCCAGCGGATCCACTTCGTGGGGATCGGCGGCATCGGCATGAGCGGTATCGCCGAGGTCCTCCTCAACCTGGGCTACTCGATCGGCGGCTCGGACCTGATGGAATCGGACACCACGCAACGGCTCTCCTCGATGGGGGCCCGCATCCACTACGGCCACCGGGAATCCAACCTGGAGACGGCCGACGTGGTCGTCACCTCCACGGCCGTGAAGGCCGACAACCCCGAGGTCCTGGAGGCCCACCGGCGCAACATCCCCGTCATCCCCCGGGCCGAGATGCTGGCGGAGCTTCTCAAGATGAAATTCTCCGTCGCCGTCTCCGGCATGCACGGCAAGACGACAACCACCTCCATGGTCTCGACGATCCTCGCCCAGGGGGGACTCGACCCCACCATGGTCATCGGCGGGAAACTGTCGTCGATCGGGAGCAACGCGAGGCTGGGCGACGGCGAGGTCATCGTGGCCGAGGCCGACGAGAGCGACGGCTCCTTCCTGAAGCTCTCCCCCACGATCGCCGTCATCACCAACATCGACCGCGAGCACCTGGACTACTACCGGGACATCGACGACATCAAGGAGGCCTTCGTCCGCTTCGCCAACATCGTGCCCTTCTACGGGGTCACGATCCTGTGCATCGACGATGCGCACGTGAAGGAGATTTTCCCGCAGATCAAGCGGCGGACCCTCACCTACGGGGTCTCCGACGGGGCCGACTACCAGGCGAAAAACATCTCCCTCGAGGGCCCCGAGTCGCGCTACACGCTCTACCACAAGGGGGTGCGCCTGGGAGAGATCACGCTGCGGGCGCCGGGCCTGTTCAACATCCTCAACTCCATGGCGGCCTTCGCCGTGGCCCGGGAGCTCGATCTGGAGTTCACGGCGATCCGGGACGGGCTTGCCGCCTTCCACGGCGTGCAGCGCCGCCTCGAGGTGAAGGGCGAGGTCAACGGCATCACCGTCGTCGACGACTACGGCCACCACCCCACGGAGATCCTGGCCACACTGAAAGCGGCGAGACAGCTCTGGAAGGGCCGCCTCATCGTCGTCTTCCAGCCGCACCGCTATACGCGCACGCGCGCCCTGTACAAGGAATTCCTCACGTGCTTCCCCGACGCGGATCGGCTCATCCTCATGGACATCTACCCCGCGAGCGAGCCGCCCATCGAGGGGGTCACCTCCTTCAATCTCTTCAAGGGGATCGAAGCCGTGGGACACAAGAACACACAGTACATCCCCTCTGCCGACGGGATCGTTAGCCACCTTCTCGAAACGGCTCGTCCCGGCGATGTGATCATCACCCAGGGCGCAGGCAGCGTCTGGAAGGTGGGGGCGGAGTTTCTGAAGAAGGCAAAGGAGAAGGCAGGCCGCTGAGGCGGGCGGGGTGGCCCCTCCACACCCCCACTCAGCGGCCGCCATCCCTTTTCATGAAGGTAGAAGTTGATAAGTTGACAAGTTGAAAAGGTAATAAGCCGAAAAAAGAACGAGCGAAAGATTTTCCGCTCTTCATCACATGCGTAGATGTAGCAGGTAGGAACTACCGGATGACGGCCCACGAACCGGAATATCGCAAAAAACTCAAAGCGCTCGTCGGGGGTAAGATCCTCTTCGACGAGTGCATGGACCGCCACACCTCCATCGGCGTGGGGGGGCGGGCCGACGCGCTCGTTTTCCCGGGGAGTGTCGCCGAGCTGGGGAAACTCGTCGCCATGATGCGTGCCGAGGGTGTCCCCGTCTTCTTCGTGGGCAACGGCACGAATCTCATCGTCCGCGACGAGGGGTTCCGCGGCGTGATCATCTCCACGAAGGGCCTCCGCGCGGTCCGCATCGAGGCGCGCGGGGAGGGGCGCGCGGCGATTCTCGCCGAGGCGGGCGCATCGCTTGCCGAGGTGGTGGCCCTCACGGCGAAAGAGGCGCTTGCGGGCATGGAGTTCTGCGCCGGCATTCCCGGCAGCGTGGGGGGCGGCATCCGGATGAACGCCGGGGCCTGGGGCAGCGAGTTGAAAGACGTGATCGAGTCGGTGAGCCTCCTCAACGGCGAGGGGAACATCCAATCATGGAGACGGGACGCCCTGCAGTTTCAATATCGCAACCTGGCCCTGCCCGGGGGGTCCTGTATCGCCGGCGGCGTCTTCATGCTGGCCCGGGGGAGCCGTGAGGCCGTCGAAGGGCGCATCCGGGAGATTCTCCGAACCCGCACGGGGAAACACCCGCTTGAGTATCGCAACGCCGGCTCCATCTTCAAGAACCCGAAGGGCATGCCCGCGGGGCAGATCATCGAAGAGGCGGGCCTCAAGGGGACCCGGATCGGCGGGGCCCAGGTCTCGGAGAAACACGGCAATTTCATCGTAAACCTCGGAAGCGCCACGGCAAGGGATATCATCGGGCTCATCGAGCTCGTGCAAGAGAAGGTCCTCGAGGCGAAGGGCATTGCCCTGGAGCCCGAGGTGAAGATCATCGGGGAGGAGTGAGTTGCGACGATCGGTCCGTTCCAGCGTTGAGACACGACTGAACCGGGTGCGCCGGCGCTCGAGGAGGATCCTCGTCGAGATCGGCAAGACCGTTCTCCTGATTGCGTGCGTCATGGTGATCGCCTCGCTGCTCATCTTCGGCTACAACTTCATCATCGTGTCGCCCTACTTCCAGATGAAGGAAACGCTGGTCAGGGGCACCGAGAGGCTCCAGAGCGACGTGGTCATCGAACTGACGGGGCTCAAGCCCTCGCAGAACATCCTCATGACCAACCTCGGCGCCGTGGCCAGGAAGGTCAAGACGAATCCCTGGGTGAAGGAAGTGTCCGTGAGACGCGATTTCCCGGACCGGCTCGTCATCGAGGTCACGGAGCGCAAGCCCGTGGCCCTCATCGAACGGGGCGACGGCCTGTACTTCATCGAGCGCGACGGCACGGCCTTCGAGAAGATCGGAAGCGGCGAGAAAACGGACCTGCCCGTGCTCACGGGATTCTACCGAAAAGGAACCGAGAACCGGGAGATGCTCATCAAGTCGCTCGAGCTTCTCGACTTCATGGCCTCCTACTCGGAGATCCCCGAGATTCGCAACATCTCGGAGATCCACGGGGACGACCTCTTCGGGCTTTCGCTCTTTGCAGAGGGGCTCTGCCTCAAGCTGGGTTTCGGCGACTACGACGCGAAGCTCAGGCGCATGAAACCCGTGCTGGCCGACCTGGCGCGGCGAAACCTCTCGGGGTATTTCATCATCGATCTCAACAATCCCGGCAAGGTGACGGTACAGCTTCGCGATTTCCGGGTACCGGTCAAGGTGTCGGGGGGAGTGAGGGCCTGACCCAGGAAGAAGTTGAGAAGGTGGGAGGGTGTGAAGGTTGGAGAATCCGGCAGATTGCAATGAGCCCAGGGCGAACCCAAGGTCCCGGCTTCCCGATTTCTAAACGTCCGGAATTGCGCAGCGCGAAGTTCACAGGAGTGACGGAATGGCGAAAAAAATAAACATCGTGACGGGCCTCGATATCGGAACGACGAAGGTGACGGCCGTCGTGGCCGAGCTCACCAACACGGGCATCGACATCATCGGGCTGGGCTCCGCTCCCACGGAGGGGCTGCGCAAGGGGGTCGTCGTCAATATCGAGAGCACCATCGAGTCCATCAAGAAGGCCGTCGAGGAGGCCGAGTTCATGTCCGGCGTCGAGATCAGCTCCGTCTTCACGGGGGTCTCCGGCAGCCACATCAAGAGCATGAACAGCCACGGCATCGTCGCCGTCCAGGGCCGCGAGGTGGAAGAGATGGACGTGCGGCGCGCCATCGAAGCCGCCAGGGCCATCAGCATCCCGCTCGATCGGGAGATCCTGCACGTGCTGCCCCAGCACTACATCGTCGACGAGCAGGAAGGGGTCAAGAACCCCGTGGGGATGGCGGGCGTGCGCCTCGAGGCAAAGGTCCACATCGTCACCAGCGCCACGGCCTCGACGCAGAACATCATCAAGAGCGTCAACCGCGTGGGCCTCGACATCGACGAGATCGTCCTCGAGCAGCTGGCCACGGCCGAGGCCGTCCTGTCGGCCGACGAGAAGGAACTCGGGGTGGCCCTTGTGGACATCGGCGGCGGCACGACGGACATCGCCATCTACCGCGAGGGGAGCATCAAGCACACGGCCGTCCTGCCCATCGGCGGCCACTACCTCACCAATGACATCTCCATCGGGCTTCGCACCCCCGTGATCGAGGCCGAAAAGATGAAGCGCAATTTCGGTTGCGCCAACACCTTCATGATCCCCCAGAGCGATACGATCGAGGTGCCCAGCGTGGGCGGGCGCGAGGCCCGCAGGGTGTCCCGGCAGATCCTCGGGGAGATCATCGAGCCGCGGATGGAGGAGATCTTCTCGCTCGTCAACAAGGAATTCGTCAAGGCGGGCTACGAGGATCATCTCACGGCGGGAATCGTCCTCACGGGCGGCACGGCGCTTCTGGCGGGCATCACGGAGCTTGCCGAGAGGGTCTTCCAGATGCCCGTCCGGAAGGGGTTCCCCATGGGGGTCAGCGGGCTCACGGACATCGTGAACAGCCCGCTTCACGCCACGGCCGTGGGGCTCGTGGTCTACGGAAGCAAGCGGGTGTCGCGGCGCGGCACCCGTCGCAGCGGCGGATGGTGGGGACGCACCACCAAGAAAATACAAAAGTGGTTTTCCGAATTCTTTTAACGGGAGGAAGACGTATGTTTGAACTACTGGATGGAGGGACGGCGTCCTGCGGGACGGCCCGGATCAAGGTGGTCGGCATCGGCGGAGGAGGCGGCAACGCCCTGAACACCATGATCAACTGCAACCTGCAGGGGGTCGATTTCATCGCGGCCAACACCGATAGCCAGGCCTTGCGGGCATCCCTTGCGCCGGCGAAGGTCCAGCTCGGAGGCGACGTGACCCGGGGCCTCGGCGCCGGCTCCGACCCCGAGGTCGGAAAGCGCGCGGCCATCGAAACGATGGACTCCATGAGGACGGCCCTCTCCGGCGCGGACATGGTCTTCATCACGGCCGGCCTGGGCGGCGGCACGGGAACGGGCGGGGCGCCCATCGTGGCCGAGATCGCCCGCAGCATGGGGGCGCTCACGGTGGCCGTCGTCACCAAGCCCTTCCTCTTCGAGGGGAAGAAGCGCGAGCGGCAGGCCGAAGAGGGGCTGGCGGAGCTCAAGAAGATCGTCGACACCCTCATCGTGATCCCCAACCAGCGCCTCCTCAGCGTGGGCGGCAAGACGATGTCGCTCCTCGAGGCCTTCAAGAGGGCCGACGAGATCCTCTACCACGCCGTGAAGGGCATCTCGGATCTCATCATGGTGCCCGGTCTCATCAACCTGGACTTCGCCGACGTGCGGAGCATCATGAGCGAGATGGGGCTTGCCCTCATGGGAACGGGGATCGCCAGCGGCGAGAACCGCGCCGTCGAGGCGGCCCAGCGGGCCATCTCTTCGCCGCTTCTGGAGGACAATTCCATCCAGGGCGCCCGCGGCGTGCTTCTCAACATCACGGCGGGGCCCGACATCACCCTCTTCGAGGTGAGCGAGGCCTCCACCCTGATCCAGGGCGAGGCCGACGAGGACGCCAACATCATCTTCGGCACCGTCATCGACGAGACCATGGGCGACGAGATCCGGATCACCGTCATCGCCACCGGCTTCGAGCAGGGCGGCAAGAAGAGACAGGGCACCGCCAACGTCTCGCACCTGAGCAGCTACCGCCAGCGCGAGGACTTGAGCACGCCGGCGTTCATGCGCAAGGACAAGGCGCCCCTGGCAACCCAGGCGGTCATCAAGATGGGGGCGGGCGACGACGAGGAGGACTCGAACCTGGAGATCCCGACGTTTTTGAGGAGACAGGCGGACTAGCATGGCCGGGAGGCTGAAAGAGAGCGATCCCTCCCTCCTTTCGAAAGAAGAAGGCTCTCTAATAACGCCCTGGCGCGACAGGATCCGCATCTGTCTTGCCTATCCCAGCCCGTATCGGACGGGCATGTCGAACCTGGGCTTCCAGACGCTCTATGCCCTTTTCAACAATACCCCCTCTTTCCTCTGTGAAAGAGTCTTCCTTCCGGATCCCGGGGATGAAGCGTCCTTCTCCCCGGGATCCTCTCCCCTTTCAAGCCTCGAATCGGGGCGGCCGCTTCGCGACTTCGACATCGTCGCCTTCTCCGTCTCCTTCGAGAACGACTACCCGAATATTTTGAAAATGCTGGAGATGGGACGCATCCCGCTCGCGGCCTCGGTGCGCGGCGAAGGGGATCCCCTCGTCATCGGGGGCGGGATCTCCCTCATCCTGAACCCCGAGCCGCTGGCGCATTTTTTCGATCTCTTCCTGCTGGGGGAGGCCGAGGAGATGGTGCCGGAATTCCTCGAGCGATACCGGGTGCTGCGCGCAGGCGGCGTGTCACGCGACGAGATCCTCGCCTGGCTGCAGCGCGACATCGAGGGGGCCTACGCCCCGAAATTCTACCGCGTGGGATACGGGCCCGGGCAGCGCATCGACTCTTTTCGGCCCGTCGATGCGACCTTTCCGAGAACGATCCGGGTGCGCCACGTCAAGGACTTGAGCGCCTTCCGGACCCACCAGGTGATCACCACCCCGCACACCGAGTTCGGCGACATGTTTCTCGCCGAGGTGAGCCGGGGCTGCTACCGTGGGTGCCGGTTCTGTCCCGCCGGATTCGTCTACCGGCCGGCCCGTTTCCGCAAACTCTCGGCGCTCGCACCTTCCCTGGAGGAAGGGCTTCGGAGGAAAGGGCGGGTGGGGCTGCTCGGGACGGCCGTCTCCGACCACCCGCAGCTCGCCGAGATCTGCCGGCAGGTCCTCGGCGAGAAGGGCGCCTTCTCCATCGGGTCGCTCCGGATCGACAGGATCTCGGAAGACCTCGCCGGGCTTCTGGCCGCCTCCGGCGTGGAGATGGTATCCCTTGCCCCCGAGGCGGGCTCCCAGAGGCTGCGGGACGTGATCCGCAAAGGGATCTCGGAGGATCAGATCTTCCGGGCCGCGGAGCATCTCATCGAAAACGGCATCGTGAACCTGCGGCTCTACTTCATGGTGGGGCTCCCCACGGAGGGGGAGGAAGACATCGACGCGATCATCGATCTTACCCGGAGGATCGGGCACCATGCCGTCAAGACCTCGAAAGGCACCCGGCGCTTCCGGCGGATCACCCTGAGCGTGAACCAGTTCATTCCCAAACCCGCAACCCCCTTCCAGTGGCTCCCGCTGGCCGACGCGGCCCTCGTGCGGAAGATAGTCCGGAAGATCAAGCGGGCATTCGGGAAAGAGCGCTCCGTGAGCGTCATCCACGACCTGCCGAAGTGGAACTACGTCCAGGCGCTGCTCTCGCTGGGCGACCGCCTCGTCGGCGAGATCCTCCTGGCCGTTCACGCAAACGGCGGCAACTGGCCCCAGGCCCTCAAACGGGTCAACGTCAACGCCGACTACTACGTCTACCGCGAAAAGGACCCCGGCGAGTTTCTCCCCTGGGATTTCATCGACCACGGCGTGAGCCGGGAGTTTCTCCTGGAGGAATTCCGGAAGGCGATTGAGACGGCCGAGAGAGGGAAGTCAGGAAGTTAGGAAGATATGAAGATCGGAAAAAGAGACTCCCTTTTTCTTTCATGATACAGGCCCCCGTCATTGACGCCACGGCCGCTCGGGCGTTATAGTGCCATCAGACAATCCAAGAAAGGAAGGGCCCATGGACAAGGCACCCCTCTACTTCGCCTATTCCTCCGACATCAACGAAAAGAGCCTCACCAAGTGGTGCTCGAAGAACGGGGTTGATTACCCGCTGAAGGCCAAGGTGGCAAACGCCTGGCTCCCCGATCACGAACTCATCTTCAACTACCGCGAAAGGGAAAACAGGGGGCGCGTCTCGAACATCCGGCGGCGTTTCGGCCAGGCCATGCCCGGCGTCCTCTTCGAGGTGAAGCCAGACGGCTGGAAGGCCATCGAGGCCAAGAAACTCGTGCCCCGCTGCTACCGCCCTTACGAGGCGATCGTCCTCACCGAGGACGGCCGGGAGCGGGAGGCCGTGGCCTACCGGGTCTTCGCCGACCGCATCGCAGGAACCTTTTACCCGCCGAGGCTGGACTACGCCGCGGCCCTGAGAGAGGGCCTGCTCTCCCACGGGCTCGACGACCGGATGCTCATGGCCGTCGCCGCGGGCAGGGAGGCCCCCTGGACGGTCGACCACATTTTCGTCTACGGGACGCTGATGAAGGGCTTTGCCCGGCACCACCTCCTCGAGGCCTGGGCCCACCCCATGACCCGCCAGGAGGCCCGCGCGCAGGGGATTCTTTTCGATTCCCGAAAGGGGCATCCCTGCCTGGTTCCGGCCAAAAAGGCGGAACAAGTCGTGAGGGGCGAGATGTACCGCCTCCAGGACAACCGTCAGGCCTTCGAGATGCTCGACATCGTCGAGGACTTCCGGGGCTATGGGGACGCCCGCTCCGAGTTCCGGCGGGCCCTTGTCCGCGCGGAAACGGCGGGAGGGCAGAGCACGCTGGCCTGGGCCTATTTCTACAACAGGCCAACGGCGAAGCTGGACGTCATCGACACAGGGGACTGGAAGAACCGGCCCTTCCTGGCGTAGAGGGGGTTTCAAGAAATCGGGATAGGGGGCGGTCG